>DAOMOD010000136.1:0-4859 GCA_035444205.1 Lysobacteraceae bacterium
CACGCTCGACAGGTCGAAGTGGAGGGTGCGCTCGTATTCCGCGTTGGCGAGGTCCGACGCCCACAGGCCCGCGGCCTTCGCATAGGTCTCGACCAGCGCCACCTGCTCGTCGCTGCGGCCGGTCAGGCGCAGGTAGTCGAGCGTGTTGTCGTCGATGAAGAACATCGCCGCGGTGGCGCCGTACTCCGGCGCCATGTTGGAAATCGAGGCGCGGTCGCCAATGCCGAGCGCGGCGGCGCCCTCGCCGCGGAACTCAAGATACGCGCCCACCACCTTCGACTTGCGCAGAAACTCGGTCAGCGACAGCACGATGTCGGTGGCGGTAATACCGGGCTGCGGGCGCCCGCTCAGCTCGACGCCGACGATCTCCGGCAGACGCATCCAGGAGGCGCGCCCGAGCATCACGTTCTCCGCCTCCAGTCCGCCGACGCCGATGGCGATCACGCCAAGCGCATCCACATGTGGCGTGTGGCTGTCGGTGCCGACGCAGGTGTCGGGGAAGGCCACCCCGTCCTGCACGTAGACCACCGGGCTCATCTTCTCCAGATTGATCTGGTGCATGATGCCGTTGCCCGGCGGGATCACATCGACGTTGCGGAACGCCTTCCTGGTCCAGTCGATGAAGTGGAAGCGATCCTCGTTGCGGCGGTCCTCGATGGCGCGGTTCTTGTTGAAGGCATCCGGGTCGTAGCCGCCGCATTCGACCGCCAGCGAGTGATCGACGATCAGCTGCACCGGCACCACCGGGTTCACCTTGGCCGGATCGCCGCCCTGTTCGGCGATGGCATCGCGCAGGCCGGCAAGATCGACCAGCGCGGTCTGGCCGAGGATGTCGTGACAGACCACGCGTGCCGGAAACCAGGGGAAGTCGCGGTCGCGGCGTCGCTCGATCAGCTGCTTCAGCGATTCATCCAGAATCGCCGGATCGCAGCGCCGCACCAGGTTCTCGGCCAGCACCCGCGAGGTGTAGGGCAGCGTGGCCCAGGCACCGGGCAGGATCGCCTCCACCGCCGCGCGGGCGTCGAACCAGTCCAGCTTCGTGCCAGGGAGGGGCTTGCGGTGGGCGTGGTTCATGGGCGTGTCGTGGCTGGGTGTGAGCCGCCTATTATCCGGTACCGCCATGAAGCAGACCAAACCGGACGGATGCGGCCGGTCCAATCGGTCGCTGCAGGCGCGTGGTGTCCGCGTTCGTTCAGATGCTCGTTCCCAAGAGCGTCGCTTGTCGGCGCCGCGACATGCACGCCAAGCGCGTCTGGTGTAGCGTGACCGTCCCAGCCAAACGACAGGGACCCGAAGCCATGCTGCGCATCCTCCTCGCACTGTGTCTTTTCGCCTCGCCGTACCTTCCCGGCACCGAGGCGCTTGCCCAGACCGAACCGCCGGAGCGCGTTCCGGCCGAGGCGGTCGAAGCTGGCATGGGGCCCACCGGGCAGGATGTCGATGCCGACCTGGGCGAAGCCTTCGACATCGATGTCCTGCGTGGCGACCTGGTGCCGTTCGTCGACGGCGTGGCGCTCAGTCTTCTGCACGAGCACGAGCTGGCCGCGCTGACGGTGTCGGTGGTCCGCAACGACGCGCTGGTCCTGGCCCGGGGCTACGGGCTTGCAGACGTGGCGAACCGGCAGCCGGTGGTCGCGGAGGAAACCCTGTTCCGCATCGGCTCGGTGTCCAAGACCTTCATCTGGACCGCAGCGATGATGCTCGCCGAACGCGGCAAGCTCGATCTCGATGCCGACGTCAACATGTACCTGAGACAGGTGCGTGTCGACGACGCTTTCGGCGCTCCCGTGACCATGCGCCACCTGATGCACCATCGCGCCGGCTTCGAGGATTCGATGCGGCTGTTCGCGGTGGCGGACAACGACGGGCGCACGCTGGCCGAACTGCTGGCCGAGCACCAGCCCAAACGCGTATTCCGTCCGGGCGCGCGCACCTCCTACTCGAACTGGGGTTCGGCGCTGGCAGCACAGATCGTCGAGGATGTGGCCAACCTTCCCTATGCGGAATTCCTGCAACAGGAGATCCTGTTCCCGCTCGGCATGCGCGACACCACACTGGCCGCACCCGGCGCCATGAACGAGCGTCAGCGCGCGCGCCTGGCCGGCGGCTACAAGCAAGGCAAGGGGGCGCTGGCGACGCAGAACTACATGCAGATCGGTCCCTACTGGCCGGCCGGAGGCATCGCCTCCACGGCCACCGACATGGCGCGCTGGATGCGCTTCCACCTCAATCGCGGCGAACTCGACGGTACGCGCCTGCTGCGCGCCGACACCCACGCGCAGATGTGGACGCGCGCCTTCGACGACCGTCCCGCCGCCAACGATGTCGCGCATGGCTTCCAGGATCGCCACTATCGTGGCCTGCGCAGCTTCGGCCACGGCGGCGGCACCGCCGCATTCCTCACCAACATGGTGATGGTGCCGGAGCTTGGACTCGGCGTGTTCCTGTCGCAGAACAGCACCCACAGCCGCTCGCCGATCAGCCAGCTTCCCGACCGGATCATCGACCGCATGGCCGGACTCGATCTGCGCGCCGACGTCGAAGTCGAAGCCGGCGAGGCCGGCGCGCTCAGCGAAGTGGCCGGCACCTATCTGCACAACCGCCGCGTGTTCTCATCCTTCGCTGCCGTGCTCGGGCTCGCGGCGACAGCCACGGTGCAACCGCTTTCGGGCGACGCCCTGCGCATAAGCAGCGGCAGCGAGGCCAGGCAATTCCGCCGCGTCGAGGGCCAGCGCGACGTGTTCGAAGCCGTCGACGGCAGCCGCATCGCCTTCCTGCGCGATGGCGGCGGTCGCGTGACAGCCGCGGCCGACAGCATGGGCGTGCACACGCTGGAGAAGGTAGGTGCCATCGGCGCACCGTCTACGCTGTTTATCGCCATGGGTGCGGCCGCGCTGCTGGCGTTGACCACCCTGCTCGGCTTCTGGTGGCGCATGGGCCGCTACCGCGACGGCGGCTTCGCCTCGACCATTGCCGCCGCGATCGGCCTGCTGGCGGCGCTCGCGATGATCGCGCTGCTGGTCACCGTCGGCCTGATGGTAACCGCGTTCGCCAGCTTCGACCTCAGCACCATGCCCGGCAACTACCCGAGCCCGGAGATGCTGAACGTGCACTACGCCGGCTGGCTGCTGGCCGGCGCCGCCATCGCCATGCTGTTCGCGCTGTGGCCGGCCTGGTCGGGCTCGCGCTGGGGTCTGTGGCGGCGCCTGCATTTCAGCGTGTTCGCACTGACCCTGGCCTTCCTGGCCTTCCTGCTGTGGCAGTGGCGGATGATCGGGGCGCCGCTGTACTGAGGGGCGGGCGGCCAAGGCCGCCCGCCCCGGCGTCGGTCACTATTCGAAGCCGTTCCTGAACACGGCGTCCTGCGACGGCGGTGCGCTTGCCGGGGGCAGCTCGTGGGCACCGATGTCTACAGCGGCCCCCTGCACCCGGGTGTTGCCGTCGAAGTCGCGGGTACCCACGCCGGGAAACGGCGCCCCCGTGAAGCCCGCGTCGCGCATGGGCGAGTTCGGGCCAAGTCGCGCATTCCATAAGTTCGCAAAGCCGGGATCGGCCGTGGTGTTGCCGAAAACGATGGGGTTCGAGCCGAGGTCGCCCACCACGGAAAACAGCCGGTTGCTGCGTACGACCGCAGTGCCGTTTGTCAACACATCGGTCATGACAGCGCCCGGCGGATGGACGTTCTCGGCAATCAGATTGTTGATGAAGTACTTCTGGGGACTGCCCAGCAGCACGACGGTCGCGGAGTGCTGGTTTCCGGTCAGCACGTTGTTGCGCAAGGTGTTGTTGTAGATCCGTGCCAGCCCATCGTCTGATTGGATGTTCATTGCCGACGCCCGCGCACCGCTGTTGCCCAGGAAGAAGGAATTGCGCACGAGCGCACCCCAGTGGGCTTGCACCACCAGCCCGGCGTGCTCGCACAGCTCGAATCGCACACGGTCGAACTCGAAGGCGAATCTGGCACCTGTTTCGGGGTTGTTTGCAACGTTTCGGCGATAGTCGAAGCAGCCCGAGGTCGCCGCGAGGGGATCCATGTAAGGACTTCTACCGCGCGCGATCTGCAAACGATCGACCCGCACCGTGCTGACCTGGGTGCGCGGAAGCCAGTGCGTCTTTCCAGTGAACGAAAACACGCCAATCACGTCCTGCCCGTCGAGCACGGTCGAGTTCTGCGCTGTGATCACCTCCGCCTGCTGCGTGCAACCGGTGTTCCAAGCCCCCGAGACTCGGAAATTGCGGTAGGCCTCATCGACGTAGTCGTGGGATTCGCGCTGGAACCTGAGAGCATGCGTGTGCGTGCCGTCGGCCGTGAACGCGTAGTAGCCGCTGCGGATGCGGATGTCGAAGGCGGCCTCCGAATTGTTGGAAACCGCCACCGCGTTCCGCAGCTCCTGGACCGTACCGACACAATGGACGATGGGGACTGCGCGAGCCTCGGCGGCCAAGCCGAGGGCCAGGACTGCGAGCGTCTGCAGCGCCCGCTTAGATGCGGCACAAGCTCGAGTTGGACGGACCGCTTGTATGCCGGAGTCGCTGCGGCGGCACGACGCGCGAAACATGCCGATCAAGGTAGGGTAGACGAAATTCATGGCTGAGCTCCGAGGTCTCGCAGCGAACCCCTGCGGCCCGCCGTCACGGTGCGCACTCTGGGCGGACCAACGGCCAAACGCATGACGCCAGCGTTTCGTGCGTCTTGTTTGAGAATTATTTCCTTTTATTACAACGGCTTGCTGACGCTTTGCGCGGTGCCAGGCCGAGGCGGAACGCGCTCCTGCCGCGCTCTTCCCCTGTACCTGCGGGCGCGGTGCCGAGGGAAGGATCAAGCTGGAACGTGGGGTCGCGGCCCGGCCGGACCCTCT
>DAOMOD010000136.1:4900-11565 GCA_035444205.1 Lysobacteraceae bacterium
CGAGGGGAGAGGGGCTCAGTGCGATGAGTACCGTCCGCCCCTCAGCCGACGTCAAGCGAGGCCAGCAGGCTGCGGCCGTCGGCGGTCTCGATGTGCAGGCGGCCTTCGTCGTCGAGGTAAAAGCGGGCCGCCTTGCCGAGGATGTCGAGGAAATGCGCCTCGCGCGCCATTACGCCCTCGTCGAGGCACATCATCTTGGTAGCGGCGATGGGACCCACGCTCAGCCCTTCACCGCTCAACGTGTAGCGGCCGCTGTAGCTGTTGCAGCCGCCGCGGCCAGCGACCTGGCCATCGGCAAAGAACACCAGCGTGATTTCGGGCGCGCCCGGCACCGCTTCGCCCTCGAGCGCGGTCAATCGCCACTCGCCGCCCTGCAGCGGGGTGGCGGGACCGCCGCCGGACCCGGACTCGTGGCAGGTGGGGTAGCGCGTGCCGTGCAGGGTGAGCATCGCCTCCGGGCCCTTGGCCCATAGTTCGACATCCGCCGGATCGCTGCCGCTGGCGTAGCGGGCGCCGGACGCCGACAGCACCTGGCTGAGCGCGTGTTCCTGGTCGCCGATCACCAACACTGCGCCTTCCCGGTAGAACCGCGCCTCGACTTCGAGGTCGCCACATCGGTAGGACACCGTTTCCAGAGGGACCTCGGCGGTTGTCTCGGCCGGCGGCTCGATGGCGACAAGCTCGTCCGGCACGGCCGGTTCGGGGGTGCGCTCGGCGCAGGCGCCCAGTCCGAGGACAAGGACCGGCAACAAGACGGGATGCAATGAACGCATGACGGACTCCAGGATGTCACCCACAAACCCAAGTCTATCCTGCACGGACAACGTGCGCCCGACGCCATCGCAAGGCTGCGCTGTCGTCGCAGGCCAGCTCCGTGACGCTCGGCGGCTCCGCTGCGGACGGTGCGCTTGCCGCGACCTGCTGACAGAATTGCATTAGGCTTCGCCGTCGAGGCGCGCGGAGGGTCCGCGGCCATGTGCGGAGGTCCCTGCCATGATCCCTCGAATGAGCTTCCTGCTGTCGCTGGCATGCGTACTGATTGCGCTGCCCACCCGGTCGGATGCCGGTTCACCGCCGGTTCGTGCCGAACGCCTGTTGAGCGTGGGCGACGCCTTGTCAGGGTCCACGGTGCAGTCACTGAACGTGGTCTACACCAACGGCGAAGGCAGACCGGGTTCCATCGTGGCGCTGGCCGATGGCAACCGGGTCATCTGGTACGACGGCGGCGCCATCTTCAACAGCGGCGATGTCGCTTCGTCCACGCTCACCGGGGGCGAGGCCACCATCGGCATCGGCGATCAGGGGCGCTTCATCTACAGCCCCAACACCGACGGCCAGGATTCGGTATGGACCCACAACGGGCTGCTCATGAGGGGCACCGACCCCGCCCCCGGCTTCGTCGACACCTTCACCACCTTTCATTCGCGTCCGTCGATGCTGCCTGACGGTACCGCGGTGTGGGTCGCGGGCATCACCGATACCAAGGGAGGCGCCACCCAGGGCCGGGTGCTCTATGCATCCAGCACGGATGGAACGCCAGCGCCGCAACGACTGCTGGCAAGCGGCGACATGGTGGGAGGATTCGCCATCACGTCGACGGGTATCGGATTCCAGTACAAGGCCTCCGACAACGGCCAGTTCGTTGTCGGCGTGTTGATCCTGGATACGGGCAGCACCGCCAACAACGACGCCGTCCACATCAACGGAGCGCTGGTCGCCCGTGAAAGCTTTCCGATCGGCGCCTCGGCTCCGGGCGAGAACTGGCAGGGCTTTGCGGGTGTATCGATCAACAACGCGGGCCACTGGATTCTGGCTGGAGACACCGACGGCGACACGGCCACGGACGCCTTCGTTGCCTACAACGGCGAGATCGGAATGCGCGAGGGCGGCACCTACGATGGCGAACTGCTCGGCGCCGGCTCGGCGGTGCGCGCCCTGTCGATCAACAATCTCGATCAGGCCGTCATCAGTTGGAATACTCCGGGCAACGTACGCAAGCTGTTCTTCGCCGACCAGGCCGCCGACCTCGCCAGCGCAAGGCTGTTGCTGAAGACCGGCAGCACGATCGATTTCAATGGCGACGGCGCCGCCGATGCCACCCTGATCGATATCCTCGGGACCTTCACCACCACCAATGCACTGCAGTTCGCCGAGAACGGCGAGCTCTACCTCAACGTCAGTTATGACGAGGGGGGACAGACCCGAACGTCGTTGATCCGGATAGCGGCAAGCGCACGGATCTTCGCCGACGGCTTCGAGGCCTTGCCGGCTCCGTGAGCCGGGGATCGCCATAGCCGCTCAGCCAGGCGTTCGGGTCGTAGCTGTAGCCGACGCTGCTCAATGGGTTGCAGGGTGACAAGACGGGCGTTGCGACTGCATTCGTATGTCGGCACCACCATGCCGACGTCGAACTCGCGCGTCCACGACGGCGGCATGGTGATGCCGCCCTACGCACCTCGCCTGTAGGAGCGGCTTCAGCCGCGACCGTCCCTCCACTTCGATGCCGCGCCCCGGTCGCCCACAAGGTGGGCTCCTGCAACTGCCGCAGGTCGGCACCATCGACGAGGTCCTCCAACGACGCGTTACGTCCTGTGCCGCCCCCAGCCCATCAGCGGACGTTCCACCCAGTTGTAGCGCATGGCGGCAAGGGCGAGGGTGAGGGCGGTGCTCAGTGCCGGTGCCGGCAGGCTGGCGATCGGCGTACCCCAGGCCCAGCATTCGCGCCGCACCGGACCCGGTTCGCGCCGCCACAGCGACGGTTCGTCGCATTGCCGTGCGGGACGCCTTCTCCAGCGCCAGGGTATTGCCACTCTATCCCTGGAGCACCACCATGCAACCCATGCTCAGCCTCGCCTTTGCCGGCCTCCTGACTCCGCTCACCATGGCATCCCTCGACGATGCCCGCCTCGCCGAGATCGTGGCGCAACGCCTGCACGGAGACCGCACGGGCGCCTGTTTCGCCGTGGCCGTAGTCGAGGCCGAAGTGGCCCGTGCCCATGTCTGCGCAGACGGCGCAGACGCACCGCGCATCGGCCCGCTGCACACCTTCGAAATCGGCTCGATTGCCAAGACCATGACCGCAGCTCTGCTGGCCGACCAGATGCTGCGCGGCGAAGCCTCGCTGGACGACCCGCTGGCCAGGCACCTGCCGCCCGGCACGGTGGTACCCGAGTTCGAGGGTCATCCGATCCGTCTGCGTCACATGGTGACCCACACCTCCGGCCTGCCGGCGCTGCCGGCACGTATGCGCTTTGCGTCGATGGCCGATCCCTATGCCGATCTTCGCGAGGACGATCTGCTCGCCTCGCTGGCCGACGTCGTGCTGGACGCGCCACCCGGCACGCACTTCGCCTATTCCAACTTCGCCGGCATGGTGCTGTCGCTGGCGCTGGCGCGACATGCCGGAGTCGACTTCGAGGACCTCATACGCCAGCGCCTGTTCGAACCGCTGGGCATGGACGGCGCACACGTCGCTCGTCGACCGGAATCGGTCACGCCTGCGCAGGGCCACCTGCCCAACGGCATGCCGACCGCGGCCTGGAACATCCCCGGCAATCTGGCCGGCGTCGGCGGCGTGCGCGCCTCGCTCGACGACATGATCCGCTACGCGCAGGGGCATCTCGGTCGCACCGATGCGCCGATCACCCCCGCCCTCGATCTCAGCCGCCAGCCGCTTGCGGACAGCCGCATGCCAATGGCGATGCACTGGATGCTGGCGCCGCTGGATGGGCGCGCCGTGCACCTGCACGAAGGCGGCACCGGCGGCTTCTCCTCGTTTCTCGCCATCGACCGCGAGCAGGACCGCGCCGTGATCATCCTCTCCGACACCGCGCTCACGTCGTTGGGCGGCCTGGGTGACCTCGGCCGCCACCTGCTCGATGCGCGGCTGCCGCTGGGTGCGCCAAGGCGCCTGGCCGTCCCGTCTGACGAATTGCTGGACCACCTGGTCGGCCGCTATGAGCTCGCCGGCGGACTCGGCGTGACGCTGACCCGCGAGAGCGATGCACTGGTGATCCAGGCCACAGGCCAGCCGGCATTCAAGATGGGCTACGACAGCGCCGGCGACTTCTTTCCGCTGGTCTTTGACGCCCTGCTCAAGCCACGGCGCGGCGTGGACGGCTGGACGTTCGACTGGATGCAGGGCGGCGCAGTGATTCCGGCCACGCGTCTCGACGCCATGCAGCTCAGACAGCACGGCGCCGAGCAGCGCGGGGTACGCGAGTGAGCCAAGCCCTGCGACCGGCGCTGGAGACCCCCTTGCCCGCCGAGGTCGCGCTGGGCGGAGGGCGCTGGCTCACCTACCGGCGCTTTCCCGCGTTCAGCCGGCCCTGGCTGCTGCGGCGCATGGTGCCGTTCGCATTGGCGATTGGCACGATCGGCGGCCTGTCCTCGCTCGGCACCGGCTCGACCACGGGCGACTGGTCACTTGCGGCGCGTGTCGGTGCGTACATGTTCCTCGCCTTCATGGTGATCAGCCAGGCGGGGCCGCTGCTGGCCACGCTGGCCCGTCATGCCGGCTGGCCGCTGAAGTTCGAACGCATCGCCGTGGTGACGGCGGTGCTCGCCGGGATCGCGATGGGCTTCGCGGCCGATTACGCGGCGTCGAGCTATGTCGAACGCGAGGTGCGCCCGCGCCTGGCACAGAGTGGCGTGAGCACCATGCCGGCCAAACCTGGCGAGTCCGGCGGCGGCATGAAGCCGACCAAGGCCGTCAACCTGACGCTGCTGTTTCTCATCTATGCCAGCGCCGGCGGCGGGCTGGCGCTGCGATCATACTTCACCGAGCCGCGGCGACTGGCGGCGCTGAAGAAGGAACATGAACTGGAAGCCCTGCGTCGCAACGTGCAGGAGTCGGATCTGCGTCTGTCCGTGCTGCAGGCTCAGGTGGAGCCACACTTCCTGTTCAACACGCTTGCCTCGTTGCGGTTACTGATCCGTGAGGATCCGGCACGTGCCGAGAGTGTGCTCGACGCCCTTGTGCAGCACCTGCGCGCCACGATTCCGCAACTTCGCAACGGCGAGGCCGGGGTGCGCTCCACGCTCGGCCAGCAGGTCGACATCTGCACGGGCTACCTGGAACTGATGCGGGTGCGCATGGGCGAGCGCCTGCACGTTACGGTGGATGTCGCGCCCGAGCTGCGTACCCTGGCGTTTCCGCCCTACCTGCTGATCACCCTGGTCGAGAATGCCATCAAGCACGGCATCGAACCCAAGCGCGGGCACGGTGCGATCCGCATCGGCGCGCGACGCAGCGACGACACCCTGGTAGTGACGGTCGCCGACGACGGCGTCGGTCTGGCGCCTGGACCCAGCAGCGGCATGGGCCTCGCCAATGTGCGCGAGCAGTTGCGCACCCGCTTCGGCGATCGCGCCCGCCTGCACGTCGGCGCGCGCGACGGTGGTGGCACCCTGGTCGAGATCCATGTACCCGACGAGGCATTGGCGTGACGGTCGTCACCGCACTGCTCGCCGAGGACGAGGCCCCGCAGCGCGAGGCCCTGGTGCGCATGCTGGCCGAGGCATGGCCGGAACTGCGCATCGATGCCCTTTGCGAGGACGGGCTGGCGGCGCTCGAATCGCTGGAGTCCATCCGTCCCGACATCGCCTTCCTCGATATCCGCATGCCCGGCGCCAACGGACTCGAAGTCGCGCGCCGGGTGTCAGCGTGTGGCGGGCTGGTGGTGTTCACCACCGCGTATGACCGCTACGCGGTGCAGGCCTTCGAGGCAGGCGCCGTCGACTACCTGCTGAAGCCGATCCTGCGTGAGCGCCTGGACGAGACCGTGGCGCGCTTGAAACAGCGCCTCACCCAACCTGCACGCCCGCACCTCGATGACCTGCTGCGTCAGCTCGAAGCGCGCCTTGGGCCGACTTCCGACCAGGCCATCCGCTGGATCAGCGCCAGCATCGGCGACAGCGTGCGCATGCTCGGCATCGACGAGGTGCTCTACTTCCATGCCCAGGACAAGTACGTGCGCGTGGTCACCGCTGCCGACGAGGCCGTCATCCGCACGCCACTGCGCGAGCTGCTGGGCGGTCTCGACGCCGACACCTTCTGGCAGGTGCACCGCAGCGTGATCGTGCGTGTCGCCGCGATTGAACGCGTGCGCCGCGACGAACTCGGCAAGCTGCGCCTGCACCTGCGCGGTCGCAGCGAAACCTTGCCGGTGAGTAGCGCCTTCCAAGGACGCTTTCGCGGCATGTAGCTGGCGCTTCCGTGCGACGGATGTCGTGGCCCGTTCGAACAGGGCGTCCAGGTGTCCGCCGCGGTCGAAAGGCGCTGCGATGGTGCGGATGGTCGTGACATCGGCATCCGGGTTGATTGCCAGCGGCAGCTCGATGTCGGCCAGGTCTGCAAGCCCGCCCGCAGACAGCTTCAACGCAACGAGATCCTCCATCGTGACACAGCGCGTCATGGTGCCCGGCAAAGGCTGCGAGCGGGCAATCGCGGCGGACGCAGGCGTGGCGCAGGGGGGCACCACCGTGTCGACATCAGACACGCGCGTCCATTGCGGCGGCATGGCGATGCCGCCCTACGCACCTCGCCTGTAGGAGCGCACCTTGTGCGCGACCGTCCCGTCGCTTCGATGTCGGCGCCCGGTCGCCCACAAGGTGGGCTCCTACGCAAGCGCGGCCCTGTAGGAGCGGCTTCAGCCGCGACCGAC
>DAOMOD010000137.1:0-11496 GCA_035444205.1 Lysobacteraceae bacterium
CTACGGGCAGGAGTGGTCGCAATGAGTTTGGCTAAGAGGTGCTCGGCATCTTGTTTTACCCCGGAGGGGGATGAGTTGGAAAGGAAGTCTCGATGACCAGCCTGCCCTCCCTCCCAACGCCCAAGAGGCTCGGCCTCGTCATCGATCTCGACACCTGTGTCGGCTGTCACGCCTGTGCCGTGGCCTGCAAGCAATGGAACGATATCGGCGCCTTCGGCCCCTTGAGCGACGAGGACACCCAGGGCGCACAGCCCTCCGGCACCTGGTTCAATCGGGTGCACAGCTACGACCTGCTGCCGGAGGGTGGCGGTCACGCCATGACCGTGCACTTCCCGCGTTCCTGCCTGCACTGCGAGAACGCCGCCTGCGTCACTGTCTGTCCCACCGGGGCGAGCTACAAGCGGGTGCAGGATGGCATCGTGCTGGTCGACGAGGCGAAGTGCATCGGCTGCAAACTCTGCGCCTGGGCCTGCCCTTACGGCGCGCGTGAGTTCGATGCCGCGGCGCGCGTCATCAAGAAATGCACCCTGTGCGTGGACCGCATCTACAACGAGACACTGGAGGCCTGGGACCGGGAGCCGGCCTGCGTGCAGGCCTGTCCGACACGGGCACGCCATTTCGGCGACCTCGGCGATCCCGCATCGGAGGTGTCGCGACTGGTGGCCGAGCGTGACGGCCAGGCACTGATGGCGGAGCTCGGCTATCGCCCGGTCAATCGCTACCTGCCGCCGCGACCGCGCCGCGGTAGTGGTCAGAATGCGTCGGAACAGACCGAGGAAGACGACTACGACACGGCGCGTCTGCCCTCGCTGCTGCGCTGGATCGACCGGGCGCTGTCGCGCTGATGCATCCGGCGCTGTCGGTCATCCTGTTCACCACGCTGTCGGGCGCCGGCTACGGCCTGTGGTGGCTGCTCGGCATCCACCTGTGGAACGGCCATTTCCCGGACAGCGACACGCTCAAGCTGGGCGCGCTGGGCCTTGGCTTCGCCCTGGTCAGCGCCGGACTGCTGAGCTCCACCGTGCACCTTGGTCACCCCGAACGCGCGTGGCGGGCGCTCAGCCAGTGGCGCAGTTCCTGGCTGTCGCGCGAGGGCGTGGCGGCGCTGGTCGCCTACCTGCCGATGCTGGCACTCACCTGGCTGCTATGGCATGGCACCGGCCCTGCCGCGGTCGGCGCCACCGGCCTTGCGTTGTCGGCGCTGGCGCTTGTCACGGTGTACTGCACCGCGCGCATCTACACCTCACTCAGGACCGTGCCGGCCTGGCATAACGCCTGGGTGTTGCCCGGCTTCCTGCTGCTTGGGCTGTACACCGGCGGCATGGCGTTGTGGGCGCTTCAGGCGCTCGCCGGATATCCACTGACCACGATTCCGCTCGCCGCACTGATGCTGATGGGGCTGGCGGCCGCTGTGCTCAAGTTGGGCTACTGGCGCTTCATCGACCGTCAGGCCCTGCCGGTGGACAGCGCCTCGGCGCTTGGCCTGAGTGGGCGTGGGCGGGTCCATCGCTTCGAGGCGCCACACACCGAATCGGCCTTCCTGATGAAGGAGATGGGTTTCCGCGTGGCCCGCCGTCATGCCCAGCGTTTGCGGATGCTGGCCCTCGTACTGGCCGCAATCCTGCCCGCGATTGCCATTTTCGCGGGATACCATGCGCCGCGCGCACAGGCCTGGCTGGCACCGCCTGCCGCCACCGCGGCGCTGCTCGGGGTCCTCCTCGAGCGCTGGCTGTTCTTCGCGCAGGCACGCCATCTGGTCGTTCTCTACTACGCGCCTGTGCCTGCCCCTTCCCCTGCAAACGCGACGGAGTCCTGAGCATGCGTATATCTTTCGTGATCGCCGCACTGGTCGTCACCCTGCCGCACCAGGCCCGGGCCGAGACCTGGAGCGGAACCGGCGAACTCGGGCTGGTGATTTCGCGCGGCAACAGCAACTCCGAAACCTTGAATACGAAGCTGGGCCTGAGCCGCGAGCACGAGCGCTGGAAACACAGCCTCGCCGTGGCCGCTCTGCGCAGCGAACGCGACGGCGACCGCACCGCCAATCGCTGGGAGCTGGGCGGCAAGAGCGATTTCAAGATGTCCGAGGTCAGTTACGTATACGGCACCATGCGCTACGAGAACGACGACTTCGCGCCATTCGACTATCAATGGACCGCCGCGCTCGGCTACGGCCGCAAACTGATCGACAGCGAACGCACCAAACTCAGCTTCGAGGCCGGACCAGGCTACCGTCGCGCGCGTCCGCGTGACCTGATCTCGCCGATCAGCGGCGCACCGATCGAACAGGATGTCGAGTCGGATCTGATCCTGCGCGCCGGCGGCAACCTCACCTACCGCATCAGCGACACCACCGAACTCAGCAACACCACCCTGGTCGAGGCCGGCGACGAGAACACGTTCCTGAAGAACGAACTCGGTGTACAGGTCAGGATCAACGCGCGACTGGCGATGAAGGCCGGCTACCAGCTGCGCCGCAGCAGCGAGACCAGCGGCGACACCAGGAAGACCGATACCCTGACCACCTTGAATCTGGTGTACAGCTTCTGACAAGTGCGAGCGCGTCACGCCGGCATACAATGGAGCCGGACCCTTCCGGAACTGCCAGCATGCGCGCGATTCTGCTCGTTTCACTGATCCTGCCGGCGGCTGCGCCGGGCGCGACCGTCGATCTCGAAGCGCTGGCGGCGCCGGTCGACGACAAGGTGCTGGCATGGCGCCGCGACATCCACCAGCATCCAGAGCTTGGCAACCGCGAGTTCCGCACCGCCGCCCTGGTCGCCGAGCACTTGCAGGGGCTCGGGCTCGAGGTGCGCACGGGCATCGCCCACACCGGCGTGGTGGGCATCCTGCGTGGTGGACGGCCCGGGCAGCGTATCGCCTTGCGTGCCGACATGGATGCGCTGCCCGTCACCGAGCAGGTGGACCTGCCGTTCGCCTCGAAGGTCACCACCGAGTTCCGCGGCCAGACCACCGGCGTCATGCACGCCTGCGGGCACGATGCCCATGTGGCCATCCTGATGGGCGTGGCGGAAGTGCTGACGGCCAGACGCGAGACCCTTGCCGGCGAAGTGATGTTCATCTTCCAGCCGGCTGAGGAAGGCCCGCCCGAGGGCGAGGAAGGCGGCGCCGCCCTGATGCTGAGGGAGGGCCTGTTCGACGCGTTCCGGCCCGATGCCGTGTTCGGACTGCACGTGTCGGCCGGCATTCCCTCCGACACCATCGCCACCCGCGCAGGCCCCTTTCTGGCCGCGGCCGATGCCTTCCGCATCGTGGTCAAGGGCCGGCAGACGCACGGCTCGCGGCCGTGGAGCGGTGTCGACCCGATCGTCGCAGCCGCGGACATCGTCGGCACCGCGCAGACCGTGGTCAGCCGTCGCGCCGCCCTGACACGGGCACCTGTGGTGGTGAGTTTCGGCGCCATCCGCGGCGGTATCCGGCAGAACATCATTCCCGATGAGGTCGAGCTGATCGGCACCATTCGCACCTTCGAGCCGGACATGCGCGAGCAGGCCTTCGCCGATCTGCGCCGGATCGCCGAACAGGTGGCGGCAGCTCATGGCGCGAGCGTCGAGGCCGACATTCCATGGATGGACGGCTACCCGGTCACGCGCAACGATCCGGATCTCACCGCACGCATGCTTCCCGTGCTGGAACAGGCGGCCGCCGGCAAGGTCGTCGAGATTCCCGCCATCACCGGTGCCGAGGATTTCTCCGAGTACGGGCGCCACGCGCCAGCGCTGTTCTTCTTCGTCGGCGCAACGCCGCCGGATCAGGACATGGACGCGGCACCGACCAACCATTCACCTCTGTTCTACCTGGATGAGGAGGCGCTCAAGCTGGGCACACGCGCCATGCTCGCCGTGGCCCTGGACTTTCTTGGGGGCGTACCTTGAGCACCCGGGATCAGGCGCTGCTGGGCCGGTCGAACCACCACGCGCCTACGACCCAGGCCTGCTGTTCGCCATCGAGCGCGCGCCCAAGCGTGCCGAACAGGGCGTGCCCGATCCCGCACCATTCCATGGCGTCGACATCTGGAACGCCTACGAGATCGCCTGGCTCGACAGCCGCGGCAAACCCAGGGTGGCCATCGGCACTTTCCGCGTGCCGGCCGATTCCACCCACATCGTCGAATCGAAGAGTCTCAAGCTTTATCTGAACAGCTTCGCCGGAACCCGCTTCGACAATCCCGAAACCGTGCGTAGCGCCATGGGCGCCGACCTCAGCGCAGTCATCGGCTGCAACCTGGCGGTCCTGCTCCGACCGCCCACCGCGCAGGGCTTCTCCATCGAGGCGCTGGAGGGCGACTGCATCGACGATCTACCGCTCGCCATCGACCACTACGGTCCGCCGCAGCCGGAGCGGCTGCTGGCCGACGACGAGCACAGCGTCGAGGAGACGCTGGTTTCGCACCTGCTGAAGTCCAACTGCCCGGTGACCGGTCAGCCGGATTGGGCCAGCCTGCAGATCCGCTACCGCGGCCCGCGCCTGGATCGTGCCGGTCTGCTGCGTTATCTGGTCGGCTACCGTGACCACGCCGAGTTCCACGAACAGTGCGTCGAGCGCATCTTCATGGACCTGTGGACGCGCACCGCGCCTTCCGAGCTCAGCGTCTATGCGCGCTACACCCGTCGCGGCGGCATCGATATCAACCCGTTCCGCACCAGCGTGCGCGGTGCCGAACCGGAGAACCCGCGCGTGGCCCGGCAATAGAGGGCTTCGGGCGCCTGCGCAGGGCGCCTTCTGCAAACAACCGTCAAGCCCGGAAAAAGTGTGATTCGGGCCACACTTTCGGGTGCTCTCCGGGACTAGCTTGGTGCCATGGCTATCGAGATCCAGGCACGTCCCGTCAACTGGTGTCCACGCGCGGAACGCCGCCGTCGCCACGCCCGCATCATGCTGCTCGGGATCATGACCCTGGGCCTCATGTTCTGGGTCATCGGGGGCTTCGCAACATGAGCGCCGCCGTGGTCGTCGACCGCGTCATGGCGGCGCTGCCGCCGATGGAGCGCGCGTCCATGGTGACCTTCATGAGGAGCCCGCGCCACGGCCAGCGTGAACTGGTGCGGCTCACCGAACAACTGGCCGGCGAGCTGTTCATCCAGTGTTTGATGGATGCCGAACTCGGCCTCGACCAGGACGAACTGGCGCAGGCGATCGGCGCCACCCAGGCCAAGATCATCAGCCCCGCGATGTGGAGCACGCTGTGCATGAGCCAGTCGGCATTGCAGCGCTTCCAGGTGGCCTATGCGCGACGCTACGTCGAGCAGGTTCTGGGCCGGATGACGCTTGGCTCCACGCAGCTCGAGGCCGCCTGAGCGGTCGCTAGGGAACCTCTGAACAAGTCCTCGCACGTCGCGCGCGGACTTGTTCAGAGGTTCCCTAGCGTTCCCGGGCATCTGCTGTGGCGCCATCCTGCGCCACAGCGGAAGCAACGAAAAGGTGTTTACCGACCTTGCTGGATCAGATCGGCAACGACCGCGCGCAGCGCAGCCACCTCGGTTTCCAGGCGCTCGGTACGCTCGAGCAGCTTGCGGTTCTCCACCTCCAGCTTGGTGTTCAATCCCTGGATCGCCGCCAGCGCCACGCCGTCGGCGTCCACCGCGCCGATGTAGCGCTGGTCGTGACCAAGCCCGAAGGCTTCGCGAAAGTCCTCGGCGGTGGGGCCGAGATGGCGCACCGCGTCCTGGCCCACATAGCTCCAGCGCATCACCGGCAGCTCCAGTACGCGGTCGAGGATGGCGCGCGGGTCGATGGTCTCGAAGGCGTGCTTGAAGGTGCGGCTGGAGGCGTTGGTCCAGACACCGGTGTTGGTGAGGTGGGCGCCGTTGCCGGTACTGGTGTTGGTGCCCACCTGGATGGCCTTGTCGGCATCCGGACCGCCGGGACCGCGACGGATGCTGATGCCGCCATCATCGGTGACCTGAAAGCGCGTGGTGTTGCCGCCGGTGCGCAACTGAATCGCACCCTGCGACCGCAACATGAACGTGTTCGTGGCGAACGAACCGATCGTCGACCTTTCGCTGCCGGCATCCCGGAACTGGACGAAGATGTCGCCGCCCGCACCGCCTCGCTCCACGATGGCCGCTATTGCAGAACCGCTTGCCACATGCATCTGCGCAAACGGCGATGCGGTGCCCACGCCCATCCCCCCCGCTGCCCGCACCAGGAACTGGTTGGGGCCGGTGGAGGTGAAGGGCGCGGATGTGCGATCGGCCCAGACGAAGGTTCCGGAATCGCCCAGGAAGCCATTGCTCTGAACGCCCGCGCAGCCCGTACCGGCTATTCCTGATTCGCTTCCCGGGCGCACCTTGGCCTGATGCCCGCCGGCCCAGGATTCCGCGCCGCCGGCGCAATTCTCGCTACCCCCCGACGCCATGCTGAAGCTGCCGGTCGCGCTGTTCGAAAGGCCTCCCGCCACGGCACTACCGATGCCGGAGGCCATGTTGTTGCGTCCCCCGGCCACTGTCGTGAGATCGCCTTCGGCCACATTGTCCTGACCGCCGCCTACCGTGCTGGCGTAGAAGGTGGCCAGGTTGTTCAGTCCCCCCGAGACGGTGGCGAATCGCGTCAGCGATGCGATGACCACACCTCGACCGACTCTGTTGCTGGCGCCGCCGCCGATCGAGCCATACATGCCCAGTACGGCGTTGCGGCCGGCCAAGGACTCTTCCGGATCTGCGCCAAGGACCGCACCACCTCCGGCGATCGTCGCGCCGCGTGCTCCCGACCCGATGGCGTTGTCCTGGCTTCCCACCACGACACTGCTGGTGACGGGATCGCCACCGGGTGCCAGCGCGGCACTGGGCTGGATGCGCAGGCCGCGTACGTTGGCGGTTCGAATCTCGAAGGCCTGGCCATCGATGGTTCCGATGAAGTTCAGCGCTGGATTGGTGTCAGCGTTGCCGGTACGGCTCCAGGCGTCGTCCGCTCCGGACGGTCCTTGAGGTCCCTGAGGTCCCTGAGGTCCCTCCGGGCCTTCGGGTCCTTCGGGTCCTTCGGGTCCAGGCGCCCCTTGTGGCCCGGGTTCCCCTTGCGGCCCGAGTTCCCCCTGCGGCCCAGGTTCCCCTTGCGGTCCCGCCGGCCCTTCAGGCCCGCTAACGCATTGCGGCGTCCCGTCGACGCCCACGCCCCGGATCGTCTGGCCCGCCGGGCAGGCGATGGAAATCCGCCGCTGAACCTCGCCCGACACGATCTGCGCAGCGCCGATGCTGGCCTCGGCGACACTGGCGGCAAACTCGGCCGCCGACGCCACCTGGGCATAGGGCACGGGCCTGATGCGCGATCGCGGCGTCAACGCCGTAAAGGTCGGATCGTCCGTGCGGCGAACCTCGATCTGCAGGAAACGCGCATCGCCGTTGAAGGCCTCAGGTCCGAAGTCGAGCTCAACGGCAAACACGCCGCCACTCACAGCCACGCCGTCGCGCGTCAGCGAGCCTGCCACCGGATTCTCGGCTTCATCGAACAGACCGAAGCGCAAGTCGTAGCTTCCGTTGGCCGGCTGCCCGAGATCGTTGAGGCTGCCCTGGTACGTGAAGCTCGAATCCACTGACCAGGCCGGCGTCACCGGGGACAGCAAGAAGAGCAGCAAGAAGAACAGCGCGACACGCAGCGACATGGTGGCCTCCTAACGGGCTTCAAATCCGTCCGAGAAGACGGGGTCGGGTGGGATGAGGGGCGGGCCAGGCTGATGGAAGCCGCCGCGAAGGTCGAACGACCCACCGGACTGCGTTTCCACTGTGTATTGGCCCAGGGTGACACCGGCGGCAAACGCTCCCCCGACCGATTCGCCGCCGCCCCCCGCAATCGCCTGCCGAGTGATGGCAAAGTCTCCGCCCGAGGACTGAGCCGGCAGGCCTGGCGCGGCCAGCAGTGCAGTCACCAGGCAGAGGCACATTTTCATGGGTCTTGATCGCATGGCGTGATCCAGCAGAGTCGTGCTCATTGCGACAGCCCTCCCCGGTGCAAGTCCTTCCTTTTTCGCGACGTTTTTGCGAAGAATTTATTCCTCGCGATATCAGTGCCTTGCTGACGCCTTCCGGGCATGTTGAGTGCCTGCGGGGGATGGGGGCGACATCGGGCATGACCGGGGACGATGGCGCGGGGCTCGCCACAGGATCTGCAAGTCGAGCCCGCCCCACTCCCTCGGTGCTCAGGTGCGACGCACCACCAGCACGCTGTAGTTGCAGCGATTGCCGCGTCCGTTGCCGGAGCGCGCACCAGCGAGTTGAACTGTGCCGGCATCGAAGTCGCGCTGCATGACGAAGAGACGATCGAATCCAGGCAAACCCCGAAGTGCCGGATCGTTGGTCGTGTAGTGTTCGCCCCTGACTTCCTTCCACTGCGGATCGTTGGCAATGAACCCCGGGAGCCGTGAGCCGCTGGCGCGATAGGCGAGATCGAGCAGCAGGAAGACCCGTACCGGCTGATCCACCACGAACTGGAGGTAGTTGCGCGCTGTGGAGCCGAGATCGGCATTTCTGGTCTTGATCCAGAAAGTTCCGGGTCCGACATACACCTGGTTGTCGCTGCGTCCCAGAGCCTGCGGGCTGTCGATGGTGCCCACTTGCCTGACCGTATGCGTTGCGTCGCTGTAGAGGCGGTCGCCCACCTTGGCCAATGGCTGAACTGCGAACGTCGTCGGGCTCGCCAGGGTGATGTTCAACTCGTGCGCAAACGGCTTGAGTGCAGGATCGATCACCATGCTCTTTCCGGCAATCTGCAGCGAAGCCAGGGCATGTGTGGCCGCAACCCACGCCGAATTCGCGGCCCACTTCTTGGTCAGGTTGGGCATGTCGAGCATCTCCCCGCCGAAGCGTGTATCGCCGTCCTTGGTGTGGGGATCAACCGCGGCGATGTTGATGGGCACCAGCTTCGGAACCAGCGCCAGAAGATCGATGATCTCCCGCTCGACGCGGGCGCCGACGGTGAGGTCCACCGTTTGTCGAAACGCCATCGCCGCGAGCGTCAGGCCGGGAAATGCGGTGGATCTGGCCGCCGCCGATCCTGACGAAGAGCCGAACATGGCCGACAGCGCCGAGCTGATGACCTTGCCGATCGCCTTGATCGGCTGCGGCGGCACCATGGGCAGTACGCCCGGCGGACGTTCGGGCATTTCGGAGAGATCGTCGAGATTGAACGCGAACAGGAAGTCCTGCGGGTCGCCATTGCTGTCGATCGCGTTGTCGAAAACCGTGTTGGCGGGATCTCGGAAGATGCCGACCGGCAGATTGACTCGAAAACCGCCGTCAAGGAGGTAGTGATTGTTGTGGCGCCGCATGGAGAATGACGTGGATCCAGGGCGAACGGTAGTGCTGATGCCACGAGCGGTTGTTGAAAAAGGCGAAAAGGCAAGCTCGGTGCGGGCAGTGGTCAGCGAGCGCGGAGCGCCGGTGAAGTTGGTTCCGTTGCCGTCGTTGATGCGCCGCGGGTAATAGACGAAAGGCAGCGAGATGGATCGACGTGCGGCCTCGGAGACCGAGTACCCAGGAGAGGTGCGCTTCGAGAAGTACACGACCATGTCGTGAGACTGCGGCAGCGGTTCGGCCAGAGACATCCATGACGCTGCAGATTGCGGGGTGCCAACATCCACGGCAGTCAGGCAAAGATCGATGGGCAGGTCCCTGAAGGCGACGGTTCCGTTGGGTCCGCTGCGGTTGGCGACTGGAATGATGGCCTGAAGGTGACGTTCGAGCCAGCCGGTGATGGCATCGCCTGTCCACACCCCGCCGCGCTCGACGAACCGGAACATGGCGCGATTGGTCAGGCGGATGTCTTCATCCAGGATGGGGGCATAGAGCAGCAGGTCAAGAAGCTGTTCAGCGAGGGAAAGGGACCGCAGGACACGGCCGGCCGAATTCTTTGCGGCGTCGACGATCATCTGGTGGATCAAAGAGTTGCGAAGGTTGATCTGATCGATCAGAAAGTCCAGGATTTTTTCCGCCACGAAGGAGAGCGGGGAACCCACAGCCGGAAGTTTCACGATCGCATCGACGACGGCCTTCTTCTTTGCCCCCGCCAGACTGACCCGGAAGTCGCTGGCCCCGAATGCCGCCTGCTCGATGAAGTGGTCCTTCGCTTCGATCAGGAGTCGATTGATCAAGTTGGCCGTCGCGCTGCCTTTCGTTGGCGGATCGTCCTTCGCGTCGAAATCCGTAGCTACCCTGAAGTCATCCTCGAACATGATGCGGTTCAGCGAGTTCTTGGCAGAGGGCCTGAGCGGCCGCGTCACCGGATCCAGGGTGTTGATCCGGTAGGCAAGGTCCGCGCGATATCCGGCAGCGACGAGCGAAGCGGCCAGCGCACCCCCGGACGTGCCGGCGACGCGCTTGAACCAGATTCCGGAAAGCGCCAGTGCCGACAAGGCACCGATGTAGCCGTGCGCCTTGGCGCCGCCGCCCTCGAACGCGCCATCCACCAGGAGGCTCGGCTTGACATAGGCCTCGCCCAGGTGGCTGTGCGTCAGCAGCACCTGCTCCATGTTGCTTCGACCGGTTGTGATGATCCGTCCCCTCTCGTCCTCGTAGGCGATCAGATTCGGGTCATAGGTGCTGTACTGGCTGAAGAACTGCTGGTTCCGGCGGGTGATCTCGGTGAGAAGATGCCTGCGCTTGAGCGTTTCGGTGATTGCGATGCTGTGGTCCATTCCTTGCTCCTTGAGAAGATGACTACGGGTCTGCGTAGCCGTTGGTGAATCGGGATCTGCGACCAGAAGGTGATCGCTGGCGGGGATTCTGGAAGCCACGTGCGACGCAGGTCCTTCCTTATTCCCGACGTTTTTGCGAAGAATTTATTCCTCGCGATATCAGCGCTTTATTGACACTTTTCGGGGCATACTTGGCGCCTTGAAGGGGTTGAGACGACATCAGACATGGCCGGGGACGAGCAAGCGACGGGTGCGGGCGGTCTGTATCGATTCGCCCACGCCGAGTTCGACGTCCGCGCGCACGAGCTGCGGGTGGACGGGCGTGCCGTGGCGATCGAGGCCAAGGCACTGCAGGTGCTGGCCTGCCTGCTGGCGCGTCCCGACGAGACCCTGACCAAGGACGAGCTGTTCGAGGCGGTGTGGCCGGGTCGCGTGGTTACCGAGGGCACCCTGACCAAGGCGGTGATGAAGCTGCGCGCCGTGTTGGGCGATGACAGCCAGACCCTTATCCGCACCGTGCATGGATTCGGCTATCGACTGGGGGTGCCGGTCGAGGCGCTGACCAGCGACGCACCGGCCCTGTTCGTGCCGCAGCCGGGGCAGAGTGTGCCGTTCCGACCCAACTGGCGCCTGGTCGAGGCGCTCGATCCCGACCGCCGCGGTCTGGTGTGGCTGGCCGAGCACGTCAAGACGCGCGACCGCAGGGTATTCAAGTTCGCCGGCAGCGCCGACACCCTGGTCACGCTGAAGCGCGAGATCACCCTGTACCGATTGCTGCACGACAGCCTGGGCGAAACCGCCCCGGTGGTGCAGATCCTCGACTGGAACCTGGACGAGCCGCCCTACTTCAC
>DAOMOD010000138.1:0-11483 GCA_035444205.1 Lysobacteraceae bacterium
CGCCTCGAGCCGCTGCAGCGCGTACTGCGGCTTGATCGTGCCGTTCGAGGGCTTGAAGGCCAGGCAGTCGACCTTGCGCCATTCGCCGATGCGGCCCCACCAGCGGGCCACCGCCTCGCGGTTGATGCGCGAGCCGCGCGCCTTCCTTTATCACGTGGCCACCAATCTTGCGCGCGATCAGCTCAGGCGGCGCGTCACCCGCCAGCGCGCCGAGCAGGAGCTGATGCACTCCGTGCCCGACACTCCCGCCAGCGACGCGGTCGCCATCGCCCGCGAGGAACTGGAGCGGGTGCGCCAGGCCATCGCGGCCATGCCTCCACGTCCACGCGAGATTCTGGTCCTGGCGCGCATGGAGGGCTATTCCCATCGAGAAATCGCCGATCGCCTGGGCATCAGTCCCAAGACCGTCGAGAACCACCTGACCCGGGGTCTGGCCATGCTGGCACGCAGTCTGGAGCAGGGCGCGACGGCGGGCGACGCGGGGGAATTGGGGGATCGGCAGCAGCGGAGCGTCTCATGAGCATGCACGACACCGACCATCGCGACGACAGCCCGCACGAGGCGGCCGCCCGCTGGCATCTGCGCCTGCGCGACGAGCCCGGCTCGGTGGAGACCGAGCGCGCGCTGGCTGCGTGGCTGGACGCCGATGTCGCGCATCGCCTGGCTTACGCCGATGTCTGCGCGGCAGGCTTTGCTTGCGAGCAGGTGTTCGCTTCCGATCCCCATGCCGCCCTCCGGCATGGGGAGCCCGTGTTTGGCGGCCCACCCCGCCCGCTGCGCCAGCCTGCCACGGCGACCTCGCGTCGACGTCGTCGCGCGATGTTCGCCGTGGCGCTGGCGGCCAGCGTCGTGATCGCCATGCTGGTTCCCGGCATATCGCTCAGCCTTCGTGCCGATCACATCGGCCAGCCCGGGCTGGTGCAGCAGCACACCCTGGAGGACGGCAGTGTGCTCAGCCTCGACGGTGCATCTGCGGTGCGGGTGCGCTATCAGGGGGACGCGCGCCGCGTCGACGTGCTGCGCGGCGCCGTACATGTCGATGTCAGGCCGGATCCGGCGCGCCCTTTCGTGGTCCGCAGCGGCGACCTGGAAGCGCAGGCGTTGGGCACCCGCTATGCCGTGGCGCTTGAGACCAGGCTTCACCGCGTCACTGTCGACGCCGGCCGCGTGGCCGTGCGCATGGGCGACGGCGAGGCCGTCGAGCTTTCGGCAGGGCGGATGCTGACGGCGCCGTTGACAGGCGGTGGTTTCCGTCTGGATGAATCGGGCATGGCGGCCAGTAGTTGGGTCAGCGGCCAGCTGGTGTTCTCCGCCACGCCGTTCGAGGATGCAGTGGCGGCGATGGCGCGCCACCTGCCGGAACGGGTGGTCCTGACGCGCACGACGGCGGCCGATCCGGTTACCGCGGTCGCTCCGGTGGCCGAGGCGCGGCAGCTGCTGGAACGCCTTGGACATGAACGGGGTGTGCGCAGTACGCGCATTCCCGGTCTGCTGATCGTTCTTTATTGACGCGCGCCAACCCGGTGCGCACAGGGACCTACACCACGCCCGCCGCGGCCGGGCACGCCATGGAAGGGGGGTCTGTACCTGCACGTATGACGCGGGCGGTCATCGCCTGTCTGTTGCTTTGTGCGCTGCTGCATCCTTTCGCATCGGCTCTCGCCGGCACCGAGGTCCCGGTGGAATGGCATGGCCGGTCCGGCAACGTGCTGGAAGCGCTGCGCGAGGTGTCGGCGCAGACCGGTCTGCGCATCATCCATCCTCAGGGCAGCGCACTGCTCGAGTCGCTACCGGTGCCGCCGCTGGCGCCTGGACGGCACCGGTTGTCGGACCTGCTCGACGCCCTGCTCGAAGGCAGCGAACTTGGCTGGCACATCGACGCCGATGGCGACCTGGTGATCGAACCGCAACCACGACTTCATGCGCGAACGGTGCTGATCACCGACACCGCACTGAAGGACGAGACGCCGATCCGACCCGGAGCGAGTGCGGCAGGCATGCCCGGGACCACGCCCTGGCGCGCTGCCGAGCTCGGCGACTGGCCCACGCTGGACTGGCAGCAGTTGCTGCGTTATGCACCCAACGTGGCCGGCCAGGGCGCCAACCTCAACCTGCGCGGGGTGGGCCTGGGCCGCGGTGCGGCCACCGCCGCCAGCGTCTACCTCGATGGCATGCCATTGCCGCTCAGCGTGATCGATGCCGACGCAGTGCCGCTGCACGGGCTCGATGGCATCGAGTTTCGGCGCGGTCCGCGCAGTCCCTGGGAAGGCGCGTCGACGCTGGGCGGGTCCATCGACCTGCGCACACGCACGCCGGCACCGGAACGGACACTGGGCAGCGGCGCCACCGTCGGCAGTGGACACGACTGGCGTGGCTGGCTGGAAGCCGACAGCGGCATCGGTACGCGCGGACTGGGCAGCCGGCTCACGGTGGAACGGCGGCACAGCGCCGGCTTTCACGATCACGCGCTGCGCGACGAGCGTGCCCTCGACCGCCAAGAGATCACCTCGGCGCTTCTCAAGCTTTCCTACGAACCCGACCACATCGAAGCACTGACGGCAGGCGCCCGCCTGCTCGGCATTGCCGGCGATCCCGGACAGCCCCTGATCGCACCGGTCAGTCCGGCACAGACCGACTTCGATCCATTCCGGCGCGAAAGCTTCGATCCCTTCATCTACCGCCGGCGCCTGCGCAGCGCCGGTGGTGCGGTCGACGTGGACTGGCGCGGGCATGAACGGCTGCAGGCCTGGATGCATCTGGCCTATGGTCACGGCAACGAACGCTCGGAGCTGAGTCTTGCAGCACTTCCGTCCGAGCGCCAGCGCAGTCGCGACCGCGAGTCGCGTGGACTGATCAGTACCGGGGCCGCCTGGATACCGCGCCCGGGCTGGCGCCTGTCGCTCGGAGGCGAGGTGGAACGCCGCCGTTTCGACTCCGCCGAAGCGAGTCTGAGCGACATCCGCGACTTCTTTCCCCCGGCGCTCGACGTGCGCGTCGAGCCGCAGACCGATCGCATCATCGAAGGGCGCGTGATCACCCGCATCACCTCGCGTTCACTGTCGCTGGACGCACGGCGCGATATTGGTCGCTGGACCCTGGACGCGGGCATGCGCCTGCTCGATGAACGCCTGGCCCAGGGTCAACTGCTGCGCAGCTTTCTGACCCAGGATGCGTGCACCATCGCCTTCGGCGGCGTGCAGATCCCCTGCGAAGAAGAGTTCCCGGCACGCAGCCTGCGCGAAGACAGCGGTTCGCGCAGTACCGTGCGCCTGCCCCACGCGCGCGTCGAATACCGACCCGGAGACAGTCATCGGATCGTGTTCGGCTACCGTCGCGGCTACCTGAGCGGTGGTACCCAGTTCAACCTGATCAGTGGCGAGTTCGAAGTCTACGCGCCGGAACGCAGCGCCACCTGGGATATGGCCTGGCACTTCGAACGCGAGTCGCTGCAGTCGGCGCTGACACTGTTCGGCAACCGCTGGCGCGACCGCCAGATTCCCATCGCCCTGCCCCAGGCTGGCAGCTTCCTGATCGGAAACGCCGGCCGCGCCACCGCCAAGGGCGCGGAATGGGTGGTTCGCGGCGCCTGGTCGGACAGCCTGCGATGGCACCTCGGGCTGGGCTACCTGTCCACCCGTTTCGACAGCTTCACCCTGGCCCAGGGATTCGACGTGGTCGACCTGGCCGGCAAACGCTTTCCCGAGGCACCCGCGCGCACCGCGGTGGCCGGACTCAACTGGCGAAGCGCGAACGGCCTGCATGCCGGCATCGGTGGACGCTACAGCAGCGGCGTATTCAGCGATCCGGCCAATCGCGCGGTGGGCTACCGCGGCGGCCATGTCGCCTTCGACGCGATCGCCGGCTGGCGCGGCACGCGTCATCATCTGTTTCTGGCCGTCGACAATCTGACCGACCGCCACTACCTGCGTGGCCTGCAACTGGTGGCCGGCCAGCCCAATCCCCGCTTCTACCGCCCGGCGGCGCCGCGTACGTTGCGTCTCGGAGTTCAGATCGACTGGTAGGCGCCGAATGCTGCGTACGCGGGTGAGCACTCGGGGTCGTCGGCACAAAGCGCACAATCCACCGGGTCACCGCGCAGCCAGGCCAGCACTGCGGCGTTGGTGGCGACAATGCTGTCGAAGGGAAGACCATGGCGTGCTCCGCGTACCCAGTGAAAGTGGGCGCCCATGTGCTCCGCGAACCGCCGTTTCTCCGCCAAGGGCGTGTAGTCGTGTTCGCTGGCCAGCATCAGCGTGGGTACCTTGAGCCGGTGCAGGCGGTCGAGTGCGCACCAGCCGACCAGGGCACGGATGGTCGCCAGGTACTGGCGACGGTCGTTGGCGGCCAGCACCTGAACCACTCGTTCGCGCATCGGCGCCTGGACGGGAGGCGGGAACAGGCGGCCCGCCACGATGCGTCCGGTGCGCTTGAGACCGAGCAGCCGTACCAGAGTGATCTGCGCCAGTACCTCGAACGCCTTGCGCCAGTGGTCGACGCGATAGCTCGGCAGGCTGTTCAACAGGGCCAGGCGCGCCACCGCGGCGGGCCGCTGCAAGGCCATTTCCAGCGCCACCGCGCCACCCAGCGAGAACCCGATGACCGCCGGGCGCTCCACGCCGAGCCGGTCGAGCGATTGCCACAGGCGTCCTGCCATGCGGTCGATGGTCACCCCTTCGGGCAGCGCTGTACTGTGCCCGGACCCGGGCAGGTCCGGCAGCATCAGCTCGAAGTGAGGCGCCAGCGCCGGCACCTGGAACGCCCAGTCGGCCCCGCAGGAGCCAAGGCCATGGATCAGCAGCAGCGGCGGGCCAGCGCCGATGCGCCGCATGTGCACGCGCGCGCCATCGACATCGATGAATTCGCCGGTCTGCGAAGGATCCATGCAGCGCATGGTACGCGTCGACTTGATCCGCCGCGCGCCTGCCCGCAAACTTCGCGGGACTTCCTCACCCGCTTCTTGTGCATCCCTTCACCGGAGTAGACATCGATGGAACCCGTAACCACTCGTACCGCCCAGACCTTCGAAGCCGCACGCGACACCAATCGCGTGGTCCGCCAGACCTATACCCTTCTGTCCATGGTGCTGACCGTAGCCGCCATCGGCGCCGGCATCGGCCTGGCGGTCGGGCTGCCACTGACCCTGGGCGTTCTGATCACGTTTCTGGTCGTGTTCATCGGCGGCTCCTTCGCCCTGCACGCCATGCGCAACAGCCAGGCCAGCATTGGGCTCACCTTCGCCTGGGGCGGCATCGTAGGGTTCCTGCTGAGCCCGATCGTGGGTGCCTACCTTTCCATGCCCGGCGGCCCTTCGATCGTGCTCAATGCACTGGTCACCACCGCCGTGCTGTTCTTCGGCCTGTCCATGTATGCATGGAACAGCCGCAAGGACTTCAGCTTCATGGGCGGCTTCCTTTTCGCCGGGCTGATCGTGCTGCTGCTCGCCATCGTCGCCAACCTGTTCCTGCAGATCCCGCTGCTGTCGCTGACCATTTCGGCGTGTGCGGTGCTGCTGATGAGCGCGCTGATCCTGTTCGACACCAGCCGCATGATTCACGGCGGCGAGACCAATCCGGTGGTGCTCACGGTGTCGCTGTTCGGCAGCATCGCCGTGATGTTCCTGCATCTGCTGCGCCTGTTCGCGGCCTTCGCCGGCGAGGATTGATGGGGTGAAGGAATCCGGCGCCGGGGCGCTTACCGGCACCCGCGCCGGCCCCTGGTTGCTGCTGGAACCCATTGCCGAAGGCGGCATGGGGGCGGTTTATCGGGCGCGTCGCGACGACGGCGCTTTCGAACAGTACTCTGCCATCAAGCTGATCCGTCCCGAGCTGCTCGGCGGCGACGACGAACTGCGCACGGAAATGCTGCGGCGCTTCCACGAGGAGCGCCGCATCCTGGCGCGCCTCGACCACCCCGGGATCGCCCGCATTCTCGATGGCGGCAGCACCGCGAGCGGCGTGCCCTGGCTTGCCATGGAGCTGGTCGATGGCCAGCCGCTGCTGCACTACGTAAACGATCAGGGCCTCGGCATGGCTGCGCGCGTGCGCCTGTTCATCGGTATCTGCGAGGCAGTGCAGGCGGCGCATCGCAGCCTCGTGGTGCATCGCGACATCAAGCCTGCCAATTTGCTGGTGGACCGGACGGGTCAGGTCAAACTGGTCGATTTCGGCATCGCCAAGGAACTGGTCGGCGGCGGCGAGCACACCCGCACCGGCTGGTCGGCGATGACGCCCGACTACGCGGCACCCGAGCAGGTGCAGGGCGAACCGATCACCACCGCCACCGACGTCTACGCACTCGGTGTCGTGCTCTACGAACTGCTCACCGGTGAACGGCCGTATCGCCTGGCAGGCGCGTCGCCGGCCGAGATCGTGCGCCAGGTGTGCAGCACCGATCCGGAACGGCCGAGCCGGGTGGGCCGGATGTCCGGAGCCTTCGTGGCCTGGCGCCAGGGCCTGCGCGGCGACCTCGATCACATCGTGCTCAAGGCGATGCGCAAGGACCCGGCGGCGCGCTACGCCGCGGCCGCCGAACTGGGCGCCGATCTACGCCGGCATCTCGACGGGCTTCCGGTGCAGGCGCGCGGCGATGCACTGGGCTACCGCGTGCGCACCTTCCTGCGCCGCAACGCGCTGGCTGTGACGGTCGCGATGGGGGTGTTCGTCGCGCTCGCGCTGGCCACCGTCATCGCGCTGCGCCAGGCTGCCGATGCGCGCCTCCAGGCCGAGCGCGCCCAGGTCGAGGCGACCCGCGCGGAACAGGTCATGAGCTTCCTGCAGCGCATGCTGATGGAGGCAGACCCATTCGAGAGTGGTGTAGACGTGTCCATTGCCGACGCGATGCGCTCGGCCGCACGTCGCATCGCCACCGAGTTTCCCGACCAGCCGGCGGCCGAAGCCGCGGTGCGCCGTTCCATCGGTCGTGCCTTCATGGGCCGCGGCCTGGACGACGAGGCGGAACCGCATCTGCGCCAGGCTTTCTTGCTGAAACGTCGCGTCTACGGTGAGGACGACCCGCGCACCCTGCTCGCCGGAGGCGACCTCGCCTGGCTGGCCCACGAACGTGGCGACAGCGACACAGCGATCGAAGTCTATCGCCCACTGCTCGCCCGCTTTCCGCGCAACGTGGACAGCCTGCGCGAGCACACCCTGCGTAGCGATTTCGCCGTAGTGCTGAACAGTGCCGGGCACCATGCGGAAGCCGAGCGGCTGCTGCGCGGCATCGTCGAAGCACTCGACCGCGGCCAGTCCTCCATCGACGAAGCGACCGCGCTCGGCAACCTGGCATCGGCACTGCACGGACTGGAACGGCACGGCGAAGCCGCCGACTATTATCGCCGCGCGTTGGCCGCCGGCGGTGTCGAGGATGCCAACCGCTCGGTCATCGCCAACAACTTCGCGGTGCTGCTCGATGACATCGGCGATGCGCAGGGCGCCTACGAGCAGGTACGCAATGCCGTCGAAATCCGCCGCCGCACCCTGGGCAATGAGCACCCAGGCATGGTGCTGCCTCTCATTAATCTTTCCGCCAGTGCGCGCAACTTCGAGGGCGACGAAGCCGCCGACAGCCTGTTGCGCGAGGCCCTCGCGGTCGCCGAATCGCGCCTCGATCCCGGCCATCCGCACCGCCTGCTGACGCGCCTGCTGCTTGGGCGATCGGCGCTCCAGCAAGACGGAGACCCACTGCCGCTGGAAGCGCTGCTCGATGATCTGGAACGACTGCCGGAGCGTCGCATGCCGATGGAAATGCCGGTGCTGCAATGGCTCGCCGAGCATGCTGAAGCCAGTGGCGAACGGGCACGCGCCCGTGCGCTGGCAGCCGAGGCGATGCGGCGCGGATCAGCGCGCCTCGGTGCCGATCATGCCCTGGTGGTCGAGGCCCGGGCACTCGCCGACACGCTCGGCGTCGGGGATTGAAGGGTCCTGGAGACAAAAAAAGGGCCGGCAGCTTGCGCTGCCGGCCCATGTGTCGCGCCGCGGTATCCTTGGGGGAGGGGGGATGGAGTCCCGCGACGCAAACCACGCGCTCGTTGGAGAACGGTGTTTCTTACTTGGCGGCCTTCTTGGCGGCTGCCTTGACCTGGCCGTTGGCGGCCTCGATCTGGCCCTTGGCCAGCTCGCCGAACGCCTCGGAGGTCTTCAGGCCGAGGCCGACCAGCTCCTGGCTGGTGCCGAACGCCTTCTCGGCGGATTCCTTGATGAGCTGCGCGCTCTTGGGGAACAGCGTCTTCATGGCGTCCAGATCGCGGGCCTCGGAGGCCTCGGTCCAGAACGCCACGGAGGCGTTGACCTGCTCCTCGACGGCCTTGAGCTGAAGCTCCATGGCACGCTCGAAGCCCTCAAGGGCGATGGCGTGTGCCTTCAGCGCCGCATCGGCCATCTGCTTGTTGATCTGACTGAACTGGTTGTTGAACTGCTCGTACATGGTGGTGCCCTCGCCGGTTGATTTCACCTTGGGAGCGCATCCTAACCCGTTCTGTGCTGCATTGCAACATTTTTCTATCGCTGAACCTGTGTGATTTCACATTGTGTTTTATTTTCAATCACTTGTGATGTGGCGATCTCATGGCGCAATGCGGCAACCCTGTGTTCAACCGGGCCCGGTGTAGACGGCACCGCAGGTGCAGGTTTCATGCACCACCACCCTGGAAAGTTGCGGCAATGCCGGCTTGAGCTGCTCCCAGATCCACTCCGCCAGACGCTCGCTGGTGGGGTTCTCCAGCCCCTCGATATCGTTCAGATAGTGATGGTCGAGGCGCTCGAACAGCGGTGCGAAGGCCGCCTTGATATCGGCAAAATCCATCACCCAGCCGGTTTGTGCGTCCTTCGCCCCGCTGACGTGGATCTCCACCCGGAACGAATGCCCGTGCAGCCGCGCACACTTGTGCCCGGGCGGCACATGGGGCAGGCGGTGGGCCGCCTCGATGGTGAAGATCTTGAAGATGTCCATGGATCGGCACGAAGGTGTCGCGGCAGGGTAGCCGGATAGTATGAGGGCTGCGGCGCGATTCTCCCACTGTCCACCTTCTACGGTGGACTGGTGCCCGAGCGCAAAAGCATGCGCACCGCCTCGAGATCGCCGCTGTTCGGCGCCGGCTCGATATCCAGCACTGCACACATCAGCTCGTACAGGTGGATCGCCTCCACGCGCGGCACCCGCAGTCCGGAGCGGAAGGCCGGTCCATGGGCGATCAGGATGCCATGCATCTCCGGCGCCTCCGGATCCCAGCCATGCGAGGCCACTTCCGGGCGGCTCGGCACGAAATCGCGGCGCGTGATCATCCAGCCGGGATCGGCGAGCGCCAGCAGTGGCGCAATGCGTGGGTGATCCCGGTAGTGGAATCGCGCCGGCATGTTCTCGCGCCGGTACACCTGCATGTTCGGATGTGCCCTTGCCAGCCTTGCGTATGCTTCGTCGAGATAGTCCGGGTCGGGGCGGATGGCAGCCAGTGGGCCCCAGTCGATCACCCGCACACGCTGCGCGTCGATGTAGTCGAACAGGTAGATGCGTCGTTCCATGTCCACGCTGGCCATGCCGTGATCGGACACGATCAGCAGATTCACGCGGTCGGCCAGTCCGCGTCGTTCGATACCCGAGAGCAGTCGGCCCAAGGCTCGGTCGACTTCGGCAATGGCGAGCCGCAGCCGCTCGGACTCGAATCCCGCGCGGTGGCCCGCAGTGTCGACGCGTTCAAAGTACAGGGTGATCAGGCGCGGCCGCTGCGGGGGTGGTCGGTCCAGCCAGCCCAGTGCGGTATCGATGCGCTCGTCGTAGTCGATGGATTCGTCGAACAGGCGCCATTCGCTGGCCTGGCGCCCGCCCACCGGCGCCTCGGATCCGGGCCAGAAGAAGGTCGCCGCGCGCACACCCTGGCGCTCGGCGGTGTTCCAGACGGGTTCGCCGCCCCACCAGCGCGCGTCCTGCACGGCATCGCGCAGGTGTCGCGCAAAACGAGCATCCATGTCGGGGTCGTACATGTTGTTGGAGACGATGCCGTGCTCGCCGGGATGCAGCCCCGTGACCATCGAATAGTGGGTGGGGAAGGTCTTGGTGGGAAAGACCTGGATCAGTGCGTCGCTGCTGGCGCCTTGTCGTCGCAGGCTGTCCAGTACCGGCGTGGGCGCCAGATCGAAATAGTCTTCTCTGAAGCCGTCGATCGAGACCAGGATGAGGATCGGCTCGGCGCGATCATGCACGACCGGCGCAGCGCATGCGGCAAGCAGCAGGCCAAGCAGGATGGGGCACGCGGCGCACAACCGCTGAAGAAGGGACATGGCAGGTTTCCGACGGCAAAGCTGTCCCGGCGGCCATCCGCCGGCAACAGCCCCACCTTACCAAGCCGGACGACCTCGGACACGTTCCGGCGGACACCCCGCGCGACAGGCTTTCACATCGAAAGGTGGCGCAATTCCTCTTGCCTTGGTACATCCTTTCCCATGCCCCCCGGAATTCGCGCAAGACCGCACTTCGGCAGACTGCTGGCCGCGTTCGTGGCTGCCGAACTCAAGCGTGCTGGCAGGATGCTCGCGCGCTCCGGACAGCGTCGGCACGTCGGCATACACCAGGGCCGCAAGAGCCTGCGTCGGGCGCGCGCCGCGCTGGCGCTCGGCGGACCGGCGCTGCAACCGGCCGCTGCCGTGCAGGACCGTGCCATTCGCACGATCTGCCGTTCGCTTTCCCGCGAGCGCGATGCGCATGCGGTCATCGACACGCTGAAAACGCTGGCCGATGGCCACGGCGAGGTTTCGGCCCGGGAGCTGAAGCGGACTGCGGACCTGCTGCGCGAAAGACGCGATACCATCCTCGCCACACGCCTGGCCCGCGACCCCGATCTCGCCAGGCTGCGCACGCATCTTGCGCGCATCGCCGAACGCTGCGCCCGCCTGCCCTGGGATCGTGTGGAGGCGAGCCATGTGCACGATGCACTGGCGCGATCGTTGCGACGCTGCGCTGCGGCTGAGCGGCGTGCTCTGCGAGACCTTCTCCGTGACCCGGAACCGTTGCACCGATGGCGACGGCGCCTGCGCCGGCTGCGCCAGCAGATCTTCGCCCTGGAGAAGCAGACCGGCCTCGACTGGCGCGAATATGCCGCCACGCCCGACCCGGCCGATGCCCTGAGCGAAGCGCAGGACCGCTCGGTACTGGCTGCCATTCTGCGCCGCCTGAAGGGTCTTGACCGCGACACGCGCAGGCGCCTGCTGGCAGCCTGTCGGGGCTATTGACCCGGCGGGAAGTACCAACAGCTTCGTTCGTGGTGAGGAGCTGTCGAGGCCGGCGAAGCCGCAATCCACACTCCGTTCATGGTGAGGAGCTGTCGAGGCCGGCGAAGCCGCAATCCACACTCCGTTCATGGTGAGGAGCTGTCGAGGCCGGCGAAGCCGGATCGAGACAGCGTCTCGAACCACTCGAACCACTCGTCGTTCGGCTGCCCGCGCCCTTCCTCGCTCCCAGAGCAGGGCCTTCCATGGCCCTTCCCGCGTGCGAGA
>DAOMOD010000139.1:0-11476 GCA_035444205.1 Lysobacteraceae bacterium
CCAGCTTGACCACACCGACCAGCATCAACGGCGCGACTTCGCCAGCACCACGTGCCATCGCCAGGATCAGGCCGGTCATGATGCCGGGCAGGGCGCGCGGCAGCACCACGTGGCGGATGGTCTGCCACTTGGAGGCGCCGCAGGCCAGCGAACCCTCGCGCATCGAGCGCGGCACCGCCGCCAGCGCCTCCTCGCTGGCAACGATCACCACCGGCACGGTCAGCAGGGCCAGCGTCAGCGATGCCCACAGCACGCCGCCGGTGCCGAAGGTGGGGCTTGGCAGTCGTTCCGCGTAGAACAGTTGGTCGATGGTGGTGCCCATGGTGTAGGCGAAGAAGCCGAGCCCGAACACGCCGTAGACGATCGACGGCACACCGGCCAGGTTGTTCACCGCGATGCGCACGGCGGCAACGATGCGGCCCTGGGTCGCGTACTCGCGCAGATAGAGCGCCGTGATCACGCCGAAGGGCGCCACGAACACCACCATCAGCAGGGTCATGGCGACGGTGCCGAAGATGGCCGGCAGCACGCCACCCTCGGTATTGGCCTCGCGCGGCTCGCTGCCCAGGAACTCGCCCCAGCGGCTGAAGTAGATGCCGAGTCTGGCGAGGAAGCCGATGTCGTTGGCGGGGTAGAAGCGCACGATCTGCGACAGCGGTGTCTCCTTGGTGCGGCCGTCGACATCGGCAAGGACGATGCGGTGGCGGCGGTCCTCGCTGCGGATCGCGTTCACCTCGGCCTGCACTGCGGCGAACTCGGCCTCCAGGCCGGCGATGCGCGGTTCGACTTCGGCCTGCGCGGCATGGAAGGCCTCGCTGTCGGCACCGTGGCGAAGTTCGACCCGGCGCAGGGCCAGCCGCTCCTGCTCGATGCGATGGTTGATCGCGCCGATATCCTTCTTTTCCAGCTTGCGTATCGCATCGAAGCGCTGGCGGGCCGCGCGCTGTGCGTGGCGCACGGTGGCGAAGTCGATCGCCTCGACCGGCTGGTCGTCGACGATCAGGCCGGCGATCGTGCCCACGAACGGCCCCCATTCCTGCCGTTCGAAGAAATGCAGATCGGCCGGTCTGACGGTGTCGACCACGTCGAAATCGGAGACCCAGCGGAAGTCCTCGCCGTAGAGGTCGAAGTTGCCGATCCGATACAGGGTGCGCGAGGCGAAGCCGTCGTTGGTCTCGATGATGGCTCGCCGTGACGCATCGAGCTCTTGCAGAAGGTGCTCGGCGGGTCGATAGATGTCGGAACGCGACGGCTCGCCGGCCACGCGAACGCCGGCCTCGGTGGTGACCACCACGATCGGCTTGGGCCAGAAGGTGGTGATGCCGTTCCAGAAGATCATGGCCAGGAAGCCGGCCACCAGCAGCAGGCCGAGCACCAGTGCACCGCCAAGAGCCCACAGCCAGGGTTCGCCGACCGCGGAGATGTCGGCGCTGTAGCGGCGAACCGCGCGTGGCGTCTGGGGAAGGGACTTGGATGTCGCGGACATGGTGGGTCCCGTCTCAGAGCTGGAAGGCGCGCTTGCGGAAGCGCTGGCGGATGATCTCGGCGACGGTGTTGATCACGAAGGTCATGCCGAACAGGGTGAGGGCGGCGAGGAACAGCATGCGGTACAGGGTTCCGTCCTTGACCGCTTCCGGCAGTTCCACCGCGATGTTGGCGGACAGCGTGCGCAGACCGGAGAAGATGTTCCAGTCCAGTACCGGCGTATTGCCCGCAGCCATCACCACGATCATGGTCTCGCCCACCGCGCGGCCCATGCCGATCATGCAGGCGGCGAAAATGCCGGACATGGCGGTGGGAATGATCACCCAGCGCGCGGTCTGCCACGGCGTGGCGCCGGCGGCGAGGCTTGCCGCGCGCAGGTGGCCGGGAACCGAGTTCATGGCATCTTCGGCCAGCGTGTAGATGTTGGGGATGATGGCGAAGCCCATCACGAAGCCGACCACCAGCGCGTTGCGCTGCGAATAGGTATCGATGAAGCCGCCGCGCGGGTCGTAGCCCGTCGCGGTAAGCAGGCTGGCTGCGACGAAGGCGAGGGCCACGGCGCCGGCGACGAAACCGAGCCAGCGCAGGCCGTCGAGGATGGCGGCGCCGCGCCGGTCCTTCGTGCGCAGCAGCAGGCGGAAGCGGTGACCCATCCGCCGCGAGAACAGCCAGGCGATCAGCAGGAAGCCGAGCGGCAGCAGCACCAGGAACAGGAACGGACGCCCGCTGCCGATATCGCCATTGGTCCAGGCCTTGAAGTCGCCGCTGAACAGGGCGCGCTCGAACAGCGGACCGAGCCGGTAGGCCAGCAGCAGTGACAGCAGGATCACGGCCAGCATGATCAGCATCTTCGGCACCCCTTCCAGGCGCAGCGCGAGGTGCGCCGGCAGCGTCTGCCAGATGAACGCAGACAGCATCAGGCCCATCGGCAAGGCGATGAAGGCCAGCAACACGGCGGCGATCCAGGTCTCCACGAACGGCGCCAGGATCAGCGCGGCGACGAAGCCCAGCACCACGGTAGGCAATGATTCCATCATCTCCATCAGCGGCTTGATGCCGGCGCGGACGCGGCGGTGCACGAATTCCGAGGTGTAGATCGCCGCGAACAGCGCGATCGGAATGGCGAACAGCAGCGAGTACACGGTGGCCTTGAGCGTTCCGAAGATCAGCGGCACCAGCGAGTACTTCGGCTCGAACACGTCGATGCCCGAGGACGACTGCCAGGTCAGGGTCGGTTCGCCGTAACCCTCGTACCAGACCTTGCCGAAGATGGTGCGGAAGGTCGCGGTACTGTGCGGAAAGGAGTAGCGGAAGGCATCGACGGCGCCGCTGTCGGCGACGATCAGGGCGCCATCGTTGCGTGGCATCAGCATGACCTGGGCACGGTCGCTGGCGTCGATTCCCAAGCGCGCAAGCACCTGGTCGGAGGTGGAATGGCGGACCCACAGGGCGCCGTCGGCGTCCAGGGTGACCAGCGACTTGTAGCGTTGCGCCACGTCGATGCCGACGATCGCAGCCGCCTGCGGCGCATGGCTGCGGGCGCGGATCATCTCGAAGCCGTCGGCGGTCTCGGCGCCTTCACGCTGCAGGCGGAAATACACATCCACCTGGCCGCGGGCGCCGCCGACGACCAGCGCCATCTCGCCATTGAGGAAGGCCAGCGAGGTCACGTCGCTGCCGTCCTCGAAGATGCTGCGACTTTCGGCGAGCATGGGCGCGTTGAAGTTACGCGTAGCGAAGCGGTGGATCATGCCGCCGCGCGCGGCGACGTAGACTGCGTCGGCCTGGCTGGTCATCGACACCGCGGTCACCTCGGCGGCGTCCGGGAGTCCCGGCAGGGTGGCTGTGCGCACGCGCACGGTCTCCGCGCCGGTCAGCAGGTTGCGCTGGATGTCGGCGCGCGACAGCCGCGTGATGCCGGCGGCATCGACAGTCACGAACGACCGCGTGGGCCGCTCGACCGTGCCGCCGACGCGGTAGTCGGCGGCGACGATGGCGTGGTCGGAGATGGGCTCGGAAGCGCCCACCGCGGTGACCAGTTCGATACGGCGGTACTGGTTCTCGCGCAGGCGCGAGAAGATGACGCCATCGTTGGAGACGATGTCCGAGTCGTCCAGGCGTGTCGCGCCGACGGTCGGTAGCGCTGCCTCGGTGACGACGCTGATGTCGAAGCCGACCCTGGCGAAACGGATGCTGCCGTCGGCGAAGCCGAACAGCAGGTCGTCGCGGCGCAGCACGGCGCCGGTGGTGGTGGCGCGATCGCCACCGAAGTCCAATTGCCGCGCGGCGATGGCGCGCCCGCTCGGCAGGTGGAAGCTACTGATCGCGCCATCGGCGGCCACGCGCACGCCCATGGTGGCGTACTCGTCGGCGTTGATCCAGGCGACTACTTTGGGTTCGAGCCGCCAGTTCAGGTGGGCAAGGACGGCGCCGCTGCTGCCCAAGGGCGCGGCGACGCGCACCAGGAACACCACGATGCCGACCACCGCCAGGATCACCATCAATCCGCCCACGGTAATCGTCCACCAGGCCAGCCGGTCGCCGACCAGGACACGCCAGCTCGTGCGCTTTTCGCGCAGCACGATTCGGGCGCTCCGGTTCGCGGTGCCGTTGTCGTCAACCTGGGACGCTGAGTCCATGATCGGGGCTTTCTACGGGTTCTTGGACGGGGCGGTTAGGCAAAAACCGGGGGGCGGCGCCGCCGCCCTCCGGTACAGGCGCATCCGTGGCGATGGTTACTTCAGACCGAAGGCCTTGAGGTCGGCATCGGCGACCATCCGGTTCACCGGGAAATAGCCGTCGCGAACCACCGCTTCCTGCCCTTCCTTCGAGTAGACGAAGCGGATGAATTCGCCGCGCGCCGGATCGAGCGCCTGGTTCGGATCCTTGTTGACGTAGATGTAGAGGAAGCGCGAAATCGGGTAGTCGCCGGAGGCGGCGTTCTCCACGCCGACGTCGAAGCACTCGCCGTCCTCGCTGGATTTCAGCGGCACCGCTCGAACGTCGGCGGTGCGATAGCCGATGCCCGAATAGCCGATGCCGGCGATGTCCGAGCCGACGCCCTGTACCACGGTCGAGGAACCAGGCTGCTCCTTCACCTCGTCCTTGTAGTCACCGTCGAACAAGGCGACTTCCTTGAAGTAGCCGTAGGTACCGGAGGCGGAGTTGCGGCCGTAGATCGAGATCGGTCGATTGGCCCAGGCGCCGGTCAGGCCCACCTGTCCCCAGGTAGTGATGTTGCTGTCGTGGCCGCCGTTGCGGGTCTTGGAGAAGATCGCATCGACCTGCTGCAGCGACAGGCACTGGACGGGGTTGTCCTTGTGCACGTACACGGCCAGCGCGTCGAGCGCGCCGCGGATGGCGGTCGGCGGGTAGCCATAGCGACCCTCGAACTCCTGGATCTCGGCCGACTTCATCGGACGCGACATCGGGCCGAACTGGGCGGTCCCCTGGATCAGCGCCGGCGGCGCGGTGCCGGAGCCCTTGCCCTCGATCTCGATGCGCACGTTCGGGTAGGCTCGGTTGAAGCCCTCGGCCCACAGCGCCATCAGGTTATTCAGCGAGTCGGAGCCGATCGACTTGACGTTGCCGGACACGCCGCTGATCGCCTGGTAGCTGGGAAGCGCCGGGTCGACCACGGTCTGGGCGACTGCGGAAAGACTGGTGCCAGCGGCGGCGAGGGCCACGGCCAGGGCTTGGGTTTTCACATTCATACCACGGTTCTCCTGTCTCGGATTGCGAAGCGGACAACGGACGGGCCGGTTGACCGGCGGATCGGCACACCGGCTCGTCCGGTACACCGCATCCACAAAGTCTGGGGCGTGCGATTGACAGCTTCGTGACAGCCGCAACAATGCGCGGCGCACATGAGACGACAGAAAGATGACAGGCGTATGACAGATCGCGCGTGATGCGGATGAGCGGCGAAGCTTCACGAAACTGCAACATCGGCGGTGCAGAGTTCGCCGCGGTTTGATCCGATCCCGAGACCCGAACGGGACGGAAGCCTTCTATCCCAACTTCGCGGAGATCTGCACGTGAACAAGATCCACAAGAGGACCGCCCTTTCGATAGCGCTTGGGCTGGCATTGGCCTGTATCGGAGCGGACGCCACGGCAGCCGACAGCCGAGATCGGGAGATTGCCGAACTGAAAGCCCAGCTTGCCGCGCTGCAGGCCCGGGTCGCCGAACTGGATGCGCGTACCGAAGCGCAGTCCGGAGTGCAGGCCGAAACGCGAGAGAGCCTCGACAAGCTGACCAGCGGTGCGACCAAGGTCGAGACGCGTGGCGGTATCAAGGCGACCTCCAGCGACGGCCGTTTCGAGTTCGGCGTTGGTGGCCGCATCCATTACGACGCCTACGCCTTCGACCGCGACCTCGCCGACGTCACCGGCACCACCGACTTCCGCCGCGCCCGTCTGACCCTGTCCGGCAAGGCGCTGGGCTGGGAATACAAGGTCGAGCAGGACTTCTCGGCGGGAAGCACCACCGACGGCTTCCGCGACGTGTTCATCGCCAGGAAGGGGCTCGGCGGCAAGTTCACCATCGGCCACTTCAAGCCCTACCGCTCCATGGAGGAACTGACCAGTTCCAACGAGATCACCATGATGGAGCGGCCGTTCGCATCGGCGACCGGCATCTACGGCGGCCGCCAGTTCCAGCAGGGCGTGGGATATCTCACCTCCGGCAAGAACCACACGCTGGGCTTCGCCCTGTTCAACCTGCGCAGCGCATCCGGACCGCGCAACGAGGGCGTGGGCGCCGCCGGGCGCTTCACCTACGCGCCGATCCACACCGACAACAGCACGCTGCATCTCGGCATTTCGGCCAGCACCGAGAACGCCAACAAGAACTCGGCGAACCTGTCGGCCAATGCCGCCTATGCCGGCCGTCGCGGTCCGTCGCAGAACATCGCCACCACCACCGGCGCCAGCGGCGAGTCGGTGGACACCATCGGGCTCGAGTTCGCCGGCGCCTTCGGGCCGCTGTATTTCCAGTCCGAGTACGCCCGTGCCCGATTCGGCCAGCCGATCGGCGGCGCCCATGACGTCGACACCTGGTATGTGATGGGAAGCTGGATGCTGACCGGCGAGCACAAGCCCTACAAGGCCGGCAGCGGCGTATTTGGCTCGGCCCAGCCGGGCGGCAGCGCTGGCGCCTGGGAGCTGACCGCGCGTTACGACACCATCGAGAACCGGGACATCGCCGACCGCGAGGCAAGCTCGGCCATCCTTGGCCTCAACTACTACTTCAACCGCAACGTGCGCCTGATGTTCAACTACACCCGCGGCGACAACGAGTTCACCGGCGACAAGACCAACCAGTACGCCCTGCGCACGCAGTTGAGCTTCTGAGCAGGCCCTGGCCTATCATGGTGCCGAGCCTGCTCGGCACCATGCCTCTGGGGCACACCGCGACGCCCATGAGCGCAGCAAGCTACGCTCTACAGGAGCCCGCTGGCCTTGGCTCTTCGTAGTGCCGAGCTTGCTCGGCACCTTCTCCCTCTACTCAACATCGCCCGCGCGCCACTCCATGCGCAGGCCGTGACGCTCCAGCCATGCCGCAAGAGGTGCCGATACCAGCACCGCGCCAACCGCCATCAGATCCGCACCGTCCCACAGAAATGGCAGGCCACTGCGCTGCCACGGCGGCAGGCCCACCGACTGCAGCGCGTGCTTGACGCTGCTGCTTTGCACCCGTCCGGGCAGACGGATTCGTTCGCCGCCCTGGCGTGCGCGCGCCTGAAGGACGCGGCGCGGCACCCGCGCGCCGGTGACACGCAGCGTCTGGGCAGAATGAGTGGCCGGCGCAGATCCCAGCGCGTCGACCAGTCCACAGGAAGGCCGCAAGCATCGGCGACGGCGTAAAGCCGGTCGCCGTGGCGGCGAAGGCTGCGGCCGCTCCAGTGCAGGGAAGGATGGCGCTGCGGCGACGCGTGGGCGATCTGGTCGAGCAGTTCACCGAGCTGGCCAAGCGTGGGTGCGGTCCAGCCGAGGCGGCCGAGCCAGGCCAGCAGCAGGCGCGGCCTCAGTGGTTCGGAGAGCGCCAATAGTCGGGTCAAATTGAGCGCCGGTGGCTGCTCGATGGCACAGGTGACGAGCGCGGAGGAGATCTCCGTGTCCAGCCGTGTGCGCTCCATGTGCAGGTACGACGCGGACCGGCACAGCGCGGCCACCGCGGCTGGCCAGCGGTCCTTCAGGCGCGGCAGGATCTCGCTGCGCAGGTAGCCGCGCTCGTAGCGTGGGTCGCTGTTGCTGGGGTCGAGGATCCAGCTCAGGCCCTGTTCCAGGGCGTACGCATGCAGGGCCGCGCGTGGCAGATTCAGCAACGGCCGCGCCAGACGTCCGCGTCCCAGCGCGCGTTCGCGATGCATGCCGGCCAGACCGGCCAGATCGGCGCCGCGCATCAGCTTGAGCAGCAGCGTCTCCGCCTGGTCCTCGGCATGCTGGGCGGTCAGCAGCCACTCGCCGCGAACCAGCACGCGCGCCAAGGCGGCGTAGCGGGCATGCCGGGCGCCGGCCTCGACGCCCTCGCTGCGTACGTCCACCGCGACCCGCATCACGCGGATCGGCACCTTGAGCGAGTCGGTGAAGCTGCGGCAGTAGCGCGCCCAGCGGCGGCTGTCGCCATGCAGTCCATGGTCGACGTGCAGGGCACGCAGGCCGCGCCCGCGCGCCTCGGAACACCGGCCGAGCGCGTGCAGCAGGACCATCGAATCCATGCCGCCGCTGAGCGCTACGGCGAGGCGGCCCTCGGGGTGGGCGGCGAGCCAGGTGGCAAGCGTGTTTCGGAGTTCGTGCATGGGCGTTGCGCTGAGCCTCGCCTTGCCGGCATGGCTGGTGCAGGCTCAGGCTCAGGCTTCGCGGAAAGCGCCATAGCCGCGCAGGCGCTCGTAGCGCTGCTGCAGCAGGCTGGGCATGTCGAGGGCACCCAGCCTGTCGATCTGACCGAGCAACACGTCCTTGAGGCGCGCGAACATGTCCTGCGGATTGCGATGCGCGCCGCCCAGAGGCTCCGGCACGATCTGGTCGATCAGGCCATGTTCCAGCAGGCGGTCGGCGGTCAGGCCGAGCGCCTCGGCGGCGTCGCGGGCGCGCTCGGCGCTTTTCCAGAGAATCGAGGCGCAGCCTTCCGGCGAGATCACCGAGTAGGTGGAGAACTGCAACATCAGGGTGCGGTCGCCGACCCCGATGGCCAGCGCACCGCCGGAGCCGCCTTCGCCGATGACCGTGCAGACGATCGGTACGCGCAGCCGGCTCATCACCAGCAGGTTGCGGGCGATGGCCTCGCTCTGCCCGCGCTCCTCGGCGCCGACGCCGGGATAGGCACCGGGTGTATCGATAAAGGTAAGGATGGGTAGCGCGAAGCGCTCGGCGGTTTCCATCAGACGCAACGCCTTGCGGTAGCCCTCCGGTCGCGGCATGCCGAAATTGCGACGGATCTTCTCCTTGGTGTCGCGGCCCTTCTGGTGCCCGATCACCATTACGCTTCGTTCGCCCAGGCGTGCGGGGCCGCCGACAATGGCAGCATCCTCGGCATACATGCGGTCACCGGCAAGCGCCTCGAACTCGCCGAACATGCTGCCGATGTAGTCGAGCGTGTACGGGCGCTGCGGATGGCGGGCCAGTTGCGCCACCTGCCAGGGCGTCAGCGCGGAAAAGATCTGCGCGGTCTTGGCCTTGATCTTCTCCTGCAGCCGTCCGATTTCGTCCTCGATGTTGACCGCGCTGCCGTGGCTGGCGTGGCGCAGTTCCTGGATCTTGGCCTCCAGCTCGGCGATCGGCTGCTCGAAGTCGAGGAAATTGGGGTTCATCGGGGACCAACGTGCGGACGGGCGCGAAGTATAGCGAATCGGGCCTGGCGCCCCGTGGACGGAGGCGGGCGCCACGCTTTGTCCCCGTTCGGCTTAATATGCCGCTTCCGTCCCATCGTTCGAGCCCCCATGCCGGCCTCCCAAGCGTTTCCCCTGCGCACCCTGTTCCTGATCGGCCTGTGCCTGGCAGTTGCCGCCTGCGGTTTCCGCCTGCGTGGCGAAGTGGCTCTGCCCGCAGGCTTCGAGCGACTGCACCTGGAAGTGGCCAACCCGGGCAACGCGTTGCGCAACGACCTGGCGGCGGCGCTGGGAAGGGCCGGCGCACAACTGGTCGCGAACCCCGAGCAGGCCAGCGCGCGCATTCGCATTCCCGTGAACCAGATGCGCACCGAAGTGCTCACGGTGGGCGCCGGCGCACGCATTCGCGAGTTCGAGATCCGTTACCGTGTCGAGCTTGAAGTGCTGGATGCCGAAGGCGAGTCGCGGATGGCGCGCCAGATCATCGAACTCGCCCGCGACTACACCTTCGACGAGCGGGCCGCACTCGGTGCCGAGCAGGAAGCCGAGGTGCTGCGCGGTGAATTGCAGCGCGAAATGCTCCAGCAGGTGTTGCGCCGCCTCGAACGCACGCCCTGATGGCCTGGACGCTCGAACAGTTCCAGGCGCACCTTGAACGTGATGCGCTGAAGCCCGTCTATCTGCTCGCCGGCGAGGAGCCGCTGCGCCAGCAGGAGGCCGCCGATGCGCTGCGCGCCCGTGCCCGCGAACTCGGCTACAGCGAACGCGAGATCCTCGATGTCGAGGCCCATTTCGACTGGAACCGACTTGCCGGAAGCGGCGGCAACCTGTCGCTTTTCGCCACCCTCAGGCTGATCGAACTGCGTCTGCCCAGCGGCCGTCCCGGCATCGAGGGCGCCAAGGCCATCTCCGCCTGGTGCCAGTCGCCGCCGCCGGACACCGTGCTGCTGATCACTGCCGGCGCCTGGAGCAAGGGCCACGAAGGCGCCTGGACGCGTGCGCTGGAACAGGTCGGCGTGCTGCTGCCGATCTGGCCGCTGCGAGGCAGCGAACTGCCGCAATGGATCGGCCGGCGCATGCGCGACAAGGGCCTGCGCCCCGACAACGAAGCGGTGCTGGAACTGGCCGAACGCGTCGAGGGCAACCTGCTGGCGGCAGCGCAGGAAATTGACAAGCTGGTGCTGGTGGCCGGCAGCGCCACTCTGAGCGCCGAACGCCTGCGCGATCTCGTGGCCGATCAGGCGCGCTTCAATGTCTTCGATCTCACCGACGCCGCCCTGGCCGGCGATGGCGCACGCGCGCTGCGCATCGTGGCCGGTCTGCGCGCCGAAGGCGAATCCGTGCCCGGACTGGTGCCCTGGCTGGCCAACCAGCTCGGCATGATGGCGCGCCTGTCGGCAGAGGTGGAGGGCGGCAAGCAGCTACGTGCTGCGATGCAGGCCGAGCGTGTATTCGGTCCACGGCAACAGGTCGTGCAGGGCGCACTGCGGCGTGGACCGGCGCGCTTCTGGCAACGTTGTCTGGCCGATCTTGGCCGTGTCGAGCGTCTCGGCAAGGGCCGCGGCGAGGCTGGGAGCAAGGTGGGCGAGCAAGAGCCATGGATCGCGCTGGAGCGCCTGCTGGCGCGTGTCGCCGTGGGTGCAAGACGGGCGGCGGCATTGGCCGAGAGATGAAACCGCTGCTGTTGTTCGGCGGCACCTTCGATCCGGTACATCGCGGCCATGTCGCGGTGGCCGGAGAAGTGGCTCGTGCCATCGGCGAGCCGGTGCATCTGATGCCGGTGGCGGTGCCGCCGCATCGCGAAACACCCGGCGCCGATGCCACCGAACGCTTGCACATGCTGAGGCTTGCCGTCGAAGGGCATCCCGATCTGCGGGTGGACGACCGCGAGCTGCGTCGTGACGGGCCATCGTGGACGGTGGAAACCTTGCGCCAGATACGACACGAAATCGGCGAGCGGCAACCGGTCGTCATCCTGGTCGGCGCCGACGCTTTCGCGAAGTTCGACACCTGGCGCGATTGGCGCGAGATCCTCGATCTGGCGCATGTGCTGGTGCTGACGCGGCCGGGCGCTGGCGCCGAGTGGTCGCCCGCGTTGCACCGGGTGGTGAAGCCGCGGCTTGCCGAGTCGATCGATACGCTGCGCGGTGGAGCGGCGGG
>DAOMOD010000140.1:0-11327 GCA_035444205.1 Lysobacteraceae bacterium
CTTAGGATAATGACCGGCACCGCCCAATGGCCGGCAGTCGACTCCAGCCACGCGCCTAGGCAGCGCTGGAAGCGGGAGCGGGCGCGATGCAATCGTTGCAACCTCATCCACCCCGTCGAGCGTAAAGCGCAGCGGTCGCGCGCGCGTCCTTGCGCATCGCGCGGCGCAGTGCGCGCGGCGCCACCACCTCGACCTCGGGGCCGAGGCTGCGCAGCCACCAGCGCAGCTGCGTGGTGTCGATCACGCAGGCGCGCACGCGCTTCCAGTCCGGGTCGCGGGTGTCCTCGATGACCTGATCGCGCGAGAGCCGCGTCTCGCCGAGATAAAAGGCAGTGGCCTCACTGACGCGCAGCACCAGGTTCACCGTTTCACCCTCCGGGTACTCGAAGGCGCGTTCGTGCTCGATGTAGCGCTTGAGGTCGAACTGGCTGGCGCGTCGGAAGGGCGCCGTGCACGGGCCGGCGTCCGACATGCGGTGCAGCGCGAGGTGACGCAGGTCGCCGTAGTCCCACAGGGTGGCGACCAGGTAGATCACGCCCTGCCGATACACCAGCGCCTGCGGGTGGACCAGCCACGGCTTCTCCGGCGCTGCCCGCTGCTGGGCTGCACGATAGCGCGCCTCGAAGGCCTCCTCCCGCAGCAGAGATTCGTACACCACCCGCAGCACCTCGGGGTCGGTCTTGGGAAGTTCGAAGCGCGGCACGTTGGGGATCGAGGAGATGCGCGCCTTCCAGCGCGCGATCGGCGTGTGCCCGTGCCGCTCCAGCACCCGCCGCGCTTCGCCGTAGGCGGGTTTGAGTTGCTCCAGCACGGTCGGGGGCAGCAGGCGCCCGAGGTGCTCTTCCACCATGAGATAGGTGAGTGCCGTGGCCGGGGGCATCGAGGGCAGGCTGGCGTTCGGCGCCTCCTGCGTCCAGGACCACAGCTCGGGCCGGCCCTCCGTCACATGGATTGCATACTCGCGGCTCAGCTCCTGCAGGTCGCGTTCGACCGTGCGGCGCGTTACCGCGTGACCCTGGTCCTGAAGTTGCGTGTGCAGCCTGGCCACGGTGCTTGCGTTGGGCTCGCGCGGGAGCAACTGGAGGATGTGCATGCGGCGCGCGAAGGTGCTGGTGGCCATGGCGACAGACTCCCCGTATGACGCGACAGAAACTGTCGCCATCGTGCCACAGGATGAAGGTCCCTGCTGCGGACAAACCTCCAGAGCGAGCGCATCGATGACTACCTTTGAAATGCATTCTGCAGACGACAGGGCCATGAAGCTGAAACCGGTCCCCCTGCACGACCCGCTGGCCCGCGAGGCCGCGGTGTTCGCCATCCGCCTGATCCTTGAGCAGCGTGCCGAGTCGCGAATCCTGAGGCATGGCGATGTGTATGAGCAGCGTGCGCTCTCGGTCACCGGCCTCGATCCGGTCGGTCACGGCACCATCACTCTGGCGGAGTTGCGGGCCGCGCTGGCCGCGCAGCTGCAGCGCGCGCAGCGAATGCTCGGGCGTCGCCGCCGCGACCGGCTTGCGGAGAACATCGGGATGCTCGGCGATGCGCTCGGCCTGGCGGTAGCCGAACAGCAGCTGCTCCGGTTTCTGGTCATCCGCAGTCGCGTCGACGGATTCACGGATTTGATCGAGATGATGCGCTGGCAAAGCCGCGGCGACACCCTGCGAGCGCTGACCCGCCTGCTCGGCCAGCGCATGGACAAGGTGCGCAGCGCCCTGCGCACCGGTGGGGGTCTGGAGCGTGCGGGCCTGCTTGATGGCGGTACGGCGCACCCTGGCTACGCGGTCCCCGAGGTCGACAGCGCCGTCTGCGAGCAGTTGCTCTCGCGCAAGCTCGACCTCGAACGCTTTCTGCGCTCCATGGCCCGCCCGAGTCCGCCGCCGCGGATCAAGGCCTCGGACTTGACCACCCACGCCGCCCACTTCGAGTGGCTGTGCCGCTATGTCCGCGAGGCCCAGCGGCGCGGCCGCGTGGGCGCCAACGTGCTGATCCACGGTCCGCCCGGCACCGGCAAGACCCAGCTGGTGCGCCTGGTCGCGCAGCATTGCGGGCTCAGCCTCTACGAGGTGCCCATCGACGATCGTGACGGCGATGCCTTGCGCGGACGCGCCCGCATCAACGCCTATTCGGTCTGCCAGCGCCTGCTCGAGCAGCGGCGTGGCGCTATGGTGCTGTTTGACGAGATCGAGGACGCCTTCCCGGCGCGGCACGCCCTGTCGCAACTGTTCGGCCATGACTCATCGAGCGGCTCGGAAAAAGCCTGGGTGAACGAGATTCTGGAGGGCAACCCGGTGCCCGCCTTCTGGCTCGCCAATCAGGTGGAGCAGATGGATCCGGCCTTCATGAGACGTTTCGACATCGTGATGGAGATGGGCGCGATGAGCACCGGGCAGCGCGGCCGAATGGTCGAGCGCTTCCTCGGCCACCTGCCGGTCAGCCGCAGCCTTCAGGCGCGCCTGGCCGAGCAGCGCGGGATCGAGGCCGGGCACCTGGAGCGCATGGGCCAGGTGGTCGACACGCTGGGCGAGCGCGAACCCGAGAGGGTCGACGCCTCGGTCGAATGGCTGCTCGACGGCTACGTCCGCGCCACCGGCGGCCGGGCGCGCCTTCGCCACACGCCGCTGCCCGCGCACTACCGGCCCGACCTGCTGAACGCCAGCCAGGATCTAGCCGCCATCGCAGACGGGCTTGAGCGTTTCGGCCGTGGGCGCCTGTGCTTCTACGGCCCGCCCGGCACCGGCAAGACCGGCTTCGCGCAGCACCTGGCGGCGCGACTCGACCGGCCGCTGCTGGTGCGTCGTGGCTCTGATCTGCTCAGCATGTGGGTGGGCGGCACTGAGGCCGCCATCGCCGGGGCCTTCGACGAGGCGGTTCGCGATGGCGCCATCCTCGTCATCGACGAGGTCGATGGCTTCCTGCGCGGCCGCGACGGCGCCCGCGCGAGTTGGGAGGTCACCCAGGTCAACGAGATGCTGACCCAGATGGAGAGCTTCGACGGCATCTTCATTGCCAGCACCAACCTCATGGACAGCCTCGACCCGGCGGCCATGCGCCGCTTCGACCACAAGATCCACTTCAAGCCCCTGCGCGCCGACCAGGCCTGGGCGCTGCTGGAAGAGGTGCTGTCGCGAGCGGGGGCCAGTGTCCCCGCAAACGAGGCAGGCCTCCTCAAGATGCGGCTCGCCCGCCTCACCCAGGTCACCCCCGGCGACTTCGCCGCCGTCGCCCGCGCACTGGAACTCGAGGACCGCCTCGCGGACCCTGCGGCCTGGGTGGAGGCGCTGGAGGCGGAGTGCCGGCTGAAGCCGGGGAGTGGAAGTGGCAGAATCGGCTTTCTGGCCTGACTGGGGAGGCGGCCATGCTTCATGCCATCGAAAGGAAGAAGTCGCCGGCCCACCGGCGCTACACCGGGCACCGCGATGAGCACGAGAGGCGGGTGCATGAGGAGGACGAGATCACCTCGCTGGTCTTTGGCACGCTTTCGCTATTGCCGGACGAGGAGGGGGTGGCGTTCTGGCTGGCTCTGCTTGATCGGCTGAAGGTGTCTGAGGGACTGCGATGCCCGGAGTCCGGCTTGGCGCAGCAGATCAGCCTCTGGCCGCGCCTGGCGGGCACCGATGACGACGGTAGGGCTGGCGTCGAGCCGGACATGATGGTGACCCTTTCCTGGGACGCGAAGGAAGGTCCGCAGTCGCTGGTGCTGCTGGTAGAGTTCAAGTGGCGTGCGCCTCTGAGCGGCGACGACCAGCTGCAGCGCCAGTGGCGGGCCGCGAAAATGAAGTGGCTCGGACCCGGCAACCGACTCCTGCACCTCTTCGTCGGGCAGGACCTCTCGGGCGCCCATGCTGCCCGCGCCCGCAATGACGTTTGGTCGAAGGACCCGGGAAACAGCCTCCACATTCTGCCGTGGACCACCGTCCGCACGCTTCTCGGCGAGATCGCCGCCAGCAATGCGAAGCGGCCGATGGCGCGCTGGGCAAGCGTTGTCGAGCGATTCCTCGGGAGTGTCGGCATCACCCGCTTCGGCGGCTTCGCGGCGGTTGTCGACAAGGCAGGACCCATACTGGATGTCGAACTTGCCGGACAGGTCGACATGAAGAGCCGCATTTTCTGGAATGAACACAAGGGGCAGACGCCATGAGCAAGAACAAGACCGGAGAAGGCATCGCCCGATGCTTCAGCATCGTAGCCGCATGCGGGCGCGAAATTGAGGCGCTGATAGAGGCCATCAACAGCCAGGACTGGAGCGAGTCGTTCAAGCGGGCCGCGAAAGCATCAAGATGCGAGTTCACCTTGTTATTCGACGCGTCCACGGTGCCGGTGTACCGATGTGACGAGAGCGAATGGGTTAATACGGATGTGGCCTGGAGCATTCCGGTCCGCAAGAAAGGGAAGCGCAAGCCGGAGATGTACCTGAGCTTCCAGGTCAGCCTGCACGGGGACGGCTGCGCACGGGGCCACGACCCCGCGGTGCTGCATGTCTCCCTGTGGGCGTATCCACCATCGTTTGATGAGGAGGTCTACGTGGGGTTTCCCATGGATAACGAGGACAAAACCGAAGTCGTCGCCGACAGGCTGCTGGTTTGGCGATACGACAACCCCGACTGGACCGACTTTCAGTGGACGTACTCGCTCGACCTCGGCGAACTCCGGGACCTCGACAGCGTGAACGCACTGGTGCTGGGCCCGTCGCTGGCCCTGCTCATGGGTTGCGATGTGCAAGAGGCCCTTCCGGATGCGCTGTTTCAGCGTGGCTTGATGAAGTACCCTGATGTGAGGGTTCTCCAGCAGCCCTGATATCGTCGATCAGGGACGGACCTATTGTTGTGTTGGACGCCAAGCGTCGGAGCACATGTCCGCCTATTGCCGCGTCCTCGGGTCCCGGCCCCGCAGTGGATGTCAGCACGTTGCTGCCCGCTGCACGTCCGGAGTCACCGGGTAGCGACGCCTCCGGAAGTTGCGCGCCACGCCCCGTGGTAGGCCAGCTTACCCGCGATGTCACCATTGAAGTGATCGAATGCCGCTAGTCCAGCCGCGGTGCCCGCGCGTGGCTGAAGATGTCGGGGGAGGGGTTGGAGATCGCGAAGTACCAAATCGCGCCGGGTTCGCGATAACGAGGCCAGCGGGGACCAGTGCGGTAGGGTGGTGGAAACCGTCCAGGCCGTCCTTGCCGGGGCGGTGAAGATCGCACCTCAGGACTGACCGTTGTCTACATCCCAGCCACCCACCCGTGGCGCCTGCGAGCCGATTTCCCATAGTGGTGCGTGCCCCTCGCAAGCAACTCGCCGCCGGTCCGGAAGCGACAAGCTTGCCGCTCGCCGCCTCTTGGGCGACCTTCGGCAGGATAGGTCCCGATCGCGAATGACGGAGGGGGCATGATCCATCTGGTTTCGAAAGCTGACACGGGCGGGCAGGAGCCCGATGCCAAGGCGCCGCTGCTCCAGCGGCTGCCGTCGCGCCTGGTCGGCAAGATCATGCTGCGCGAGCTTACCCGTCTCGACATCGGACTCTTCCCCGCGTGCGAGGGTGAACTTGCGCGTCGCCGTGCGGCCGGTATGTCCGAGGACGACCGGCGATTCGGACCCGCGGAAATCGAACTGTCTGCCGAGGATCACCAAACCGCCGCCACGTGGCGGGCGCTGGTGTCCGTGCCGCGCTCCACGGTCACCTTCTGGCGGGGGTTTGGCCTGAAGCTTTGCTACGAGGCGCGGATGTTTATCGTGGTCCCGATTCAGGGCGACGCCCTGGAGATAAGCCTGTTCCCCGAGGACTGCATCGCCCTGGTGGACGGCGCAGAAGGCGCGCTGAACTGGGTCAGTGGCTCGCTGGCTGTCGGTGCGAAGACCGCAGGTGCGCTGGCCGCTTTCGGGCTGCCGTCCATCGACCTTGCCCGCCTGCGCGCCGTCGAATCGTCACTGCGCGCCGAGCTTGGTCTGCCTCCCATGAAACCCGTCGACATCCAATGTTAGGAGTGAGCCCCATGTCAATGCACCCGGAATCCCTGTTCTGGCTGATCTTCCTTGTGGCCGGGATCATCGCCAGCGCCCATGTAGTGCTCGCCTGCCGGTACGGCACTGGCACGCGCAGGTCGTCGTGGGACGATGATCGCTTCGACCAACCCGATAACCACGATTTCCTGTCGCTTGGCGGGAGCCATTCGCGGGGCCACGGGCCTTTCGACGACCCCTGGGAGCAGGAGCGGCTGTTCGACGACTCATCTGACATGGGGGTCAACCCCGCCACCGGGCTGCTGATGATTGGCATGCACGACACTGCGGGCAATCTCTACGGCTTTTCGTCAGCGAGCGACTCGATGTTCGACGACCATTGCGGCATCGGGAGCGCCTTCGATTCCTGGGACTCCTCCGGCTGCGGCAGCGGATTCGACGACTGGCATTCGTCCTCCGGCTGCGGCAGCGGATTCGACGACTGGCACTCGTCCTCGGGCGGCGGGTCGTTCGGGAGCGATTGGTGAGGCTTGCTCTCGCCGCCGGTGTTGGCCATATTTCACAGCAGTGGACAAGGAGTAGGGGGATGGACCAGAGCGTTGTCGCGGGGCTGCAGGGACTGGCGCAACTGCCGGTGACCCGGGTGCGCCTTCACTATCGCGCCCGGGCGGCCTTCCGCACGCCGCCCTTCGCGGGGTCGTGCTGGCGCGGCGCGTTGGGACATGTCCTGCGTGCCGCCGTCTGCGAAACGCGCCTGCCCGACTGCGATGCCTGCCCGCGCCGCGACGTCTGCCTGTATCCCGAACTGTTCGCGCCTGAGAGCGATGCAGGGATCACCGCCGGCCAGTCCCGGGGCGTGCCACCTTATGTGCTGAGGCCCCTTCCCGTTGCGCCGCGGCTGGAAGCCGGCGAGCCTTGGGAAGTAGATCTCACCTTGCTTGGTCGCATGGGCGCGCGCTGGCGCCTTCTTGCAGGCAGCCTGGTGGAGGCCGGGCGCCGGGGCATCGGCGGTCATCGGGGTCAACTCGACTGCGAGCGCGTGGTGCAGGAAGACCCCCCGGGCAGCGAGCGCTGGCACGTGCCAAGCGTGGACGGTGCGCCCGCACCACTGCCACCCCCGCCGCCGCTGACGACTGAGTGCCTGTCCATCCACTTCGAGACTCCGCTGCGCCTGAAGGCGCGCGGCAACCTGGTCCGTCCACGCACGGTCCGGCCTGCTGACCTGCTGGTCGCCCTGGTCAGGCGCGCGAGCCTTTTGCACGCCCACTACGGTGCCGGTGAGCCGGCACTCGACTACGCGCGCCTGAAGGTGGCCGCCGAGGCCTTCCACTGGCAGTCACCGCGCTTGCAGTGGCTCGACCAGCACCGCCATTCCAGCCGACAGGGACAGTCCATGCCCTTCGGCGGCATCGTCGGCGAGACCAGCATCGTCGGACCTGGCCTCGACGCCTGGTGGCCGCTGCTCTGGATGGGGCAGTGGATCGGCGTCGGCAAGGGGGTGACGATGGGGCTGGGGAGCTATCGGGTAGGAATCGCATGAGGAAGCTTCGATGACATCGCAAACCAAAGTTCATTCATGCCTGTTCGAGGCGGCCTCCATCCAGGGATACATTCTCGCGACGGGACGCCTGAAGGAGATCGTGGGTGCCAGTGGCCGCGTAGACGCGCTATGCGGTCAGGTGCTTGACGCTGTGCTCGCAGGGCTTGGTGAGGAACTCTCCTCACGCGTGCACTTCGCGCGGCGCGCGGGTGGCGCGTTCTATGCCTTGTCGGAAGATGCGGACGCGATTGAAGCGCTGTTTGCGCTGTGGCCGCTCGTGGTCAATGAGTATGCGCCCGGTCTGGAGTTCCTCTTGGCGCAGGGTGAAGGCGCTACTCCGGGGCTGGCAATCGGGAATGCCCGGGAGTCCCTGCAGGGAAGCCGAATGCGATTTTCCGGCGACGGCTTCTTCCCCGGACCGTTCGTCGAGCGCGCGAGAAACACGGGCCGCGCTGCGGTCGCAATCGACGACAAGGAGCGTATCGACGCAGTCAGCCTCTCCAAACGCGAATTCCAGGAGGGTAATCACGATTTCGTCAGGCGGTTTGCCCCGGCAAGCGAGCCCGTCAACTGGCCACTCGACCTTTCCGGTAGCGGGAAGAGGGCCTTTCCATACCTGAGTCGCGAGGTCCGCGAACTGGCGTTGGTGCATGCGGACGGCAACAGCCTCGGCGCCATCGTGCAGGCGGTTCAGGAAGCATTGGCTGACCTGCCGCTGGCCGAGTACGCGAGCCGGATGCGGCAGTTCAGCGACGCGATCGGCCAGGCTACCGAGAATGCCGCCACAGAGGCTGTGGCCCATGCGGTCGAATCTCACCGTGATTCCGGCACCTACCCGGCGCGCCCGATCGTGCTCGGTGGCGATGACCTGACCATCCTTGTGCGAGCGGACCTGGCGCTGGCTTTTGCCGAGTCGTTCCTCGGATGTTTCGAGCGACACACGGCAGAGCAACTGGGGCGGGTAGCGGACCACTTGGGAGTTCGGTCGATGCCACGGGGGCTCACCGCCTGCGCCGGTATTGTAACGATCGGCGCGCATCAACCCATAAGCCACGCCCAGGTGCTCGCCGAAGACCTGTGCGGGGAGGTCAAGAAGCGCGCCAAGGCGCTTGCACAGGACGGAAAGGTGCCTTCAGCGCTGGGCTTCTACCGGACCACCGCGAACGTTCCTGCCAGCTACGATCAGGTCATGGCCGAGGAGTGGGTGGTGCACATGGACGGAGAGGAGTTTCATCAGGGGCTGGTGGCATACGGAGTCGCCGCGGACGGCCCGCTGCCTGCACTCTCCACGCTCAAGGACCTGGCGGTATGCCTGATGCACGAAGAAAGTCTGCGCGGCGCCTTGCGCCAGGTGGTCGGTCTGGTCGGTCGCGATCCGGTGCGAGCGCGTTCCCGGTATCGTCGCCTCCTTGCGGTCTCGCACCAAGGTATGGCGTCGGTCAATCGATTGGTGCAGGCGTTGGTGCCTGGCGAGCCCCATGCCGACCTTCCGTTCCGCAAGGTAGATCACGACAAGCGCGCGCCTTGGTGTACGCCGCTGGGCGATGCGCTCGCCCTGTGCTCGCTGCATGCGGTCGCAGGAACCCGGGACGCCGTCGAACACCACGAGGAGACAGCATGAGCCACGCGGCCGTACTCACCGTTCAGTTTCTCGATTTCTGGCACCCGGGAACGGGACGCACCGGAGGCGCTCGGGTGGATGCGCTCGCGCGACGGGATCGCGACGGGTTGCCCGCGCTGCCGGGGCGCACGCTCAAGGGCGTCCTGCGCGACGCTGTCAGGCGAGCGGAAAACTTTGGTTGGTATGACGACCTTTCCGCCGACATAGCAAGCCCGCTTGATACGTTGTTCGGGGTGCCCGCCACTGTCGATGGCGGAAGCTCGCCGGGCGCGCTCCGGGTTGACGGAGGCCGGTTGGGCGATGCTGAGATCTCGGCGCTTGCTGATACGGACGGGCTCAATCCCGCGGAGCGCGCGGGTAGAGCCCGATTGCGCGAGGGGTTGCGGCGAGAAATCTTCCGGACCCGCATCGAATCAGGCTCCGGAACGGCGGCGAAGGGTTCGCTACGCGGCATGGAGGTATACGTTCCGCTCGCGCTGTTCGCGCGCGTCGAGTGGCTGCGGCGCGCTGGAGAACCACCCTCCTGGTGGATTCCGGCGATCCGCAAGGCTTTGCCCCTGGTGGATGGCCTTGGCGCCAATCGAAGCAGGGGCCTTGGCCGTGCCGAACTGACCCTGGAGGCTTCCTGATGATCCGCGTGGAACTGTTGGTGGACCTGATCGATGATGTCGTCGTCAGCGAACGCAATGCGACCGAAGGCGCGCATCGCTCGCTCGACCATGTCCCGGGTTCTGCCTTGCTGGGCCTCGCGGCCACTGCGCTTTACCCGCTCCTTGACCGGGCCGAAGCCTTCCTGCTTTTCCATTCCGGCCGTGTGCGCTTCGGCAATGCCACCGCCGTGGGGCCGAATCAGCGCGCAGCCTACCCGGTGCCGATGAGCTGGCATGCACGCAAGAACGATGCACCAAGGCCCGGGGCCCGCCTGGACCCCGCGCGTATCGCCCATGTCTCCCTGGGCGGTGCGCTGATGGACGAGGGCATCCGGGCGCCGATGAAGCAGCTGCGTGACTTTTTCATTTGTGAGGACGGGTGGGTGGTCTCGCCGCGCAAAACCCGGGTGGTGAAGACAGCCATCGACGCAGCGACCGGGCGGGCGGCGGATGCGCAATTGTTCGGTTATGAAGCGCTTGCGGCCGGGCAGCGATTCCGGGCCTCAATTGAAGCCGACGACGACGTCCCTGATCACCTGTTCGAGCGGGTGGTGGAGGCATTGGTTGGGGATCGTTTCCTTGGGCGGTCGCGCTCGGCCGAGTTCGGTCGTGTGCGAATTGAGCGTGCTGCTGAGTCGGAGGACGCGCCGGTCGAGGACGCGGGCGTTGAGGCTGGGCTCTGGTTGGTCGCCGATCTGCATGCCGTCGACGCGCTCGGGCGGTCGACCCCTTGCCCGACAGCCGAGGACCTCGGTTTCCCAGGCGCGACCATAGACTGGTCGCGATCCTTCGTGCGGTTGCGTCGTTTCAGCCCCTGGAACGCCTATCGCGGCGGCTACGATGTCGAGCGGGTGGTGCTGGAGCAGGGCAGCGTGCTCTGGTTGCGTGGCCTGGCTCCCGGGACACGGTCCGGCCAGCAGGTAATTGGCGCGTCGCGAGAGTGCGGCTTCGGTCGCTGCTGGCTCGCTCCACCGCTACTTGGCAGCGTGAACCCACTCCTCACAGAGACTCCGGAAGCGCCTCGCGAAAGGGTGGCTCCTCCAGTCTTGAGTTCGCCCCTGGTCGGCTGGCTGCAGCGCCAGGCGAATCGGCGAGCTGGCGGCAAGGACGCCGCAGACGAAGCCGACCGGTTCGCGACTGACGTGGCATCCTGGTACGCGCAGGCTCGCCTCGACCTGGGTCGCGGTGAAGACCAACCGGTCGGGCCCTCAGCCAGTCAATGGCGAGATGTCGCGAACGTAATCGCCCGTCTTGAGATTGGCAGTTCGGTCGAGCAGGCGCTCTTCACCGGCGACGACGCGCCATGTCGTGACAAGCGGCCCGGTTGGTCAGACAAGTTCTGGCGCCACGGGAACATGGCCAGCTTTGCCGAGGCCTTCAAGTCGCTGGTCGCCGGCGATCCGTTTGGCATGAAGGCGAGCGACGGCCTGATCTTGATCGCCCGTCGCGCTGCCGGACTGGCCGGCGGGCGTATTGCGTCGAGGACGCGCAGCAGTGCAGGAGGTTCGGCATGACCCGCTCCTTGAAGTGCGTTGTTCACGTGGCGCGCCTCGCCCTCGAGTGCAGGACCC
>DAOMOD010000141.1:0-11288 GCA_035444205.1 Lysobacteraceae bacterium
ATCTTCACCACCATGTTCGGCGGCATGCTGACGGGCGGGGCGGCAGGTATTGGCGCGGGCGGCGCCGGTGCGGGCGCTGCGGGGATGATGGGCGGCGCTGCGGGCAGTGCTGGTCTGATGTCGAGTATCGCGGTTGCGATTCCGATCATCGGTTGGATCGTCGCCGGCATGTTGCTGAACGACTCTTTCTACCAGGCCGGTTGGCGGCGACGCGGCGGCACGCTCGATCTGCCTGACGGGCAGCAATTCAGCGGCGGGGGGTTGGGTACGTTCAGCATGAATCCGCTGGCCGGCGCCGGCGCGCCACTGGTGATGCTGGCCGACAGCTTCTTGCAGTCGTTGGGCCTGAATGAGCGATGGGCGTCGATCCTCTCAGGTTCATCTGTCCTCACACGCGCCTGGGGCCACAAGGCGCCGGAGCTGGAGGGCCTCCGCTCGACGTTCCGCATTGGGGAAGGCGGCGCCGACAGCGATACGCAGTACCGCGTGCTGGAGCGCGGCGGTTGGTTCCGCAGCGACCGGAGATCGACCGTCCAAGGCGAGCCGATGGATGAGGCTACGCGAGCGGCGCAGGACCTGTTCGACGATATCGAAGGGGTCATGGCGCGCGCCGCCCGACAGCTGCGCGGCACGCTGCCGGCGATGATTGACGCCGCGCTCACCGTGGACATCACGTACGACAAGAAGGGCGAAGAGACCGCACGCACCTACTTCGTGGAAGTACTCGGCCGAGTGTGGGAGGAGGCCACCCAGGATAGTGCCGTTGCGCGGCTGCACGCCGAGGCGATCATCGCCACGATCGACGCGATCATGGGGGTCACCGTCGATGCGGTGGCGGCGCAGTCAGGGCGCTTCGTGTCACAGGCCGAGGAGGCTATTCGCGACCGCATCGAGCGCGGGGGCGACGATCTCATTATCGACAAGGCACTGGAAGAGGCTGCGGCGCGACAAGGGGAGGCGTCCGCTATAGCGGAGCGCTGGCGCGACGACGCCGAGACGCTGCTAGCCGGTGCACAGTTCCTGTTGCAGGCGGCTGTCGATGTACGCCGAGGCCTGGGCTTGCTTGGGGATGAGGGCACGCTGACGCAGATCACGGATCTGGTCGAGCGGCTCGCGCTTCACGGCGAGTCGATGATAGACGCCTACCAGCGCCTGGTCGTATCGACTGCGCTGTACGAGACTGCCCTGCTCGCTATGGGCAGTGCGTTCGACGGTAGTCGCGAAGCGCTGGTGGAGTTCGCTGCGGACATCACGAATGCAGCGGGCGGCATCGAACGGGCCCTGTCGCTGTGGAAGCGGTTCTTCGAGACGTTCTACACGCCGGAGGAGATGTTTCACGTCCAGTTGATTCAGGCCAGGGGCCGCGCCAGCACGTTGCTGGAGGATCTGGGCATTGACGCCGGCGTGACCCCGGAAGAGTTCCGCGCGCTGTTCGAGGAGGCGCTGCCGACGCTGAGCGCGGAGGCGATTGTGGTCTGGCTGGAGGCGGCCTCGGCACTCGCTGATGTCATCGATCTGGAGAACGCGCTTTCGTCCATCCGCGAGGACCAGGCGCAGGCCCTGCTGGCCTACGCAATGGCTGTGCGGGACCTGCAAGACGAGCTGGACGATGCAAGGCTGTCGCCTTTCCAGCAGCAGGTGCGCGATATCGCGCGCTGGGCAGTGGAGGCCGAGGACAACCTGCACGCCGCCGCGCAGGCAGCCGGCATGCAGGCGGCGGCCGAGGGTGACCTGGCGCTGGTCCACCAGGTGGCGGCACAACGCGTCGCGCAGGCCATTCGGCAACTCCAGTCCGCCGCCCGATCGCTCGCCGAGCGACTGTACGGTAGCGAGATCGACCGCATCGACGCGCAGATCGAAGCGCTGGGCGGTGTCGCGCGGTCGCATATGGACGGCATCGCGTCGGTCGGCCAGGCCGCGGATGACATGTATCGCCGGCAGCTCCAGGCGATCGAGAACATTCGGCAGGCGCTGGACGCGCAGCTGCTGGATCCAGGCCTGTCCACCCTGACCCCGGAACAGCGTCTGGCTGAGGCGCGTGCGCAGTTCGAGGCACTGGCTGCCGCCGCAGAGGCGGGCGATGTGGACGCTATGCAGCAGTTGCCCCAGGCCTGGCGCGACATGCTGCGCATGGGCGCTGACTACTGGGTGGTCGGGTCGGATCAATACGCGGCGCTGGAGTCCTGGTCGCGCGGATTGCTCGAGCAATTCGCCGACATGACCCCGACGGCGCCGCCTCCGGGTAGCGGTGGCGTGGGCGGCAGCATCGGCGTGTCGCCCGAGCTCGACCAGCTTTACCGCGAGCGCGAGGAGGCACTGGCGGCGGCCGAGCTGGAAAGCCGCCAGGCGATGGCACAGGAACTGGCCGTCATGATGCGCGACCTGATGTCTGCCACTGGCGACAGCCTGGAGCAGGTCGCTGCATCGATTCGCATCAGCACACAGGAACTGCTGGTGGACCTAGGCGTGATCGTCGGCGAGTCGACGCTCGAAAACGTGCTGGCTATGGCCGACGTGGCGCGCCTGATGGGCATCTCGATGCACGAAGTGGCCGACGTGGTCGGGGTATCGCTCGGCGAGCTGGGCGACCGCCAGAGCCTCCTCAACCAGGCGCTGGATGCGACGCTGGGAACGATTCCGGAAGAGTTCCGCGAGCGCCTGATCGGTCCGCTGGAAGCGCTGCGCAGCGCGATCACTGAGACGGATGTCAATGACGCCATGTTCGACCTGCTCGGCGTCACTGACGATTTGCCGGCGGGCATCCGTGACTTGCTGGCCCCCTTCTTTGCGGAGATCGATCCGAGCCAGGTCGTCACCGAATTGGGCACGCTCCGCAGCATCGAAGACCTGGTGTCCGATCAGCTCGATGCGCTGTCCGGGGTCGACGCGAAGATGGCCACGACAAGCGCTGCCGCAGTCGCCACCGCCGACGGCACCTGGCAGAACGGCCTCGTCCTGCAGGAGATCCTCCGCGCGCTGGAGGCGCAGAACCGTGAGGCCGGCATTCCCCAGTACGCCGCAGGCGGCTGGGTCAACGGCCCCACTCACATCCTCGCCGGCGAGGCGGGCCGCGAGCTCGTATTGCCGAACCCTGTGAGCGAATTCCTCGTCCGGGCCGGAATCCCGGTGAACGCCGCCGGCGACATGCGAGGCGTCGAGCGGCGGCTCGACAAACTGGTCGAGATTACGGATAGACGCTTGTTGGGCGTGGAAGAGCGCTTGCGCGAGGTCGAATCCGCCTACGCCGATGGCGCAGAGAAGATCGCCAACGAGCATCGGCGCGCCCAAGACCTGGCACTTTCGAGGTAACGATGAACAGAGCGTTCCACCATACCTACGGTCTTCTCTGGCGCGGCGATGTCGACTGGATCGCCGACGACATCCGGGCTGTCCTGGTCCGCGGCAGCCTGTACGCGTTCCTGGCCTCCGACCAGTTCCTGGCCGATATTCCTGCCGGCGCGCGCGCCGCAGACGTGGCGCTGACGGGCCGCGACGAGATCGCCGGTGCGGTGTTCGCCGACGACGCGACCTGGCCGACGGTGCCGGTCGGCGACGACGTGACAGCGGTGGTGATCTACGCCGAGACCGAGGACGAGGCGACCAGCCCACTTCTGCTGTGGCTGGACGAGCTGGATGGGCTTCCGCGACCGACCGGGGGGACCGATATCACGCTGACCTGGCCTGGCAGTGGCATCGCCGGGCTGGTGGATGGGGCGGTGGAGTTCCCAACCCCGCCGCCGCCGACGGTCGAGGAGCGGTCGGAGGCTGTCATCTATACCAAGGACACGTCCGACATCGCCCCGCCCGCCTGGGCGACTCACGTGCTCTTGGATGGTATTGGTGCCGGCGGTGGTGGCGGTGGCGGGCGATCGTCTCCATCGGCCATCACGGCGATTGGCGGTGCCGGTGGTGCGGCCGGTGATCGCGTGAGTCGCTTGGTGCCAGTGTCCGCGCTGACCGGAGATCTATCGGTGGTGCTCGGCGCCGGTGGACCTGGGGGCACAGGATCCACCGGCACGGCAAATCAGAACGGCACCAGCGGCACCGCCGGCGGTGACACTGTCATCTCCGACGGCGCTGGCGCGTTGCTGACCGCAAAGGGCGGTATCGCTGGGGTCGGCGGGCAAACGACTGGCGTCGCGTTCCCCGCGCAGGTCGGGACCACCGGTCCCGCAGGCGGTTCCCCAGTGAACGGCACCGGTCATCCAGGCATTTCGACCGCAGTCGGAGTAGCGGGACCAGGTGCCGGCGCCAGCGGCGGACGGGCGCAATTCCAGAACTCCGGTGGCGCCGGGGGCGACGGCAACGGCGCAGCCACGCGCAACGGTGGCGACGGCGGCACCGCTTTAGGGTTCAATGGAGACCACGGCAACGCAGCACCGGACACGGAATGGAGCGGCGGCGGCGGTGGCGGCGGCGGCGCGGGGCGTGACGGTACCACGACGAATGCCGGCGACGGCGGCGATGGCGGCGAGCCTGGCGGAGGTGGCGGCGGCGGCGGCGCACTGCGCAACGGATCCAGCAACCGAGCCGGCCACGGTGGTGCCGGGGGCGATGGCCGCGCGCGGATCACCTGGATAGGGTTCGAGGTCGTGGAGTGACCGTCACGATCACCCACTCCCCGCAGGGCGGCACCGTCACGGCCGCACCCGTGCGCATGCCACCGCGCCGGCCGTTGCCAGTGGTGCTGGTGCGGCTCGATGTCGGCGAGGACACCTGGTGGTTCAGCGACGCCCGCTGGGTCGATGCCGGCGAGGGCATCCAGGCCGAGACACGTCTGGCGCGCGGTGTGAACATCGAGCGACGCGTGACGACCGCCTATCATGGTAGCGGCCGAAGCCATTTCGGACTGGGTCACATTGAGCTGATCAACACCGACGGCGAGCTGGATGAACTGTTGTTTGCGATCGCTGCCGCCGGCGGGGCCGAAGCCTGGCTGTACCAGGGCGACGATGCCACGCTCCTCGCATCGATGACCCTCATTGCGCGCGCCAAGATCGATCGACCGAAATCGCAAGGGGAGTCCTTCCTGCGCCTTGTCTGCATCGACGGCGCGGCCGAGCTGCGCAAGGCGATCATCACCACCCGCTTCAGCAGCGGTCCACTAGATGGGCAGCTGCTGCCCGTCCTGCTGGGCACCGGTTGGTCCATCCCATCGGTGGCGGCGGACCCCCCGAACCTCAGATTCGCCACCCACCACGCATCCGGTCTCACGACGCATCGCGTACGCAACCGCGGCGCCTTGCTCACAAAGGGCAGCGCGTGGGACGACTACTCAGCTGGCGAGATCCACGGCCACGTGATGACCACAGGCATCGGCGACAACGCGCGCATCACCTGCGATGCGACAGCGCCCGCCTTCGGTAGCTACGACGCCGACAGCCTGCCGGGAATCGTCGGCGCCCTGGTTGAGGGACTCATAGGGTGGGACGCCTCGCGCATTGACTACGACGGCCTGGAGGCGCTGGCCACCGAATTGGGCGATCCGACGTTCGGCATCTGGTACGCCGGCCCTGTCGAGGCCAGTCGCATCCTCGACGACATCGCCGCCAGCATCGGTGGCTGGTGGTACGTCGACCTGCTGGGCGTGCTCCGAATGGATCGGCTGCGCGTGCCCTCGGGGGAGCCAGTACTGCACCTCACAGAGACGGAGCTGAGGGGCGAAGTGACCGTGGACATGGACACCATGCCTGGCCTCAGCGATGCAGTCCTGGGACTGCGGAACGCTTATGTTCATGCGGCGTCCGAGCTGGGTGAGAGCGTGCAGGGCAGTGACATCGGCGCGACGCTGCAGCGCGCCTTCCGCCACCGCGCGCCCTTCGCCGTGCATCCGGTCTACCAGCGCGCCGAGTCACGGCGGGCGGCGGCGTCGACGCCGCAGGCGTCTGATGCAGTGGACGCCGACAACGACGATTCCGGTATGCCAACCATGCTGGCCGACACCGCATCGGTCGACGCCGAAGCAGCACGGCGAGAGGAGATTGCCGCGGTGCCAGGCTGGTGGATCGAGGCAACGGCCGAACTGACCGCCGTCGACGCCGCGACCCTTCTGCCGGGGACGCTGGTCGCTGTGACCGTGACGGACCTCCGCAGCGACGCGCCGCGCCTCAGGCTAGACGCATTGCTGGCCACCGTGATGGTCGTGACCGCCGAGGCCGGCGACGGACGCGCGAAACTGGTGCTCCGCGCTATGGACGAACCAGAAGAGGAAAAATAATGTCGAGCGTGGCGCTGGCCTATGAGGATTACGTCGAGGGTGCTGCCATCACCGACGTATCGATCTCGGGCGACATGTACGGGGAACTGGAGGCCTTGCAGGACATGCGGCTGTCCAAAGGGGTCGGGTTCGGCGCCGGCACGAACGGCATCTTCTGCTATTGGAACTGGGGCGAGAAGCGGCCTGTGGACTATGTGTCGCTGCTGAGCTTCGTTCACCCTGAGGAGGAGAGCGGCAACCTCAGCCTGGTGCTGTTCGGCGACGACGTGACGGAGTATCACATCGTCTTCGATGCCTTCCAGACGCCCATTTACAGGTACCCTCACGCGGGCTTCGCTCAGCACCTGCACTTCTTTCTCGACGCCCCGTTCCAGGCCCGGCGGCTGCTCACTTCCATGTCGTTCAGTGGCCCGATGTCGATCGGCAGGGTCTGGGCCGGGCCGCTGTGGCGCCCACCTGTCGGCACGCGCACCGAATGGCAACCACCGGTAGTCGATCCAGGAGAAATGCGGCGCAGTCGCGGCAATCAGGGCTACCCGCGCAGACGGCAGCGGCATCGGCGATTGGTGGGTGAGATAAATCGCGTGCCGAAGCCGTGGGCGATCGGCGAGCCAGAAAGCAGCGTGATGGACATCCAGCAGATGGGCTTCCGCCTTGGAAAGACAGAGCCCTGCGTCTTGTTCCCTTACACCCAACTGGGCGACGATAGCCTAGATGTGCACTCGATCCACCGACTCGGGTGTTATGGTCATTTCAACCAGCCCCTTCGCCCCCGGCACGTAGGGGCGGACAGATACAAAGCCGACGTGGACTTCGGGGAGCTGCTGTGAAGCTTGCGCCTGCCCTTGCCTACTGGGACTACATCGAGCATGCAACACCCCAGGCCGGACTGGCGAACAATTTGCTTTCTGGAGAGCTGTCGGATCTCCAGGACATGCGGTTGTCTCGGGGCGTGACGGGCACCTTGCAGGCAAAGTGGGATTGGGGCGAAGACCGTAGGGTCGACGTCATCAGCCTGCTGATGGTGGACAATGCTGGCTTCGCCAGCACCGAGGTGTTCATCTCGCTGTTGGACGAGGCCGAGAATGAGATCATCGTCGCTGGCGCCGGCGGACTGGGCGACGTTTTCGCGTATCCGGACCGGACGTTTCCACGGCATCTACACTTCTTGCTTCCGGAGCCCGTGTTCGCGCGGACATTGGAAACGTATGTCCTGACGGTCGATCCGGCGGAACTATCGATCGGGCGCGTTTGGGCGGGCCCATCGTGGGCCCCACCATCGGGAATCGAGGCTGACTGGGACCCTGTGATCGTGGACCCTGGCGAGATGTCGCTGAGCCCGGGCGCACAGGGCTATCCTCGCCGCCGCCAGAAGCATCGCCAGTGGAGCGGGCGAATCAGTCACGTCCCGCGCGCCTGGGCCATCGGCATGCCCGACAACAGCGTGCTCGACATCCAACAGCTGGGTTTCCATCTGGGCCAGACGGAGCCGTGCATTTTGTTTCCGCGCACCCGTCTGGCTGGCGCCGGCCTCGATGTCAATGCGATCCACCGCCTCGGGTGCTACGGTCACTTCATCGAGCCGATTTGGCCGAAGCACGACCGTGGCGACCACTACACCGCGGACATCAGGTTCGCCGAGCTACTTTAGCTAGGCAACATTACCTTGCGTGACGTGCAAATTTCCGCGAGGGCATTTATCAAGCGATTCAGCGCGCAATTATCGCGAGCCGCATCAAAAGTGACCCGGCCGCCGGGAGGCGGACGGAACCCCCGTCAGGGACGACACAACAACCCGCGCCGCAGGCGCTCCGAACAAGAACCGTGAAACACCGACACGTAGCAGTCGCAGCTTTCGCAGCTCCTACAAAGAAGCGTGAGCACATCGAAATGACCCGGCCACCGCGACACCACGCTGACCCATGAGCGACGTCGCCCACATCCGCCGATACCGCCCCCTGAAAACCGCGATGGCCGCCACAGCCATGCTGCTGCTCGCGGCATGGCTGCTGGATCGCTGGCTGCCGCCGCCGGTTCCCGAGGACGATGGCGCCGCCGTCATGGTGCTCGCCCGCGACGGCACGCCGCTGCGTGCCTTTGCCGATGCCGAGGGCGTGTGGCGCTATCCGGTGAACTCGAACGAGGTGTCACCCTTGTACCTTGAAGCCCTGGTCGCCTACGAGGACCGCAAGTTCCTCAGCCATCCGGGTGTCGATCCACTGGCCATCGGTCGCGCAGCCTGGCAGAACCTGCGCGCCGGGCGCGTGGTGTCCGGAGGATCCACGTTGACCATGCAGGTGGCGCGCCTGATCGAGCCGCGCCCACGCAACCTGATCGGCAAGGCGCGCGAAGCGTTGCGCGCCTTGCAGCTCGAGCGGCGTCTCGGCAAGGGCGACATCCTCGGCCTCTACATCAACCGCGCCCCGTTCGGGGGTCCGATCGAAGGCGTCGAGGCGGCCAGTTGGGCCTACCTCGGCAAGCCATCGGGGCAACTCAGCCACGCCGAAGCGGCATTGCTGGCGGTGCTGCCACAGGCGCCCAGCCGGCTGCGTCCGGACCGCCACCCGGAACGAGCACGCGCCGCCCGCGACAAGGTGCTGCGCCGCATGGCCGACCTTGGCGTATGGAACGAGGCGGTGGTGGCCGACGCGCTGATGGAACCGGTGGTGGCGCGTCGACTCGATCCGCCGATGATTGCGCCGCTGCTTGCCGAACGCCTTCGCCACGGCGGCGGCGGCCGCATCAGAAGTACGCTCGACGTGCACCTGCAGCGCATGGTCGAGGCGCGCGTCGAGGCCTATCTGGCGCGCCTGCCCGAGCGCAGTTCGGTGGCCGTACTGGTGGTCGACAACGCCAGCATGCAGGCACTGGCCTACGTCGGCAGCGCACGCTTCGGCGACAGCGAACGCAACGGGCACGTGGACATGGTGGCGGCCTGGCGGTCGCCGGGATCGGCGCTGAAACCGTTGCTGTACGGCCTGGCCATGGATCAGGGCCTGATCCACTCGGAGAGCCTGCTGGTCGACGCGCCGCAGAACTTTCGTGGTTATCGTCCCGGCAACTTCGACGAGCGCTTCAACGGCCCGGTCAGCGCCGCCGAGGCGCTGCGCCTTTCGCTCAACGTGCCGGCGGTGGATTTGCTCGACCGGGTAACGCCGGAGCGCTTCGTCGCCCGCCTTGCGCACGGCGGCCTCACCCTGCGCATGCCGCGCGGCGCACGTCCCAATCTGTCGCTGATCCTGGGCGGCGGCAGTGCACGACTGGAGGATCTCGTCGCCGCCTACGCCGCGCTGGCGCGTGGAGGACAGGTGCGACCGGTGCAGCTTCGGGCCGATGCGCCGGAATCCGCCGCGCGCCAGATGATGAGCGCGGGCGCGGCGTGGATCGTCTGGCGCATGCTGGCCGACCACGGCCGCCCCGGCGAGGGCTTCGATTTTCTCGATGGCAGCCAGCGCGCGCCGCTGGCGTGGAAGACCGGCACCAGCTACGGCTTTCGTGACGCCTGGGCCATCGGCACCGGCACCGAGGTCACCATCGGCGTATGGATCGGGCGGCCCGACGGCAGCGCCGTGCCGGGCCACTATGGGGCGGTGACCGCCCTGCCCCTGCTGTTCCGCCTGTTCGACGCCACACCGCGTGCGCTGCGTCTGCGCAGTCGATTGCCGATGCCGGACAGCGTCGCCACAGCCGACATCTGCTGGCCGCTGGGGCTGACCGAAGACGGTACACCTGCCGAACATTGCCACCGCAAGCGCCAGGCATGGATCCTGGACGGCCGGGTGCCGCCCACCCTGCCCGAGCGCGACGCGCGACGCTGGACGGCGGCCATCGACACCTATCTGCACGACGACACCAGCGGGCTGCGAGCACACCATGACTGCAACGATGGCCCACTGCGGCCGGTGAGCGTGGCGCGCTGGCCGGTGCGACTCGGTCCCTGGCTCGGCCGCGAGCTGCGCCAGCGCTCCCAGCCACCACCGTTGAAACCGGGCTGCGGCGAACACGGCACGCCACGCGACCTGCGCATCGACGGCGTGGTCGACGGTGCGCTGCTTGCCAGCATGGATCGGGCCCGCGAGGCAACCGACATCGACCTGCGTGCGCTCGGTGCGCAGGGTGAGGTGCTGTGGCTGCTGGACGACCGCGTGGTCGGGCGCACGCTGGAGGGGGAAGTGCTTCGCCTGCCGTTGCGGGGCTCAGGCACCCGCGTTCTGGTGGCGGTGGACGACAGCGGCGCCTTCGACCGGGTGCGCTTCGTCCTGATCGGCAGGGGCGACCAGGCCTCGCTGTTCTAGACCACCCCGAGTTCTCTGCCCACCCTGACGAACGCCGCAACGGCACGGTCGAGCTGTTCGGGTGTGTGCGCGGCGCTTATCTGCACGCGGATGCGCGCCTGGCCCTTGGGTACCACCGGGAAGAAGAAGCCGATGGCGTAGATGCCCTCCTCCAGCAGGCGCTCGGCAAAGCGCTGCGCCAGCGGGGCCTCGTAGAGCATGACCGGCACGATCGGATGCTCGCCGGGTTTGAGGTCGAAGCCGGCCTCGGCCATCTTCCTGCGGAAACGGGCGGTGTTCTCCACCAGCCGCTCGCGAAGCTCGCCAGCGGAGGCGAGCATGTCGAACACCTTGATGCCGGCGGCCACCACGTGCGGCGGCAGCGAGTTGGAGAACAGGTACGGCCGCGAGCGCTGGCGCAACATCTCGATCACCTCGGCACGGCCGGTGGTGAAGCCGCCGACCGCTCCGCCGAGCGCCTTGCCAAGGGTGCCGGTGATGATGTCGATCCTGTCCAGCACACCCTTCACCTCGGCCGAGCCGCGCCCGGTCTTCCCCAGGAAACCGGTGGCGTGGCACTCGTCGATGTGCACCAGGGCATCGTACTTCGCGGCCAGCGCGGTGATCTCGTCGAGCGGCGCGATGAAGCCGTCCATGGAGAACACGCCGTCGGTGGTGATCATGACGGTCTGCGCGCCATCGGCACGCGCCTGCTTCAACTGCTTCTCCAGATCCGCCATGTCGCAGTTGGCGTAGCGGTAGCGCCTGGCCTTGCACAGGCGCACGCCGTCGATGAT
>DAOMOD010000142.1:0-11169 GCA_035444205.1 Lysobacteraceae bacterium
AGCGCGCCACCAGCGGACCCAGCACCAGGATCGAGGCGCGCATGGTCTTGACCAGTTCGTAGGGGGCGAAGAAGCGATCGACTCCGCGCGGGTCGGCGTGGATGCGCATGCGCTCGTCCAGCACCAGCTCCACGCCCATCTGGCCGAGCAGCTCCATGGTGGTGGTGACATCGTGAAGATGGGGCACGTTGCTGATGCTGGTCGGTTCGTCGGCCAGCAGGCTGGCCGCCAGAATCGGCAACACGGCGTTCTTGGCGCCGGAGATCCAGACTTCGCCGTCGAGCGGCTGTCCGCCCTGGATGAGGATTTTTGCCATGTCGTGCGTCTATAGGTCGATGAGCATGCATTTCGCAGCCATTGTGGACCGCGGGATCGGGCGCTTTGCGGGCCCGTGCGGGGCCCTATTGCGGGCGCTCGTCGGCTTCCTCGGGCGTCAGCGTCTTCAGCGACAGCGCATGGATGGCACCACCCATGAGCTCGCCGAGGACGGCGTAGACCATGCGGTGACGGGCCAGCGGCGGCTTGCCGGCAAAGGCTTCGCTGACCACCGTGGCCTCGAAATGCACGCCATCTTCACCTGCCACTGCGACGATGGCACCAGGGAGTCCGTCCTCGATCAATTGACGAATGGTTTCGGGGGTCATGATTCAGCCTGCGGTCAGCCTGGTGCAACGCCCGAAAGGGCGGCGAGAGTACAATGCGGGGCGCGAATGGTAATGGAATCGCCCATTGCCCGTAACGGCGCCCGTTCTTTCCCTATGACAAGTTCCGGACCATGACGCCCATGAACGCGCAGATCCACACGTTGAAACCGGTACGACGGGCACCCTCCACGCTCGATGCCGACACCCTGCAACGCAGCGCCCTGGCGGTTGTCGAGACCGAAGCACGCGCCATCGAAATTCTCAGAACCCGCATCAACGGCGACTTCCTCGCCGCCTGCCGCGTACTGTACGACTGTCCGGGCCGTGTGGTGGTGTCCGGCATGGGCAAGTCCGGTCATATCGGGCGCAAGGTGGCGGCCACCCTGGCCAGCACCGGCACCCCTTCGTTCTTCGTCCACCCGGGCGAAGCCAGCCACGGCGACCTTGGCATGATCACCGACCAGGACGTGGTGCTGGCCATCTCCAACTCCGGCGAGACCGACGAACTGCTGACCATCCTGCCGGTCATCAAGCGCCAGGCCAACCCGCTGATCGCCATGACCGGACGACCCACCTCCACCTTGGCCCAGGTGGCCGACGTGCATCTCGACGTGAGCGTGCCGGCCGAGGCCTGTCCGCTTGGGCTCGCGCCCACCGCCAGCACCACCGCAGCGCTGGTGATGGGCGATGCCCTGGCCATCGCCCTGCTGGAGGCTCGCGGCTTCACCGCCGAGGATTTCGCGCGCTCGCATCCGGCCGGCAGTCTCGGCCGTCGCCTGCTGATGCACATCTACGACGTCATGCACTGCGGCGACCAGGTCCCGCGCATCGACCAGAGCGCCAGCATCAGCGAGGCGCTGGTGGAAATGACCCGCAAGGGTCTCGGCATGACCGCCATCGTCGACGAGACGCAGCATCTGCTTGGCGTGTTCACCGACGGCGACCTGCGCCGCACTCTGGACGACGCCCAGATCGACCTGCGCTCGACGGCGGTCACCCGCGTGATGACCAGCAGCCCGCGTACCATCACCCAGGACAAGCTGGCGGTGGAAGCCGCGCGCATGATGGAAGAGCACAAGATCCACGCCCTCCTGGTGGTGGATCACGACAACCGCCTGGTGGGCGCGCTGAACATCCACGATCTGCTGCGCGCGCGGGTGGTCTAGGCCGGAATCGGGCCTTGCAGGATCCGGCAGGCCGCCTCCCATGGGGGTCGCGGCTGCCGCTTCGTTGCGCCGTTGGTGGGATTTCGCGTTCATCGGCGGCAAGGCGTCGCGGACACGCATCGTGGCGGTTTCCGTACGATCCCGGCGGGATACGCCGGGGCTGCGGTTGGGGGCCGTCGCTCCCGTCAACGTCTCACGGACAGGCGCACAGCGAATGCTGCGCCGCTCGAAACCGGGAGACTGTCCTTGCCTGCAACCAAGCTCACCTACCGCATCGCCGCCGCATTGATTCTCTGCATCGGGGCCGTGGGGTCGCTGCCAGCCACCGAACGATGGGTCGCGTACCTGCCCTACGCGGAGTTCGTCGATGAGTACCATGACAATCGCAGCCACCTCTGGGTCGTCGATCTTGGCGATGGAACGGTGCTGGCGCGGGTCGAAGTGGGACCCATGTGGGGCGACATCCAGGTGGTGGACGGCATGGCCAGGGTGTTCGTACTGGCGCACCCGACGGACGCAAGTAGCGAAATCGTGGCGGTGAGCACCCGCACGCTGGAGATAGTGGACCGCATCGAGTTGCCCTGGACGGCGAAGGCGCTCGAATACGATGAGGTCGAGGAACTGCTGTACACACTGCGATCGGACGGAAACCAGCTCGTAGCGATCGACCCACGCCACGGCGTGACCGCCACGTACGATCTGAGTCAGAATGCCCGTGGGTTGCGCATGATTCGAGGCAGCCGCTGGTTGATGTTGCAGACCAGCAGCCTCAACAGTCTGATCTGGGACCTTGACAACGCCTCGCCGGGGTTTTCGCTGCCCTCGACGTATCGCAGTCCCATGCTGTCGAGCGATGGATCGCGGATCTATGCCATGTCCGCATTCCCAGAGAGCCTGCACGAGTTCGATGTCAGCAACGGTCAGATGCTCCGCGTAACCCCAACACCGTCCCTTGGTCGCATCGGGATTCTGGAGCATACGGATATCGACGGGGTCCTACGCCTTGGAAGCGGGCGTGGCATGGGCACATTCCACTCCGAAACGGGCGTCTTTCAGCACCGTTTCCCGCTCCCCGGTCAGACGTACACATCGGGCGTGGCTTTCGTGGGTGACAAGCTGGTGGTTGCGGCGCCGAATACGTTGCTTCTCTGCCTGCCAATGATTCCTTGCGATACCACACCGCCTCCGGGCTATGTCTGGGTCGTCGATACGCATACCGGCGAAATCGTTCTCGATGTCGCCCTCCCTCGAGGCGGCGCACTCGTGTCGGGACGGTTCGTCGGACGACTTGGCATACCCCCGACGGCGGTCGCGATCGACGCGGTGTCGGCCATCGGCCGTCTCCTGCTGGCGCTTGGCATCCTTGGCCTCGCCCTCCGGTGTTTCCGGCGGAAAGCCGGCGGAGGCCAGGCGCGACCTTCCATCGGGTGATTCCGCTGACTTTCTCCCTCCTGGAACCATTCGACCGGACAACACCCCGATCCGATGCGCCGGCCATGCCGCTGGACACAAGGTCGCGCGTCCGAGCCGTATACTGACCGCTGACCGCTGACAGCCGAAGGCTTCCGCCCCCACCGATGCCCCCCGCCGCCGACATTCCCGCCGAGGTGATCGAACGCGCCCGCCGCATCCGCCTGATGGTGTTCGATGTGGACGGGGTGCTGACCGACGGCCGACTGCACTTCGGCGCCGATGGGCGTGAGCACAAGGAGTTCCATGTACACGACGGACTCGGCCTCAAGCTGTTGCGCGCCGCCGGGATCGAGGTGGCGGTGCTGACCGCGCGCACCAGCCCGATCGTGGCCTCGCGCATGGCCGAGCTCGGTATCGACCACGTCTACCAGGGACAGGAAGCGAAACTCGCCTGTTTCGAACGCCTGGTCGCGGCACTCAGGCTGGACAACGCCGATGTCGGTTTCATGGGCGACGACCTGCCCGACCTCGCGGTGATGCGCCGCGTCGGACTGGCGATTGCACCAGCCAACGCCACCGACGCGGTTCTGGCGGCAGCGCACTGGCGAACCTGCCGCGCGGGCGGAAACGGCGCCGCCCGCGAGGCATGCGAGCTGCTGCTGTCGGCACAGGACAAGCTGACCGCACTGCTGGCAGGTTACACCGGCTGATGGGGGGGCCGCGCGCCTGGGCGGTCCTGGCATTGTTGGCGCTGCTTGCCGGCGGCAGCCAATGGCTGCTGTGGCTCCTGCGCCAGCCCGAAGCCGGTCCCGGCTTCGTCGGCCCGCCGCGTTCGGACTACCTGCTGGAGGATTTCGATCTCAAGGTGCTGAACGAGCGCGGCGTGACCAGCTTCACCGTGCGCGCGCCGCGCCTGAACCGTCATCCGACCGACGGCACACTCAGCCTCGACACACCCGACATGGTCATGACCGATGCCCACGGGCGTGTCTGGCAGGCGCGCTCGGAGCGCGCCCAGGTCAGTCCCAAGGCCGATGTGGTGCTGATGGCGGGAAATGTCCTGCTGGAGCGGGCCGGCCCGGACAACACCCCCGACCTGGTGCTGCGAACCCGCGATCTGACCGCGTGGCCGGAAGAGGACCGCTTGGCCTCGGAATCCGCCGTGACCATCGAGCAACCCGGCTCTATACTCCGGGGCCAGGGTCTGCGCGCCGACCTCAATGCGGACAAATTCGAAATTCTTGCCGATGTCTCAGCCCAATTCCTTCCACGGCCACGTTCGTAAGGCGCGCCACACGGCCGGCTTCGTGCTGGCCCTCGTGCTGGTCGTTCCCGCCGCGGTCGAAGCCCGCCGCGACGATCGCAATCAGCCGATGGACATCGATGCGCAGCGCACCGAGTCGAGTACGCGCGGCGACGCAGTCACCGTGCTCAGCGGCGACGTGCGCATTACCCAGGGCAGCATGAAGGTGGGCGCCGACCGCGCCGAGGTGCACCAGGACCGCGGTCAGATCGTCAAGGTCATTCTGGAAGGGCGCCCGGTCACCTTCGAACAGGAGCTCGATGACGACGAGGGCATGCTGTACGCGGAGGCGCTGCGCGTGGACTACGACACCACGCTCGACCGCCTGCTGCTCACCGGCCAGGTGCACATCCGCCAGCCGCGCGGCGAGATGACCAGCGAACGCATCGAATACAACCTCGAAACCGGCCGTGTCACCAGCGGTGGCGATGCAGGCGACGGTCGCGTGCGCCTGCGCATCGAGCCCCTGCAGGAGCGTCGGGACGGCAAGCACTGACATGCTCGCCGCACAAGGGCTGAGAAAGCGCTTCCGCTCGCGTGATGTGGTGAAGGACTTTTCCTTCCGCCTCGACCAGGGCGAGGTGGTAGGCTTGCTCGGCCCCAACGGCGCCGGCAAGACCACCTGCTTTTACCTGATCGTGGGTCTGATCCCTGCCGACGGCGGCACCATCCAGATCGACGATATCGACATCACCGGCAAGCCCATGCACGAGCGCGCCCGGCTCGGTGTCGGCTACCTGCCGCAGGAAGCCTCGGTGTTCCGACGTCTGACCGTGGCCCAGAACGTGCTGGCCATCCTGGAACTCAGGCGCGATCTCGATCGCGAACACCGCGCGCACGAACTGGAGGCGCTGCTGGAGGAACTGCAGATCGCACACCTCGCCGAGCAAAGCGGCGCCTCGCTGTCCGGCGGCGAACGCCGGCGCGTGGAAATCGCACGCGCACTGGCCGCCAGACCTCGCTTCATGCTGCTCGACGAACCGTTTGCCGGCGTCGATCCGATCTCGGTGGGCGACATTCAGCGCATCGTCCGCCACCTCAAGGCGCGCGGCATCGGCGTGCTGATCACCGACCACAACGTGCGCGAGACGCTCGGCATCTGCGATCGCGCCTACATCCTCAACGACGGCCAGGTGCTGGCACGCGGCACACCCGAGGAATTGCTGGCCAATGAGCAGGTCCGGGAGGTATATCTGGGCCGCGAGTTCCGACTCTAGCCCGCATTTCTCACACCGGCGCACGAAGATGCCACGCAAGCCCCGCCACGTCTGGAGTTCCGCAACCTGCCACTGCGCACATACTGTGCCGCTGCATCTTCGCGCTTCGCGGCCCTCGTTCGGCCGCTGCGCGGCTACGCGGGTGCTTCGCCCCGACCGGTCTCGCGGCGCTTGCCTTGGTCCTCAGTTGGCCCATAGCTACGGCTATGCGCCGCCTTCCGGACCGGCGCCAATCACCACGATCCCGGCGCGATCATCCGCGACCGGTGTGGGAAATCCGGGCTAGCCCTCCGGTGAAGCCCACGCTCCAACTGCGGCTCGGCCAACATCTCTCCCTGACGCCCCAACTGCGCCAGGCCATTCGCCTGCTGCAACTTTCCTCGGTGGAGCTGGAGCAGGAGATCCAGGAAGCCCTCACCAGCAATCCGCTCCTCGACGACGGCGATGGCGAGGAGGCACAGGCACCCTCCGCGGACACGGCCGCGGACACGGACACGACATTCAACGGGGAACACACCGACACCACCGGCACGAACGAGGACATGGTCGCCGAGGCCGGGGCCGACGACGACGACTGGTACGGGGAGTCCGCGTTCACTGCCTCCCCGGGCCAGGATGCGGGCGACTGGGAGCGTGAACCCGCCGATCACCGGGGCGAGGAACTGCACGACCACCTGCTGTGGCAGCTTCACCTCAGCCACCTGTCCGAACGCGACCGGCAGATCGCCGTGACCTTGATCGACGCCATCGGCGAGGACGGCTATCTGGATGCGACGCTGGAGGAGATTCGGGCCTCTCTGCAACCGGAAATCGACGCCGATATTGATGAAATCGAGGCCGTTCTGCACTGTATCCAGCATTTCGATCCCCTCGGCGCGGGAGCCCGCAACCTCGCCGAATGCCTCCTGGTCCAGCTCGGCGGGCTGGCCGCCGACACGCCGGCGCTGGATCTGGCGCGCACGCTGGTGCGCAGCCACCTGGACACCCTGGCCCGCGGCGACCGCTGCGCCCTGGCCAGGTCTCTGGCGGTCGAAGAGGACCGCCTCGACGATGCGCTCGGCCTGATCCGCAGCCTCGATCCCAAACCCGGCGCGCAGTTTTCGACCAGCGAAGTGGAATACGTGATGCCCGATGCCTACGCGCGCCGCGTGCGCGGCGTATGGCAGGTGAGCCTCAACCCCGCCACGCAGCCTCGACTCGGCATCAACCGCCACTACGCCGGCCTGATCGCCGGCGCCAACCGCGAGGACGCCGGCTACCTGCGCGGCCAGTTGCAGGAGGCGCGCTGGCTGATCCGCAGCCTGGAGGCGCGCAACGAGACCCTGTTCAAGGTGGCCAGTTGCATCGTCGAGCGCCAGCAGGGCTTTCTGGAGCACGGTCCCGAGGCGATGCGTCCGATGATCCTGCGCGATGTCGCCGAAGCCATCGGCATGCACGAGTCCACGGTATCGCGCATCACCACCCGCAAGTACCTGCACACGCCGCGTGGCACCTTTGAATTCAAGTACTTCTTCTCCTCCAGCGTGTCCACAGTGGACGGCGGCGCAGCCTCGGCCACCGCCATTCAGGCGATGATCCGCAAGCTGGTGCAGGAGGAGGACAGCCGCAAGCCGCTGTCGGACAGCGCCATCGCCAGCAACCTGAACCAGCGTGGCATCGCCGTGGCGCGCCGGACCGTGGCAAAATATCGGGAAGCGATGAGCATTCCCCCCTCCAACGAGCGCAGCCGCTCCGGATAGTTCCATGCGCATGCATGCCATGGCGCCCGGTCCAGCGGGCCCGCCAGTTCAAGGTTTTTCGATTATTCACGCCGCCCGGCACGCCCGGCGGCCCAGTTTGCGGGTAACGTTGCCCGCACCGGCCAACCAGAGGAGATCCGCCATGCAGATCAACATCACCGGCCATCAGATGGACGTCACCCCCGCACTCCGCGACTACCTGAGTTCGAAGATGGACCGCATCGTGCGCCACTTCGACAACCTCACCGATGTGCACTTCATCCTGTCCGTCGACAAGCTCGAGCACAAGGCCGAAGGCACCCTCAATACCGCCGGCAAGACCCTTTTCGCCGATGCCAGCGCAGAAGACATGTATGCCGCCATCGACATGCTTTCCGACAAGCTCGACCGCCAGGTCAAGAAGCACAAGGAAAAGCTCACCAATCACCACCGTGGCGACGCCCGTGACACCGCGGCCGGCTGAGACGCGCACACTCCCCACCCCATCATGAACTTCGTCGATCTGCTCAGCCCCCGGCGGGTGGCGCTTGGCGTGCATGCCACCAGCAAGAAGCGCCTGCTGGAGACCGTGGCGGCGCTCCTCAACGATGGCGGCGACGCCGAGCGCGAAATCTACGACAGCCTGTGTGCGCGCGAGCGCCTGGGCTCGACCGGGCTCGGCCAGGGCGTGGCGATTCCACATGGCCGCACCGCTGCCGTGGGATCGGCCAGCGCCGCCTTCGTGCGCCTGGCCGAGCCGATCGACTTCAACACGGTCGACCAGCAGCCGGTGGACATGCTGTTTGCCCTGGTGGTGCCCGAACATTTCACCGACCAGCACCTCATCCTGCTGTCGCAGCTGGCCGAAATGCTGAGCGAGGCCGGCTTCTGCCGAAAGCTGCGTGAAGCCGCCGACAGTGCCGCCCTGCTGCGACTGCTGCAGGGGTGGGAGGCGCCCAGACCGGCCGCGCAGGCCGGCTGAGATCGACATGGGTCGGCAGGTTGCCCCATGACCCGACAACTGAGCGCACGCCAGCTCTTCGACGACCTTGCCGAGCGCCTTGGCCTGCGCTGGATCGCTGGCGAGCGCGGCGCCTCGCGCGAGATCGGTCTCGAAGACGGCGAATCGCGACGACCGTCACTGGTCGGCTATCTCAACATCATCTACCCCAATCGCCTGCAAGTCATCGGCGCCGAGGAACTGAGCTACCTCGACGGCCTGGATCCGCGTCAACGCTGGGAGACCATCGCCAAGATCATCGACTACCGGCCTCTTGCGCTGGTGATCACACGCAATCAGACGGTGCCCGCCGACCTCCACGAGGCCTGCCAGGAGGCCGCCATTCCGCTCTGGCACGCCACCCCGCGCGGGCACGAAGTACTGACCTACCTGCAGTACCACCTGACCCGGGCGCTGGCACGCCGCACCACCCTGCATGGGGTGTTCATGGAGATCTACTCCATCGGCCTGCTGATCACCGGCGAATCGGGCAGCGGCAAGAGCGAACTGGCGCTTGAACTGATCACGCGCGGACACCGGCTGATCGCGGACGATGCGCCCGAGTTCACCCAGATCGCCCCCGACGTGCTCGACGGCACCTGTCCGGACCTGCTGCAGGACTGCCTGGAGGTGCGCGGCCTGGGCGTGCTCAACGTGCGCGAGATGTTTGGCGACACCGCCATCAAGCGCAACAAGTACCTGCGCCTGATCGTGCACCTTGCGCCCTGGACCAGCCAGGACAACGACAACGGCCTTGGCGGCCTGGAGCGACTGTACGGCGACGCCAGCAACCGCGAAGTGCTCGACGTGCCGATTCCCCAACTCACCATTCCGGTGGCGCCCGGACGCAACCTGGCGGTGCTGGTGGAATCGGCCGCGCGCAGCTACATCCTCAAGAGCAAGGGCATCGACCCGGCCAAGGTGTTCGTCGACCGCCAGGCCCACCAGCTCAGGAGAAAACAGCCGTGGTAGCAGAGGAAGCGCGCGCACCGACCCGGCTGGCGGTGGTCAGCGGCCTGTCCGGTTCCGGCAAGTCGGTGGCGCTGCGCACGCTGGAGGATCTCGACTTCTATTGCGTCGACAATCTGCCCGCCGAGCTCCTGCCCGACCTGGTGCACAGCCTGGGCAGCCTGCATCCACGTCTGGCGGTGGGCATCGATGTGCGCAACCGCGCCGACAACCTGGGCAACCTTCCCGGCATTCTTGCCGACCTCGGCAGTCGCGGCATCAACTACGAGCTGCTGTTTCTCGATACCCGCGATGAAGTGCTGCTCAAGCGCTACAGCGAGACCCGCCGCCGCCACCCGCTGTCCGCCGATGGGTTGCCGCTGCATGACGCCATTGCCCTGGAGCGCAAGCTGCTGCGCCCGCTGGTCGCCATTGCCGACCGCAGCATCGACACCAGCGACCTCAACATCCATCAGTTGCGCCGCCTGATCGCCACCGATGTCGCCCACGACGAATCCGAGCTGTCGTTGCTGTTCGAGTCGTTTGCCTATCGCCACGGCGTACCCACCGACGCCGATTTCGTGTTCGATGCGCGTGCCCTGCCCAACCCGCACTGGGAACCCGCCCTGCGTCCGCTGTCGGGCCGCGACGCGGCGGTGCGCGAATACCTCGACCAGCAGCCCGAGGTGGGGCGCTTCCTGGCGCAGATACGCGACATGCTGGACACCTGGTTGCCACGCATCGAGGCCGACAGCCGCCGTTACCTCACCGTCGCCATTGGCTGCACGGGCGGACGCCACCGGTCGGTGTACCTGGCCGAACGTCTGGCCGATCATTTCCGAGAGAACCGTGACGCTGTCATGACCTTCCACCGCGAGCTCGAGTGATGGCGGTCGGCGTACTCCTGGTGACCCACAGCGGAATGGGCCAGCCGATACTGGACGTGGTGTCGCACCTGATTCGCCCGCTGCCCCTGCCCGTGGGCGTACTGGAGGTCCCCTTCGACGCCGACGACGAAGCCATGCTGCTGGCCGGCAGCGCGCGCCTGCGTCAGCTCGACCAGGGTCAGGGCGTGCTTGTCCTGAGCGACATGTACGGCGCATCGCCGAGCAACCTCGCCGCGCGCCTGACCACGCTGGGCAGCGAGGTGCGACGCGTCGCCGGCCTCAACCTTCCCATGCTGCTGCGCGTTCTGAACTATGCCGAGTGCACGCTGGACGAGCTGGTAACAGTAGCCGCCAGCGGTGCGCGCAACGGGATCATCGTCGACCATGGGTGAACGCGATGTCGGTTGAGGCCGTGCTCACCGTCCCCAACCGCCTCGGCCTGCACGCCCGCGCAGCCGCAAGACTGGTGCAATGCGTGACCCCGTTCGAGGCCGCCGTGCTGATGAGCGCTCGCGGCCGCCAGGTCAACGCCAAGAGCATCATGGGCGTGATGATGCTGGCCGCCAGCCAGGGAACCGAGATCCACTTCCGCGCCACCGGCCCCGACGCCGAAGCGGCGCTGGCGGCGGTGCGGGCGCTGTTCGAGCGACGCTTCGACGAAGAGGGGCCGGGGAGCGGGGAGTAGGGAGCGGGGTGGGGAGTGGGGCGGCCGCGCAGAGTGGGGCTGATGCATGAGCCCGCCCGTCGGGGCTCGGCATGGCTGTCGTTGGCGCCCACCTTGTGGGCGACACGGGCGCGATACCGATGCGACGACACGGTCGCGCACAAGGTGCGCTCCTACAGGGAGACTTTCGCGTTACCCCCCACTCCCCA
>DAOMOD010000143.1:0-11045 GCA_035444205.1 Lysobacteraceae bacterium
GACCAGACCCAGCGCGACCAGCTCACCGAGCGCCTGCTCCAGCTCGGTCTGGAGCATGCCGGTGTCGTTCTCCAGCTCCGACAGGAAGGAGGCGCCGTGGTCCTTCAGCGCGTGCAGCACGCGCTCGGCGCGGCTCGACACGGCCGCCGCCTGCGCTTCGCCATCCGTGCGTTGCCAGTGGGCAAGCGCAAGGCGATCGGCAAGCAGCACCGGAGTGGAGCGCAGCGGGCCGCTCCTGCGCCCTTCGCCGCCGGCGGCGCCCGCCCGCCACCAGGCGATACGCCCGGCTGTACACAGGTGGTCGAGCATCGACGGCAGATAGCCGCGCAATCTTGCCGGCAACACGCTGTCCTCCCATGCCGCGATCGGAAGCGGAAAACCCTCGAGCTGTTCGAGCACCGCCGGCAACGCGCTCTCGCCTTCGCGGCGGCGGTCCATGTCGGCGTGGGGCAGACCGTGCCAGGCAAACAGGAATCGCAGGAAGGCAGCCGCCGGTACCGGCTGCACCCCGGCGCGACGCTGCTCGCGGGAATAGCGGTGAATACGCGCAAGCAGCCTGCGCTCGCACCACTGGGCAATCGCCTGCGGCGTTTCGCTCTGTGGCGCTCGCTGCGCGAGCGCTTGCTCTGGTTTCCCCTCTCCCTCCGGGAGAGGGTGCCCCGAAGGGGCGGGTGAGGGTTCGGGCGAAGTGGAAAGGTTCCATTTGTTGACGGCGGCGGGTGGTTCGAGACGCTCACTCGACGCTGCGCGTCTCGATTCGCTCCTTACCACGAACGGCGGGTTGGGGGCGGGTGAGGGTTCGGGCGGAGCACGAAGTACGGGTCTTGTCGCATACGCTTGTTCCAGAGAAGCGGCTTCGAAGCAGCCGCGCATCACCGCGCCTTCGGCTTCAAGATGCAGCAAGGCGGCTTCCACGGTGTCTGGCGCCACACCAAGCGGTGCGGCGATGGCCGCGGCGCTGGCGGGTCCGAGCAGTTCCAGGCGGCCGCGGATGAGTTCGCGCAAGGCCGCGTCTCGTTCCGGCAGCGCGCGCATGGGGGCAAGCACGGGATCGAGACACGCATTCGCGACGGCGACGAGAAACTCGTGCAGGCGTTCGGCGGCGACCCAGCAGATGCCGCCCGGTGTCGTGGCGCACGTCGCCCGTCGCGCGGTTGCCAGCGCGTCGGCGAACGGTTCGCCGAGGCGTGTCACTTCGTCGGCGCTGAGGAAGCCATGCACCAGCAGGGCATCATGCAGTTCGTCGGCATCGGCCACTTCCGGCCAGGTTTCCGCGCGTACCCGTGCGATGGCCGCCGGGTCGAGACGGGCGAGGGCGGCGGCGTCGGTGAGGTCGTCGAGCCGCTCGGTGGCGACGTTGCGGGTGCGCCGTTCCTCGGCCTCGCCGTCGTCGAGGAAGGCGTAAGGCCGCGCGCTGAGGATCGAATGGGCGAGTGGCGAGGGCGCGGCCAGATCCCGGGCGACCACCCGCACGGTGCCATTCTCGATGCGGCGCAACAGCTCCAGGAAACCGTCCACGTCCATGGTCTGGTGCAGGCAGTCGTCGAGCGTCTGCGCCACCAGCGGATGGTCGGGAATCTCGCGTTCGCCGGTGAGGTTTTCAGCGCAGGCGAGCTGCTCGGGAAACACCAGGGTGAGCAGGTCCTCGGCGTCGGAGCGCTGGAACTGCGGCGGCAGGCGGCGCCCGCCCACCATGCGCTTCACCGCCAGCGCGATGCTGGCGTTCCAGCGCCAGCGCGTGCCGAACATCGGCGCGTCGAGCAGCGCCTGGATCAGCACGTCGCGTGCGGAGGACGAGTGCAGGAACCGCGCAACGTCCTCCAGCGGGAAGCTGTGGGTGGGGCCGAGCGACAGCACGATGCTGTCCTCCAGCGCCGAGGCTTGCAGCTCGAAGTTGAACTGGCGGCAGAAGCGCTTGCGCAGGGCAAGGCCGAAGGCGCGGTTGATGCGCGAGCCGTACGGCGAGTGGATGACAAGATGGGTGTCGCCGACTTCGTCGAAGAAACGCTCCAGCACCAGGGTGTCGAGCGTGGGTAGCGCGCCGAGCGCGGCGCGCGACAGGGCGAGGTGGGTGACGAGCTGTTCGGCGGCGGCGGTCGGCAGGTCGAGTTCGGTGCGGAGGTGGTCGATGGCGATTGGCAGGTCGGCATCACCATGCCGACGGCTTTCGGTGGCTGGGGTAGACGGGGCAGGGACCTCCAGCGAGATGGCTGCGGTTCGCTCCGGTCGCACCCTCTCCCCCGGCCCCTCTCCCGGGGGGAGAGGAGAGCCCATATCGTCGAGTGCCAGCTCGACGATCGAGGTGAGACGCGAGACGGCAAACGACAGCTCGTCGCTGCGCGCCGGCGCCTCGCCGAGCCAGAACGGCAGGGTCGGCGGCTTGCCGCGGGCATCCTCCACGTACACCTTGCCGGTCTCGATCTTGACGATGCGGTAGGCGTGGTTGCCGAGCTGGAAGATGTCGCCGGGAATGCTCTCGAAGGCGAAATCCTCATTGAGACTGCCGATGCGCTGCTCCTCCGGCAGCAGTACCACGTCGGCGTCGAACTGGTCGGGGATGACGCCGGCATTGGTGACCGCGGTCAGCCGCGCGCCGCGGCGTGCGCGCAGGCGACGGTGAATGGCATCGTGGTGCAGGTAGGCGCCGCGTCGTCCGCGTCGCGTGGCGTAGCCTTCGGCGAGCATGGCGACCACTGCGTCGAAATCCGCGCGCTCCAGCGCGCGATAGGGCACGGCGCGGCGCACCAGCGCGAACAGCGCATCCTCGTCCCACTCGCGGCAGGCCACCTCGGCCACGATCTGCTGGGCCAGCACATCGAGCGGCGCGCGCGGCAGGCGCACGCGGTCCAGTTCACCGCGCCGGACGGCATCGAGCAGCGCCGTGCACTCGAGAAGATCGTCGGGCGACAGCGGGAACAGCCGCCCCTTGGGCACCGCGCCGACCGCGTGGCCGGCGCGGCCGACGCGCTGCAGGAAGGCGGCGATGGCGCGCGGCGAGCCGAGCTGGCAGACCAGGTCGACATCGCCAATGTCGATGCCGAGTTCCAGCGACGAAGTCGCCACCAGGGCGCGCAACTGGCCAGCCTTGAGGCGCTGTTCGGCAGCCAGTCGGTGCTCCTTGGCCAGGCTGCCATGATGGGCGGCAACGTGTTCCTCGCCGATGCGCTCGCCGAGATGGCGCGCCACGCGCTCGGCCAGGCGGCGCTGATTGACGAACACCAGGGTGGTGCGGTGCTCGCCAGCCAATGCGGCGAGGCGGTCGTACACCTCGGCCCACACCTCGTGGGCCATCACCGCTTCCAGCGGTGAGCGCGGCAGTTCCAGGGCAAGATCGCGGCGGCGCGCGTGGCCGGCGTCGACCAGGGTCGGCAGCGGCCGTTGCGCACCGGCCAGGAATCCGGCGACCTCTTCGATCGGTTTCACCGTGGCCGACAGTCCGAGACGTTGCGGCGGCGAGGGCGTGAGCGCAGCCAGCCGTTCCAGCGACAGCATCAGGTGCGCACCGCGCTTGCTGCCGGCGACCGCGTGCAGTTCGTCGACGATGACCGTGCGCACCCCGCCCAGCATGGCCCGCCCGGCCTCGCTGGTGAGCAGGATGAACAGCGACTCCGGCGTGGTGACCAGGATGTGCGGAGGTCGCCGCCGCATCAACGCGCGTTCGGCCTGCGAGGTGTCGCCGGTGCGCACGGCGCTGCGGATGTCGACGTCGCCGAGACCAGCCTCGAACAGGCGGTCGCGGATGCCGGCCAGCGGCTCGGCCAGGTTCTTCTCGATGTCGTTGGACAGCGCCTTGAGCGGCGACACGTACAGCACCTGCACTGCATCCGGCAGCGGCGCCTCGCAACCGCGGCACACCAGCGCATCGATAGCAGCGAGGAAGGCGGCCAGCGTCTTGCCCGAGCCGGTCGGCGCCGACACCAGCAGATCGCCGCCCGCGGCCGCCACTTGCCAGGCGTGCGCCTGGGCCTCGGTCGGCGCATCGAAGCGCTCGCGAAACCAGCGTGCCACTGCCGGGTGGAAAGCGGACAAGGCGTCGTCGAGCTTCGGAACCGGGGCGGCCATCGCCCCATGGTGCCACGTCTGCGCAGCCATATCGGCGGCTCCTGTCAGCAACTGTCAGCAGACTTGGGCGGGCCTGTCGCAGGGCGTGAGACGGAAGTGGGCCAATTCATTCCTGGGTCATGCCAGCCCGCTGGCCTCCCGCCTGGAATCGACGGAAGGGCTAGTCGAACGATCGGACCTTTCGGCATGTCGGTGAGGTCACGGAAAGGGCGGCGGAACTATGGGCATGGACATTGACACGGACGTCTAGACGTCTTATCTTTCCCATTCAAGTAAGGAGAGCGATGTGACCCAGGCGCCCGGTACCGTTCGCGACTCGATCTTCAGCGCACTGGCTGCGCGGCCATGCGGAGCATCCGTGTCGGAGATCACACAAGTCATCCACGAGTCCGTCGGACCCGTTGCCCCATCATCCGTCCGATCCTACTTGCGGCTCAATACGCCGCGCTTTTTCGTGCGATCGGATCGTGGCGTATACCGACTGCGTGACGACCTGTTTGAACAGTCGTCCCTGTCGCCGTACGACGAGGTAGAGCCGCCATTGCGCAAGCGTTTCGCTTGGAGTGGGGCTGAGCTGTTGCTCGCTGACTGTTTTGACTGGATGCGTGAGCAACCCGAATGCTCTATCGAAACCATCGTCACTGACCCTCCCTACGGCCTCATCGAGTTCAGCGAAGTGGAGAAGGCCAAGCTTCGACGAGGCAAGGGTGGCGTCTGGCGAATCCCTCCATCTTTTGACGGGTCGAAGCGTTCCCCGCTGCCGCGCTTCACCGTGCTCGGCAAGGGCGATCTCATGGCCCTCCACGAATTCTTCAAGCATTGGGGGCGCCTTGCACTGCGCATGCTTGTGCCCGGCGCCAACGTCATTGTGGCGTCCAATCCCCTGCTCTCGTATTTGGTGTCGTCCGCGCTCGCCGATGCCGGCATGGAGCGTCGCGGCGAGATTGTCCGACTTGTCATGACGATGCGTGGCGGCGATCGACCCAAAGCTGCCCATGACGAGTTTCCGGGGGTGAGCGTCATGCCGCGTTCCATGTGGGAGCCCTGGCTGGTCTTTCGCAAGCCACTTGACGGTCGTGTCCAGGACAACCTCCGGCGCTGGAAGGTCGGGGGATTCAGGCGACCGGCGAAAGACAAGCCATTCGGCGATGTCATCGAGTCCTCGCCGACCCGCGCATCTGAGCGCAAACTCGCGCCCCACCCGAGTCTGAAACCGCAGGCCTTCATGCGCAAGCTCGTGCGCGCGTCGCTGCCACTCGGTGAAGGGATCGTTTGCGACCCGTTTGCGGGCGCAGGCTCGACGCTCGCCGCCGCATGTGCCGTAGGCTATCGAAGCATGGGCGTGGAGAAAGACTCCGACTTTTACGCCACCGCATGTACCGCGATACCGAAGCTTGCTGACTTGCTAGTGTCGTAGACGATACACCCAATTGCTTCGAAGCTTGGCGACGCCATCCTTGTGAAGCGTAGAGGTCCGCGTTCCAAGCTCGCTGCGCTCGTTTCTTCGGAAGTCCTCAATGCCGACGTGGGACAGGTATACCTCGGTGAACTCCAGAGCCCGTCGCTTCGCCAAGTCTTCGCCGTCGTTATCGACGACATAAACGAACACGCACATCCACTGCTCACGGGCACCGTGCGTGTCGACCGCTCCACCCGCCTTGCGCGTCGTCTTGACTTCAACGCCCTCCTCTCCAGACTTTATCCGGTCGCCCGGGTAACGGCCCCTGACAACAAGATCGGGATGACCGTTGTGGTAGCGATTGACCACGAGGCTACGAGAATGCTTCGCCAGGCTCGCAGTCAACATGTCGGATAGCACACCGGACAGGATCGCCGGCCGCAGCATGTCATCAAGACGCTCAAGTCCTTTCCCGATCAACGCGGTGTTGATGTCGAAGAAGAAATCATAGACGTCCTGCATCGCCATTTCGAAGTCCTTGAGCCGTAGCGCATAAGGCAGCGTCGCTTCCGGATTGAACGCCGCCGTATCCATTGAACGGCGTTCAATCACGATTTGTGGCTTCGTCTTTCGAGACATCAATCACACCCCCAGCGGATTCACCTTCTCCGGATCGATACCGAAGGTCTTGATGGCGCGCGCCACGTCCTTGGCGGTCATCTCGCCTTCGGCGGCAAGCGCGGCGATGGCGGCGTGGGCGATGTAGTGGCGGTCCACCTCGAAGAAGCGGCGCAGATTGGCGCGGGTGTCGGAGCGGCCGAAGCCGTCGGTACCGAGCACGCTGTAGCGCATCGGCACGAAGGCGCGGATCTGGTCGGCGTATTGACGCACGTAGTCGGTGGCGGCGATGGCCGGACCCTTGCGGCCATCCAGGCATTCGGTGACGTAGGCCACGCGCGGTTTCTTCGCCTCCGGATTCATGCGGTTGTAGCGTTCGGCATCGTGGCCGTCGCGCCTGAGTTCGGTGAAGCTCGGGCAGGACCAGATGTCGGCCGACACCCCGAATTCCCTGTCGAGCAGCTCGGCGGCGGCGATCACCTCGCGCAGGATGGTGCCGGAACCCAGCAGTTGCACGTGCGGCCCGTTGCGCCGGCCCTTGCCCCCTCCCGAAGCAGCTTTGCCGCTTCGACCTCCCCCGCCCGCGGGGGGGGTGGACATCAGGTGATACATGCCGCGGATCACGCCTTCCGCCGCACCCTCCGGCAATGCCGGGTGCGCGTAGTTCTCGTTCATCAGGGTGACGTAGTAGAAACAGTCCTCCTGCTCGGTGAGCATGCGGCGCATGCCGTCCTGCAGGATCACCGCCACTTCGCCGGCAAAGCTCGGGTCGTAGGCGCGACAGTTGGGGATGGCGCCGGCCAGCAGGTGGCTGTGGCCGTCCTCGTGCTGCAGACCCTCGCCGTTCAGGGTGGTGCGGCCGGCCGTCGCCCCGAGCAGGAAGCCGCGTGCGCGCATGTCGCCTGCGGCCCAGGCGAGGTCGCCGATACGCTGCATGCCGAACATCGAGTAGAAGATGAAGAACGGCAGCATCGGCAGGTTGTTGGTGCTGTAGCTGGTCGCCGCGGCGATCCAGGAAGACATCGCGCCGGCCTCGGTGATGCCCTCCTGCAGCACCTGCCCGGCGGCGTCCTCGCGGTAGTACATGAGCTGGTCGGCATCGACCGGCTTGTACTTCTGTCCGAACGGCGCGTAGATGCCGATCTGGCGGAACAGGCCTTCCATGCCGAAGGTGCGTGCTTCGTCGGCGACGATCGGTACCACCCGCGGACCTACCTGCTTGTCGCGCAGGATGATGTTGAGCGCCTGCACGAAAGCCATGGTGGTGGAGATCTCACGCTCGCCGGAGTCCTTCAGCAGCCGCTCGAACTTGTCCAGCGCAGGCACCTCGAAAGATTGCTCCGCCTTGCGCCGCCGCTGCGGCAGGAATCCGCCAAGCTTCTCGCGACGGGAACGCATGTACTGCACTTCCGGCGAATCCGGGCCGGGGTGGTAGAACGGCACTTCGGGGAGCTTGTCGTCGGAAATCGGAATCTTGAAGCGGTCGCGAAAGTGGCGCACCGCCTCGTCGTCGAGCTTCTTGGTCTGGTGGGTGGGGTTCAGCGACTCGCCCGACTTGCCCATGCCGTATCCCTTGACGGTCTTGGCCAGGATCACCGTGGGCTGCCCCTTGTGCGCCATGGCGGTGGCGTAGGCGGCGAACATCTTGTGCGGATCGTGGCCGCCGCGATTGAGACGCCAGATGTCGTCGTCGGACAGATTGCCCACCATCTCGCGCGTCTCAGGATACTTGCCGAAGAAGTGCTCTCGGGTAAAGGCGCCGCCGAAGGCCTTGTAGTTCTGGTACTCGCCGTCGACGGTTTCCATCATCAACTTCTTCAACACGCCCTTGCTGTCGCGCGCCAGAAGCGGGTCCCAGTAGCCGCCCCAGACCACCTTGATCACGTTCCAGCCGGCGCCGCGGAACACGCCTTCCAGCTCCTGGATGATCTTGCCGTTGCCGCGCACCGGGCCGTCGAGGCGTTGCAGATTGCAGTTGATGACGAACACCAGGTTGTCGAGTTGTTCGCGACCGCCGAGCGAAATGGCGCCGAGCGACTCCGGTTCGTCGCACTCGCCGTCGCCCATGAAGCACCACACCTTGCGGTCGGTCTGCGGCATCAGGTCGCGGTGCTCCAGATACTTCCAGAACCGCGCCTGGTAGATCGACATGATGGGCCCGAGCCCCATCGACACGGTGGGTAGCTGCCAGAACTCCGGCATCAGCCACGGGTGTGGGTAGCTGGGGATGCCGCGGCCGTCGACCTCCATGCGGAAGTGGTCGATCTGGTCCTCGGTCAGGCGCCCTTCCAGGAAGGCACGCGCGTAGACGCCCGGGCTGGAGTGCCCCTGGATGCCGATCAGGTCACCGGGATGGCCTGCGTGGGGAGCGCGCCAGAAGTGGTTGAAACCGACGTCATAGAGCGTAGCGGAACTGGCAAAGCTTGCGATGTGCCCACCCAGATCGCCCGGCTTGCGATTGGCCCGCACCACCATGGCCATGGCGTTCCAGCGGATGATGCAGCGGATGCGCCATTCCATGGCCGGGTCGCTGTCGGCCTCCGGCTTGGCCTCCAGATGCGGCGGAATGGTGTTGATGTAATCGGTGGTCGACTGGAAAGGCAGGAAGGCGCCGGCGCGACGGGTGACTTCGACCATGCGTTCCAGCAGGTAATGGGCGCGTTCCGGGCCGTCGGCGTCGATGACCGCCTTGAGCGACTCGATCCACTCCTGCGACTCGGTGGGGTCGAGGTCCTGGTCGAGGATGTCGGTCAGCCAGTTCATGGTGTTCCCTCCTGGGGTGGCGCCAACGGTCGGCGCCGAATGGGGTGGAAAAGGTGATCACGGTAGCGGGTGGAGGGCGCGATGCGCAATCACTGTTCGGCTTCTCCCTGCCTGCGGCCGGGCTTGTCGTGCCGTCCCCGGGGGGTCACCGGCTGGTCAGCTTGAGCTCGATGCGCCGGTTGCGTGCCAGCGCTTCCTCGCTGTCGCCCGCCACCAGCGGATGGAACTCGCCATAGCCGGTGGCGGCCAGGCGTTCGGCGGCAATGCCGCGGTCCTTGAGGAAGCGCACGATGGCGATGGCGCGCGCGCTGGACAGCTCCCAGTTGGAGGGGAAGCGCGCGGTACGGATCGGCCGGCGGTCGGTGTGGCCGTCCACCTGCAGCACCCAGGGCAGGTCGGCCGGCATCTCGACGGCGATCTCCTTCAGTGTCTCGGCGATACGTGACAACTGCATCAGTCCTTCCTCGCTGACCTCGTCGGAGGCGGTCGGAAACAGGACTTCGCTGGAGAACACAAAGCGGTCGCCGACGATCTGCACGTCGTCGCGGTCGCCGAGCGCGGCACGCAGGCGGCCGAAGAATTCGGAGCGGTAACGGCTGAGTTCCTGTACGCGCATGGCCAGCGCAATGTTCAGCTCACGCCCCAGTTCCTCGATGCGGATCTCCTTGGCACGCGCGTCGGCCTCGGCGGCGGCCAGCGCGGCGTTCAACTGTTCGAGCTGTTCGCGCACCGCGGCGAGCTGGCGGTTGAGCAGCTCGGTCTGGGCGATGGCGCGCTCGGAGACTTCGGTCTGCGCGGTCAGCTCGCTGCGGGTGGTGTCGAGCGACACCGCCAGCCGCGCCACCTCGGCCTCCAGTTCGGCCTTGAGGCGCGCCAGCGCATCGATGTCGACGGTCAGGCGGGCAATCTCGGTGCGACGTTCGGCCAGTTCCTCGCGGGTGCCCGCCAGCGAGGCCTCGGTGGCGCCCAGACGACTGCGCAGGGCCGCCCCTTCGCGGCGCTCGGCGGTGAGCGTGGCGCTCAGCTCGCCGACTTCGGTTTCGGCACGTGCACGCGCCTCGGTCTCCAGACTGAGCGAGCGTGCCAGCGCGGCGAGTTCGGCGTTGAGCCGGTCCAGCGCACGGTCGCGCCCACTGATGGCATCCGACAGCACGAACTGGCCGAGCACAAACAGCAGCAGCACGAACACCATCACCATCAGCAGTGCGGCAAGGGCGTCGACGAAGCCCGGCCAAAGGTCCAGCGCGCGGCGGCGGCGGGAGGCGAGCGCCATGTCAGTCGGGACGCTCGCCGCGGTCCATGGCGGCGGCGATGGTGCGCGACAGCAGGCGCAGTTCCGAGCGCAGCGCTTCCACCGTCTGTTCGCCGCGGTCGGGCTGGCTGGCGAGTTGGCGCAGCACGCCGCGCAGTTCGACCTGGGCTTCGGCCAGCGCCGACAGATCGCGCGATTCGCGCTGGATCATCTCGGCCAGGCGCCCGAGGTGGGTGTTGAGTTCGGTGAGCTGCTCGGTGCCGGCGCGGCGCTCGCGCTCCGATTCGCCGATGGCGCGCTGCATGCGGTCAAGGCTTTCGGCGGTCTGTTCCAGCAGCGCCTGCACGTAGGCCGGCACGCTGGTCTCGCCTTCCGCCGACAACCCCGCGGGCAGCCGCGCCATCCCCGACAGCCATTCCTCCAGCTCGTTGTAGAAGCGGTTCTGCGCGTGCCCCGACTGCAGGTCGAGGAAGCCCACGATGAGCGATCCGGCAAGGCCGAACAACGAGGTGGAGAAGGCGGTCGCCATGCCGGCGGGCGCAGATCGACCTTGAGCGCCTCGAACATGCCCCCCACGTCGGCGCCCACCGACAGCCCGCCGATGATGTCGCCGATGGAGCGGATGGTGATGAGCAGGCCCCAGAAGGTGCCGAGCAGGCCCAGGAAGATGAGCAGGCCGATCAGGTAGCGCGACAGGTCGCGCTGCTCCTCCAGGCGGATCTGCACGCTGTCCAGGATCGAGCGCATCGACATCGGCGTGAGATGGAACTTGCCGCGCTCGCGCGAGGTGAGCACGCGCGCCATCGACGCCAGCAGCCTGGGCTTCACCGGCAAGGGGCGCTCGGGATCGGAGCGGCGGAAAGCGTCCATCCAGCGTGCTTCGCGCTGCAGGCGCACCACCTGACGCAGATTGACGCCGATACCGACCGCCAGCACCGCCAGGAACACCGC
>DAOMOD010000144.1:0-3488 GCA_035444205.1 Lysobacteraceae bacterium
CACCAGACCCTCGCCGCCGTCGCAAGCGATGCGCGCGTGCAGGTCGAGGTGAGCGGCCCCGGCGCCTTCGCGGTGCTGATGCGCGAGCGCACGCAGAGCGAAGCCACCCGCCTCAGCCTTGCCGCCGGCGTGCTGCTGCTGGTGCTGCTGACTTTGGCCTATCGCGGGTTGGCGTTGCCGCTGCTCGGCGTGTTGCCGCTGGCCACCGCGGCGCTGGCCGGCATGGCCACCGTCGCGGCGCTGTTCGGCAGCGTGCACGGCATCACGTTGGCCTTCGGTTTCACCCTGATCGGCGTGGCCCTGGACTACCCGGTACACCTGTTCAGCCACCATCGCCCGCAACGGACGGCGCAGCACACGGCGCGCGCGATCTGGCCGACCCTGGCGGCCGGCGCGGTGTCGACCTGCCTCGCCTACCTGAGCTTCTTCGCCTCCGGCGTCGAGGGCCTGAGCCAGCTCGCCGCCTTCGCCCTGGCCGGCCTGCTGGCGGCGGCCCTCTGTACGCGCTTCCTGCTGCCGGCGCTGCTGCCCGCCGCAGCGCGCGATCTCGCCATGGCGCCACTGCCGGCATTTCTGGATCGACGCCTCGACGCGGCGCGCCTGCCCGCCATCGCTGCGGTGCTGCTGGCGCTGCTCGCGGCGGCCTGGCTGGCGCTGTCGCCGCGACCCCTGTGGGACGACAACCTGGCCAACCTCACGCCGGTACCGAAGGCGCTGCTCGCGCGCGACGGCGAGCTGCGCGCCGCGCTGGGCGCCAGCGACGTGCGCCATGTCCTGGTGCTGGAAGCCGCCGACAGCGAGACCCTGCTGCAACGCTGCGAGGCCCTGCTGCCGGCGCTCGACGCGCTGGTCGAACAAGGTGTCGTTTCTGGCGTCGAACCGCCATGCCGCTACCTGCCCAGCCAGCGCACCCAACGCGCGCGCCAGGCGCACCTGCCCGATGCCGAGACCCTGGCCGCCGATCTGCATGCAGCCAGCGCCGGGCTGCCCTTCCGCGACGGCGCGTTCGCGCCCTTCCTCGACGATGTCGAGGCCGCCCGTCGGCTCGCGCCGCTCGTCTGGAACGATCTTGAATCCAGCGCGCTCGGCCCGCGCCTTGCGGCGCTGCTGCCGCGCGATGCGACCACACCGACCGCGCTGATCGGACTGGCCGAGGTCGCCGATCCGCGAGTGCTGCTCGACTTCGCCGCGCAGCACGGCGAGGACCTGCACCTGCTCGACATGAAGGCTGCCTCCGAAGCGCTGGCCTCCGCCTACCGCGAACGCGTGCTGCTGGCGCTGCTGCTGGCACTGGCGGTAATGGCGCTGGCCCTGCTCGCCTTCCTGCGGCGCCCGCGACGGGTGCTGCGCGTGCTGTCGCCGGTGCTGCTGGCGGCACTGCTGGTGGCGGCCGTGCTCAACGCCCTGGGGGTGGCCTTCAACCTGTTCCACGTGGTCGCGCTGATCCTGGCCAGCGGCCTCGGACTCGACTACGCCCTGTTCTTCGAACGCGCCCGCGCCGAAGCCGCCGAACGCCGCCGCACCCTGCACGGCATCGCCGTCTGCGCGCTGTCGACCGCGCTGGTGTTCGGCCTGCTGGCGAGCTCCGGCATTCCGGTGCTGCGCGCCATCGGCCTCACCGTGTGCTGCGGCGTGGCCTTCAACTTCGTACTGGCGGCGTTGCTCGCCCGCAGCAGGCCCGAGCATGCTCGACCGTGAATTGATCCTCTCGCTCATCCCGCACCAGGGCGGCATGTGCCTGCTCGACACCGTGGTCGCATGGGACGCAGCCCACATCCATTGCCGCAGCGACTCGCATCGCAGCGAGGCCAACCCCCTGCGCAGCGCCGACGGCCTGCGCGCCATTCACCTGTGCGAGTACGGTGCCCAGGCCATGGCCGTGCACGGCGGCCTGCTGGCAAGCGCTGCCGGAGCGCGGACGCAACCTGGCCTGCTGGTGTCCTTGCGCGCGGTGCGCATTGCGCGCGGCTTCGTGCATGACCTCCCCGGTCCACTGGACGTGCATGCCGAGAAACTGATCGACACCGCGAGCAGTTGGCAGTACGCGTTTCGTGTCGAACACGACGGCGCCGTACTGGCTGAGGGCCGTGCCGCCGTCATGGTCGGTCCCGATAACATCGCCTGATCGTCCTTCCGTTCGGATGACCACTTCCGGCCAAAAGCCGTCATTCGGGCGCGCCCGAAGGAGCAGGTGAAAGGCCCTGAACCTGATGGATTCTGGCCTTCTACTCGGGAGCACTTGCGATCGGCCGAAAGTACGCGGCAGAGCCGGGATAGTCGAGGACGACACGAAAGTGGCGCAGCGTGGAGCCGCCGATCGCACCAAGCGTTGGGCGATCCATCATGCCGGCCATGTACTCGCCGAACGTGCCGTCAGGTCGCTCCGCGAACCATGATGGACCCGCCTTGTGGCCGCCTATTTCGATCATGGGAACCTCGATCATGCGCCACGAGGCACCACCCATGCGGTCTGCGGAATCGACGATCCGCCAATCAGGATGCGCAGCCGCCCAGCGCTCGAATACCGATGCTTCGATGAAGCCGATGGCGACCTCGGTCCCCTGTTCGACGCCGAAGATCGGCGCCGACGCGTCTGTCGTAGTCATTGTGGCGCCGCTGTCGTAGAGCATGGGCAGCACTTCGCCGTCGATCGTTACGTCGATGCTCGGAAAATGCATGGTGCGCGTACCGTCGGCGTCAGTCTGGAACCCTAGGGATACAGGCTCGCCATCCGTGTCCGAGGGCACGAATTCGGTGAGTCGGTGCAGGGTGCCCTCGCCGTAGTCGAATTCCCACACCGAGTCGGCGAACCAGCGACCGCCGAGAAACCCGTCCTTGCCTCTTAGCTTGTCTGCGTCCACCACGACGAGTCGGCCGTCCATGAAATGCGATGGCGGTGCCGGAGGCGCGAAGCCAGTGTCGAACCGAGGCCACGCGACGACGTCGATGTCCTCCACGGTTGTGGTCGGCAGTCCGAGGCGCACTACGGCGTCTGCCGAGATTGCGTTGAAGCCACCACCGGTGTCGGTAAAAAACCGCAGTGGTTGCTCGTTCAAGCGGGGAGTCAGCCATACACGGTCATGCACGAACTCGGCGGGTACGCGCTCCCGCGAGATCGCGGCGTCCAACAACACCACCTGAAGAACAAGAAGGTTGGCTAGCAAAACCTGAATGCGTCGATACAGCATGGGCGGTTCAATGACTGGGCCTGGAAGGCTAGCGAACTGTGAAGAATCCGACTTTAGCGTCCGCTAATGGTCGGCATCTGTCGGCCATGAGCGGGCGTACGTATCGATCCACGCACCGTGCATGAAGCAGAGTCTCTCGATCCGTTGGTCCGGTCCGTAGCGGGTGTTCGGCTTGAAGACTACTCCGTGCAAGAAACAAGACACGACCCCCCGCTCCGCGCTCGTGCAAGAAACAAGACACGACCCCGCGCGCCGCGACCCCGCGCGCCGCGCTGCTCCGTGCAAGGAACAAGACCCCGC
>DAOMOD010000144.1:3498-10770 GCA_035444205.1 Lysobacteraceae bacterium
ATCGCCCATGTCGTTCACCACCACCCGCGCGCCGCGCGCACGCATTCATGGTGGATGGGATTCGCGCGGCAGCCGCGAATGCCGAGAAACGCGCGTCAAGCATGATCCTTGGCGAAGAACTGCGTACGATGCATGCGGAAATACCTCACAGGGGATATTGACAGAATATACCCTATGAGGTATGTACTCACGCAATGCCCCGCAGGGGAAATCCAATGCTGCTGCGCGTCCAAACTCCGGATCAATTGGCCTCGGTGCTACGAGGCCAACGCCGGGCCAGCAAGATGACCCAGAAACAGGCCGCAGCGCTGGTCGGGCTGCTCCCAAAGACGATCTCTGCGCTCGAGTCGGATCCGGCGCGGGGAAGCGTGGGCAGCCTTTACAAGCTGCTGTCCGCCCTCGGGCTGGAAATGGTGCTGCAGCCCAAGCACGGCACCCCACCCACCCCCGGCTCGGAGTGGTAGCGAATGCCTCGTCCGCGCCGCACGCGCCAGCTTGCCGTGTGGATGAATGCGGAGCGTGTCGGCACCTGGATGTTGGGGACGAACAACGCCCACGCATTCGCCTACGAGAATGGCTGGCTGGTGTCGCCGGCGTCCCGCCCGCTCTCGTTGTCGATGCCGCTACAGCCGGCGGCGCTTACCTACCGCGGCGAGGTGGTTGAGTCGTTCTTCGACAACCTGCTGCCCGACAGCCGGGACATCCGCCGCCGCATCCAGACCCGGTTCCATACCGCCTCGACCCTTGCCTTCGACCTGCTGGCCGAGATCGGGCGGGACTGCGTGGGCGCAGTGCAGCTGCTGCCCATGGACCAGGAACCGGTCGGCATCGACCGCATCGACGGCGAGGCACTTTCGGAGGCCGATATCGCCCTGCTGCTGCGCGGCACGACGACCGCCGCGATCCTGGGCCAGCACGACTACGACGACTTCCGCATCTCGCTGGCCGGCGCGCAGGAAAAGACCGCTCTGCTCCGCCACGACGGCTGCTGGCATCGCCCCATCGGTGCCACGCCCACCACGCACATCTTCAAGCTGCCGGTAGGTCGTGTCGGCAACATGCAGGCGGACTTCTCCACATCGGTGGAGAACGAGTGGCTGTGCGCACAGATCGTCGCTGCCTATGGCCTACCGGTTGCGGCTTGCGAAATGGCCGTCTTCGAAGACCAAAAGGCGCTGATCGTCGACCGGTTCGACCGCCGAATGGCCCAGGCGGGAACGCACTGGCTCCGGCTGCCGCAGGAAGACTGCTGCCAGGCGCTGGGCATCCCACCGGCCGTCAAATACGAAGCCGATGGCGGGCCCGGCATCAAGGCCATCCTCGACCTGCTTCTCGGCGCGCAGGATGCCGCGGCCGACCGGCTGACGTTCTTCAAGGCGCAGCTCGTGTTCTGGCTGCTCTGCGCCACCGATGGCCACGCGAAGAACTTCAGCTTGGCCATCGAGCCACAGGGTCGTTACCGCCTGACACCACTGTACGACGTGCTTTCGGCATACCCGATTCTCGGTCACGGCGCCAACCAGCTGGCCCCGGAGCGCGTGCGCATGGCGATGGCGGTATTCGGACAGAACCGCCACTACGATTGGAGCCGCATCCTCCGGCGTCATTGGGTGAGCACAGCGCGCACGTGCGGCATCGCTGAGGACGTAGTTCAGACGCTGATCGACGATCTGGTCATGATCACTCCCGAGGTCATCTCCCGCGTCACTGCAATGCTGCCGGAGACGTTTCCTGCACAGGTCGCTGACGCCGTCTTTGCGGGCATGCGCGCGGCGGCGGCGAAGCTGGCCGCTGCCCTTTGACGCGTAATCATTGATAGCACTGAGTGCGAACACGGATTCGAGTACGAATTCGAGGACAGTACGAATTCGAGTACGAATTCGAGCGAATTCGAGGACAGCCACAATCTCGCGAGCGTCGAAGAGGATGCCGACAAGAAACACTGCTACATCGGCGACGCAGCCCGGGCCGACTCGACGTGCGTCATGCGCCGCGGGGCGCATGGACGCCCAGTGGTCACAAGATTGCCACCCGTAACGTAACGGGTTACACTGCGCCACATGATTCGGAGCTTCAGGCACAAAGGCCTCAGGCGGTTCTTCGTAACCGGAAGTGTCTCCGGAATCCAGGCAGCCCATGCCGCCAGGCTCCGTCTCATCCTCGGCCGCCTCAATGCCGCGAGCCAACCACAAGACATGAATCTTCCCGGACTGCGGCTTCACGAACTGAAAGGGAATCGATCGGGTACGTGGGCCGTCCAGGTCAGCGGAAACTGGCGAGTGACCTTCCGGTTTGATGGCGAAGATGCCGAGGTTGTCGACTATGAGGACTATCACTGAGGTATTGCCATGCGTATGCACAACCCACCCCATCCCGGTGAAGTCATTCGGGAGCTTTGCCTTGAACCGCTCGGACTTTCGGTGACCGAAGCTGCCAAGGCTCTGGGTGTAAGCCGCAAGACCTTGAGCGCCATCTTGAATGGCCGTGCGGGCATCAGTCCGGAAATGGCCATTCGCTTGTCCATTGCTTTCGATACCACGGCGGAAAGCTGGCTCAACCAGCAGACTCACTATGACCTGTGGAACGCCGAGCAGCACCGCGGGGAGCTTCAGGTGAGGCGCCTTGTTGCGGCCTGATCTGGATTCGAGGACAGTCCATCCCGCTTGGCGAACGCGCGTCGGGGGTCGTGTCTTGCTTCTTGCATGAGTCGTCGGGGGTCGTGTCTTGCTTCTTGCATGGATCGCCCAGTGATCTGACCGTCCGCCTTGGGTCGGGTTGCGCCGCTCGCTGACTGGCGTCAGCCGGCCAAACGTGGTCAGGCGTTGTCGGAGAGGATCGCTCGGCGTTTACCGCGGCCGACCACGCCGTCTCAACCCGGGTCCTGTTCGAGCTTCCCTAACGCTTGAGCTTGGTCCGTCGCAGCTTTCGCTCTGCACGCATCACATGGACCACGTATACGGTGTTTCGCTCGTATCGATAGAAGACCCGGCATGGTGGCTCCACGATCTGACGGTAGCGCCAGCCCTTCAGCTCGGCCGGTCTCGGGCCGCTCTCCGGGTGGTCACGCAGCTGCTCGATATGCGCAAACACCTTGCGAACCAGTTCGGCGGCGGCCGTAGGGTTGTCCAGTGCGATGAAGTCGGCAATCGCGTCGAGATCGGCGAGTGCCGGCTCGGACCAGACTATTTCAGCCATCGCGACATGCGCTGTCTGGCGTCGGCCTGTGATAGGACCCGCCCTTCCTCGATCGCCCTTTCACCGCGAGCGATCGACTCGAGCAGCGACATACGCCGTTGCATGGATTCAAAACTCGTTGCGTCGACCAGGTAGGCGGACGGCAACCCGTGATGGGTAATCAGGATGGGTTCGCGCTCGCGCTCCACCGCCTCCAGCAAGTCGGTGGCCTGACGCTTCAGTGTCGTCACCAGTTCAGTTCGCATGAAGTGATACTATAGTGTCACCACTCCCTCCGCAAGTCTGCTTTCTGAATGACTGCTTGGGGTCGAAAGTCGCCCTTCGCTACCCCCGATGGCGGGCGTTGATCGGTAAGAATGCGGCAGACACAAGTTCTGGAGTCGATATGAATCCAACTCGACGCGCCCTGGTCACCGGCGGCAGCGGCGATCTCGGCGCCGCCATTTGTCGCGCTCTCGCGGCGCAGGGCTGCTTCGTCCAAGTCCACGCCAACACCGGCATCGAACGCGCCGAGGCGCTTGTCGCCGAACTCGGCGCCCAAGGATATGCCGCCGCCGCGGTCGCCTTCGACGTGGCCGATGCCGCGGCCTGCGCTGCCGCACTGGAAACCATGCTCGAGGACGGCCCGATCCAGGTGCTGGTCAACAACGCCGGCATCCACGACGACGCCACCATGGCCGGCATGCGCGCCGAGCAGTGGCACCGCGTGGTCGATGTCAGCCTCAACGGTTTCTTCCACGTCACCCAGCCGCTGCTGCTGCCGATGGCGCGCACGCGCTGGGGACGCATCATCAACGTGTCCTCGGTGGCCGCCGTGCTCGGCAACCGCGGGCAGACCAACTACGCCGCCGCCAAGGCCGGCCTGCATGGCGCCAGCCGCTCGCTGGCGCGCGAACTGGCCTCGCGCGGCATCACCGTCAACGTGGTCGCGCCCGGCGTGATCGCCGGCGGCATGGCCGAGTCGGCGTTCAGCACCGAACAGATCAAGGCCATGGTCCCAGCCGCCCGCGCCGGCACGCCGGAGGAAGTGGCAGCGCTGGTGGCCTTCCTCGCCTCCGACGCTGCCGGCTACATCAATGGACAGGTGATCGGCATCAATGGCGGGATGGGTTGAGGGTCCCCGGGGACGGCGCTCGACTGGGAGACATGTAGGCGGCGGCGCTGCCGCGGATGTTCAGGCGGCGCGGCCGAAAAGCTGCGGCGTCGGCGTGCCCGATGCGCCGGTCGGCGCCTCTCCGGCACGCGCCTCCAGTGCGCCGGCCAGCCGCTGCAGCAGATCGACGTGGTCGCGCAGGCGCTGGCGCACGCCGGCGTCGTCGAGCGCATCGTGCAGGCCGCGGTTGAGTTCGAAGAACCAGTCGAGATCGCCCTGGTCGAGCAGGGTGGCCGGGTTGGCCGCTTCGCCCGCGGCGTGCCAGCGGCGGAACAATGCCTGCATGTGCCGGTTGAGCGTCTCGGCCTGCTGCAGTTCGGCGGCGAGATCGGCGATCAAGGCAAAGTCGGTGAGGCGCTGCTGGAACACCAGTTGGCACAGCACGCCCCAGTAGTAGGCGTAGTCCCACAGCACCTTGTGGGGCAGCACCTCGGCGTTGCCGAACAGCGGGTACTGGTCCTGGTACAGGCTGAGCGTGCTTTCGTAGAACGAGAAGAACAGGCGCTGGCAGCGCCGCACGAAGGGTGCCAGCGCCGCACCCTCTCGCTGTTTCGCCACCAGCTCGACGATGTAGGTGTTGGCGATGGCGATGAAGTCGCTGCCGGGCGAATAGAAGGGATCCAGAAACACCCCGGCCTCGCCGGTCAATGCCCAGCGGTCGGCGGAAAACACCTGCCGGCAGCCATAGGAGAAGTTGCGGAAGTAGGCGAAGTCCAGCAGTCGATCGCGCTGCGCTTCCACCTTGTCTGCCACCAGCGGCTGGAAGGTGCGCAGCCAGTCCAGCGCGCGTTCGAAACTGTTCATGGCCTCCAGCGGGTGCATCCTCGCGTCGGCGACGATGCCGACCGAATGCGCACCGGAGGACAGCGGGATCAGCCACACCCAGTAGCCGGGTCCGACCAGGTGGTTGGTCGACCGCCAGCGTTCCGGTGGATCGCACTCGCCGCGCCACGACGGATTGTCGCACCAGTCGTCAATCGGCAGCCGCGCATCCAGGCGGAACCAGACGGCATTGGCGTCGTGGGCATTGGTCGCGGCGAGATCAAGTCGGCGCTTGACCAGCCCGGCGCGGCCGGAGGCGTCGAGCAGCCAGGTCGCACTCGCCGTGTGCTGGCGGCCGTCGTGCTCGAAGCGGACCTCGTGCGCCTCATCGCCGGGCCGGATGTCGAAGCCGCGCACCACCGCGCCATCGCGGAAGTCGATGCCACGACGTCGCACTTCCTCACCGAGGAAGTTCTCGAAGACGCCGCGGTCGATCTGCCATGCCGGCGTCGGCAGCACGCGACGCACACCGAGCTCGGTGACCTGGTCGAGCTCGCGGCGGCCCTCCGAGAAGAAGAAGCGGAAACCGAACTTGCGGATGTGCTCGCGCTCCAGGTGATCCTTCAACCCCAGCGTGTCGGCGAAGTAGTGCGCACCGATCTCCACCGTCGACTCGCCGACCTTGTGCGCCGCCACCGGCAAAGGATGGCGGCGCCATTCCAGCACCAGGATGCTGAGGTCGGCGAAGCGCTGGCGAAGCTGCAGCGCCAGCGTAAGGCCGGCCAGGCCGCCGCCGAGGATCACCGCGTCGTAGTGCTGGGTCATGTCGCCGCCTTGCTGATAGCCCCGCTAATGTACGCCAATGCCGGGGTGGTGGGGTCAGTGCGCCTGCGGCGCGGGCTGTCTGTGTCGTCGCTGACGGGGGTTCCGTCCGCCCTCCGGCGGCCGGGTCACTGCAACGTGCTCGCGCGGTTGTCTCTATTGTAGGAGCGGCGAAAGCCGCGATCGCTACGTTTCGGTGTTTCACAGTTCCTGTTCGGAGCGCCTGCGGCGCGGGCTGTCTGTGTCGTCGCTGACGGGGGTTCCGTCCGCCCTCCGGCGGCCGGGTCACTTCTCTTTGCTCGTCCAGAGAAAAGTAACCAAAAGAGAGGACGCCCCGCTTGCGCGCCCTCCGGGCATCCTGCCCTCCAGGTTCGCGTGCGGCAGACTGGCGCACATCATGTGCGCCACCCCAACGGGGCCTTCTCACAGGCCGCCCGCCGCTCCAGAGGGGACCCAAAGAGCCACGCGCCCTCCCGGGCGCGCAAAGATGGGGCGCGGCACGTTGCCGCGCTTTCGTAGGTCCCGGGGCAGCCCGGCGTAGCTGCGGAGCAGCCGAACGCACCCTGTGCGCGACCGCAACGCAGGAGTCGCACACAAGGTGCGCTCCTGCATCAGGCTTGTCGCTCTTCGGCTCCCGGATCGAATATCAAGGCGCGGCTGCGTCGCGCCTCGCCGTAGCGCTTGCAGATGCTGCCATAACGCCACACCTTGCCCACCACGTGGGAGGTGATGCGGTACAAGTCCATCAGGGGGCGGAAATGGCTGCGGCGCAGCTTGCCGGCCAGACCGGGGCCGGTGTAACGCGACTCGATCGGCACCGAAACGCAGCGCGTGCCAAGGCGGCGCGCAGCCTCGATCAGGATGTCGGCCTCGAACACGAATCCCTGGGCGGCGATGTCGGGCAGGGCGGCGACCGCGGCCGGATAGTAGCGCTGGCCGCTCTGCGTGTCGGCGATGCGATAGCCGGTGGCCCAGGCGATGCCCCAGTCGGCGAACTCGTTGGCGAGACGCCGGTAGGCCGGCTGCTGCGCGCGCTTCTTCAGACGCGCGCCGATCACGATATGGTCGGGATGGTGCGCCGCGGCGGCAAGCAGACGCGGGATGTCCTCGGCGGCATGCTGGCCGTCGCCGTCCATGCTGAGCACACCCAGGTAGCCACGCCGCGTCGCCTCCGCGAAGCCCTCGCGCAGGCCCTCGCCCTTGCCGCGCCGCTGCTCATGGCGGACCAGGGTGATCGGCAGGTCGGCGATGCGTTCGACCGTGGCGTCCTCGGAGCCGTCGTCCACCACGATCACATTGGGACAGTGCGCCAGCGCGCCCTCCACCACGTCACGGATGCG
>DAOMOD010000145.1:0-10691 GCA_035444205.1 Lysobacteraceae bacterium
GCTCGATCCTGTTCGGTTTCGGTGCGGCAGTCGGCTTTGGCCTTGCGCTGATCCTGTTCGCGGCGCTGCGCGAGCGTATCGAGCATGCGCCGGCGCCGGCCGCCTTCCGTGGCGCGCCGCTGGCGCTGGTTACGGCCGGCCTGATGGCGCTGGCCTTCATGGGCTTTGCCGGCATGACCCATTGATGGGCGTGCTCGCCGCCATCGCCGTGCTGGCCGGCCTGGCCGTGCTGTTCGGCCTTGTACTGGGCTACGCCGCACGCCGCTTCCGCGTCGAGGGCGACCCGGTGGTCGAAGCCATCGACCGCATCCTTCCGCAGACCCAATGCGGACAGTGCGGCTTTCCCGGCTGCCGCCCCTATGCCGAAGCGATCGCCAGAGGCGATGCGGACATCAACCAGTGCCCACCGGGTGGCGAGGACGGCGTGCGCGCGCTGGCCGAACTTCTCGGCCGCGAAGCGAAGCCGCTGTCGGCCGAACACGGTGAGGAGAAGCCGCGGCGCGTGGCGGTGATCGATGAGGACGTGTGCATCGGCTGCACGCTGTGCATTCAGGCCTGCCCGGTGGACGCCATCGTCGGCGCGCCCAAACGCATGCACACGGTGATCGAGGAGGCCTGCACCGGCTGCGACCTGTGCCTGCCGCCATGCCCGGTGGACTGCATCGACATGGTCGACGTGGACGACGGCTGGCGCTGGCCGAAACCCCCGACGACCATCCCGCTCGCGGTTGAGACCGAGCCATTGTAGGAGCGCACCTTGTGCGCGACCGTGCCGTCGCATCGATGTCACGCCCTGTCGCCCACACGGTGGGTTCGGCCGCTTCGCGTGTGCGCCGGGCTTCCCCCGGACCTACATGAGCCATGCGCCCTGTAGGAGCGCACCTTGTGCGCGACCGTGCCGTCGCATCGATGTCGCGCCCTGTCGCCCACACGGTGGTCTCCTACAAAAGCCATGCGCCCTGTAGGAGCGCACCTTGTGCGCGACCATGCCGACGCAACGATGTCACGCCCGTGTCGTACATGTGTGTGGGCGCCCGCATGGGAAGCATTGGCGTCACCCGCGTCTACAATGCCCGCATGCGCCTGCACAACTTTCCCGGCGGCCTGAAGCTCGATCCCAAGAAATCGGTGTCGACCGTACGCCCACTGCATGTCTGCCCGCTGCCCGACGAGATCGTGCTGCCGCTGGCGCAGCACGCCGGGCTGGCGGCGGAACCGGTGGTCGCGGTCGGCGACGAGGTGCTCGCCGGCCAGCTTCTGGCGCGCGCCGCGCCGGGCCTGAGCGCGCCGGTGCATGCCTCCACGTCGGGTCGCATCAAGGCCATCGAGCCGCGTCCGGTCGCGCGTGCGCCTTTCGCCGACGAGACCTGCATCGTCATCGAGCCCGACGGTCGCGACGCATGGCGCCGGCTGCCGCCGATCGCCCACCCCTTGAACGCGCCCGCCGAATCGCTGATCGAGCGCATTCACGAGGCCGGTGTGGTGGGGCTGGGCGGCGCGGTGTTCCCCACCGCCGAGAAGATCTCGGTGCCACGCGAGCTGCTCATCGTCAACGGCGCCGAGTGCGAGCCCTACATCGCCTGCGACGACAGCCTGATCCGTGCGCGCCCGCATTCGGTGATCTACGGCGCGCGGATCGCGGCACGCATTCTCGATGCCAAGCGCATCATCATCGCGGTCGAGGATCACATGGAGGTCGCCTACACCGCGCTGTCGAGGACCCTGGCCCGCGAGCTGGCCGAGAGCGACCGGACGCCCGCCGACCCGGGCACCAGGCCGGGCTCGACCCTGCACTTCGAGGAAGACGCCGAAGGCGCGCTGGAGCGGCCCATTCCCGTCGACCTGGTCAAGGTGCATACACGCTACCCGGAGGGCGGCGAGCGCCAGTTGATCAAGGTGCTGACCGGCATGGAGGTGCCCTCCGGCGGACTGCCGCGCGACATCGGCGTGGCCAGCATCAACGTCGGCACGGCGGCGGCGATCTGCGCGGCGGTGGTGCATGGCGAACCGCTGACCTCGCGTGTGGTGACGGTGAGCGGCGCCGGCATTGCCGAGCCGCGCAATTTCGAGGTGCGCCTGGGCACGCCGATCGAGCACCTGGTGGCCGCGGCCGGCGGTTACACCGATCGCGCCGCACGCCTGCTGCTGGGCGGGCCGATGATGGGCCTGGCCCTGCCACACGACCGCTTTCCGGTCACCAAGTCGAGCAACTGCGTACTGGCCCTGCCCGCCGACGAATTGCGCGACCACACGGCGGAGATGCCGTGCATCCGCTGCATGGCCTGCGTGCCGGTGTGCCCGGCACGGCTGATGCCGCAGGAGCTGCACCGTCACATCGTCGCCCGCGACTGGAAGGCGACGGAACGCATCGGCCTGTTCGACTGCATCGAGTGCGGCTGCTGCGACCTGGTGTGTCCGAGCCATATCGCGCTGGTCGACTGGTTCCGCCACGCCAAGGCGGAACTGCGCCATCGCCGCGACGAGGACCGCCGCGCGGTCGCCGCCAGGGAACGCTTCGAGGCGCGCCAGCAGCGTCTGCAACGCCAGCATGCCGAGCGCGAGGCGCGCCAGCAGGCGCGCAAGGAACAGCTCGCCAGTCCGGAAGGCGTCGCCGAGGCCATCGCCCGCGCCAGGGCACGCAAGGGGCAGGCCACTTGAGGACCTTTTCCACCGCGGGCGCCCCGCACACCGCGCCGGCCACCGACGTGCGCCGGGTGATGCTGCTGGTGCTGCTGGCGCTGCTGCCGGGCGTGCTGGCGCACCTTCATTACTTCGGTCCCGGCGTGCTGGTGCAGATCGCCATCGCGCTGGCCGCCGCCCATGCGCTGGAAGCTGCCATGCTGAGGGCGCGCGGCGCGCCCATGCAGCGCTTCCTGCTCGACGGCAGTGCCGCCGTCGCCGCGGTGCTGTTCGCGCTGTGCATCCCGCCGCTGGCGCCGTGGTGGATCACCGTGGTCGGCATGCTGGCCGCCATCGTCTTCGCCAAGCATCTGTACGGTGGCATCGGCCACAACCTGTTCAATCCGGCCATGGTCGCCTTTGCCGTGGTGCTGGTGTGCTTTCCCTTCGAGATGAGCCAGTGGCTGCCGCCGCGCCCATTGGCCGGGCATGCCATCGGACTCGTCGATGCCCTGCGTGCGATCTTTCTCGGCGAACTGCCGGCAGGACTGGGGTGGGATGCAGTCGCCGGCGCCACGCCGCTCGAAACCGTCCGCCACATGAGTTCCGAGGGACGCACGCTCACCGAGATCCGCGCCGATCCGCTGTTCGGCGACTTCGGCGGGCGGGGCTGGGAGTGGATCGCCAACTGGTACGCCATCGGCGGCCTGTTCCTGCTGCTCACGCGGGTGATCACCTGGCATGTGCCGGTGGCGGTGCTGGGCACCACCATCCTGCTCACCCTGCCCTTCCACCTGCTCGATCCCGACTTCCACCCGTTCCCGCTGCAGCACGTGTTCTCCGGCGCGCTGGTGTTGGGCGCGTTCTTCATCGCCACGGACCCGGTGACGGGCTGCTCGACGCCGCGCGGGCGGCTGATCTTCGGCGCCGGCGTGGCTGTGCTGACGCTGGCCATCCGCCGCTGGGGCGCCTATCCCGATGGCGTCGCCTTCGCCGTGCTGCTGATGAACTGCGCGGCGCCGCTGATTGACCGCTACAGCGCGCCGCGCATCTTCGGGAGGCCGAAGTGAGACGGGAACTTGACGCCGCCTGGCGGCTGGGTGTGGCCGGCCTGCTGGCGGCCGCGCTGCTGGCCGGCGTATGGGCGCTGACCCGCGAGCGTATCGCCGAGGAGGAACGCCGCGTCGAGCTTCTGGCCATGGCCATGGTGCTGCCGCCCGCCTTGTACGACAACGATCCACTTGGCGACACCCTGAGGGTGTGCGCGGGCGACGACCTCGGCCCTGGCGCACACACCGTATACCGCGCGCGACGCGGCGGCGAACCGGTGGCGCTGGCGATCACCGCGACCGCGCCGGACGGCTATTCCGGGCGCATCGAACTGCTGATCGGACTCGACATCGACGGCCGCGTGCTCGGCGTGCGCGTGGTCCGGCACCGCGAGACGCCGGGCCTAGGCGATGCCATCGAGGCCGAAAAGAGCGACTGGATCGAACGCTTCCATGGCCTGTTCCTCGGCGAACCGCCGGTCGAACGCTGGAAAGTGCGCCGCGATGGCGGCGACTTCGATCAGTTCGCCGGTGCCACCGTCAGCCCGCGCGCCGTGGTCGGCGCGCTGCGTCGCGCGCTGGAGTTCCATGCGCGCGAGGGCGGCCGCCTGTTCGCGGAGGACGCGCCAGCGGAACTGCGCTGTGCCACCCCGATTCCCATGTAGGAGCGGCGACAGCCGCGATCATGCGTTGCAACCGGGACACATGATCGCGGCTATCGCCGCTCCTACCAGGGTCGCACGCTCCGGAGCGCACCCTGTGCGCGACCATCCCCTCGCATCGATGCCACGCCCGCGTCGCCCACAAGGTGGGCTCCTACGAAAGCCGTGACCTGTAGGAGCGGCTTCAGCCGCGACCGTCTCTTCGCTTCGTAGCCGCTCCGCGGTCGGGGCTGAAGCCCCTCCTACCACGGCGCTCTCCTTGCGGAGCGCACGATGTGCGCGACAAACCCCTAGCACCAACGCCACGCCCGCGTTGGCCACGCGTGGGACACAACCACCCTGTATGGATGGCGCCGACGCAAGATGGTGCGGCGAAGCCCTACACGCCTGTCATCCCCAGACCTACACGATGTATCGGCATGGCACGATTTGCAGCGCGCCCAGGGCCACCTAATCTGGCGCCAACCCAAACCCCAGGAGACAGCGTCATGCAACGGACTGCCCCCGGCTTCACCCTCGTCGAACTGCTCATCGCAGTGGTCGTCGTCGCCATCCTGCTCGGCATCGCCCTGCCGGCCTTCAGCTCGGCCCAGGACGCCACCCGCATGGGCACGGCGCGCAGCCAACTGATCACCAGCCTGCACACCAGCATCACCCGCGCCACGGTCACCGGGCGTCGCGTGGTGCTCTGTCCGAGCGCCGACGGCACTCACTGCACCGGCGGCACCGACTGGTCGATCGGCTGGATCGGCTTTCACGACAACAACATGAATCGCGAGCGCGATGCCGACGAATCGCTGGTCGGAAGCTGGCCGGCGCTGGCCGGCGAAGTACACATCACCACCAGCAGCGGTCGGCCCAAGTTCGTGATCCAGGGCCACGGCGGCAACGCCGGTTCCAACATCACCTTCACCATGTGCGACCGCCGCGGTCCAGCCAAGGCGCAGACCGTGGTGCTCAACAACCAGGGACGCATCCGCTACGGCAAGGCCACAGCCGAGGCCGCGGCGCGCACCTGTCCGGGATGACGAGGCTGGTCAGGCATGAGGCGGGTCGGCCAGAATGGTCGGCCTTCCGCCAGGATCATGTCCATGCCGATCAGCGACGATATCCTCAGCACCTTCCACGGCCTGCTGGAGGAGGCGCGCCAGTCGGGCGACCGCGAGCCGACCGCCATGACCCTGGCCACCGCGGATGCCGACGGTCGCGTATCGGCGCGCACCGTGCTGCTCAAGCATGCCGATGCCGATGGCTTCGTCTTCTACACCAACACCCTGAGCCTGAAGGGCCGGCAGCTCGCGGCGCACCCGCAGGCGGCGCTGCTGTTCTACTGGAAGGCGCTGCGCGACCAGGTGCAGGTGCGCGTGGAAGGGCGCGTGGCCCCAGTGTCCGATGCGGAGGCCGATGCCTACTTCGCCAGTCGCCCGCGCGACAGCCAGATCGGCGCCTGGGCCTCGACGCAGTCCGAGCCGCTCGACAGCCGCGAGACCCTGATGCGCCGCGTGCAGGAATACGCGGAACGCTTCGATGGCGGAGCGGTATCGCGTCCGCCGCACTGGTCGGGTTATCGCGTGACACCGGACCTGATCGAGTTCTGGTACGGCGGCGCCCATCGCCTGCACGACCGCTTCCAGCATCGCCTCATCGACGGCCGCTGGATCGAGCAGCGGCTGTATCCCTGAGAATCGTCGAAGAAGACATTGAACCGCAGAGCACGCAGAGAACGCGGAGAAAGAGCAATGACCGTCCAGTGGTTGCCGCTGCGGAACCTGAGTCCTTCAGTTTGGACCTGCCGGAAGTTGATCTCTGTCTCTGCGTTCTCTGCGTGCTCTGCGGTAGAAAGCTTCCCAGCTGTTGATCGCTTTGCCGACCCACCCCAAAACCGAACCGCTGCATGACCCACGACCCCTGGCCCAAGCGCATCGTCTGCCTGACCGAGGAGAGCACCGAGACGCTGTACCTGCTTGGCGAGCAGCACCGCATCGTCGGCATTTCCGGCTTCACCGTTCGGCCGCCGCGCGCACGCAAGGAGAAACCGAAGGTCTCGGCTTTCACCAGCGCGAAGTACGAGCAGATACTGGCGCTTGAGCCGGACCTCGTCATCGGCTTCTCCGACATCCAGGCCGACATCGCCGCGGAGCTGATCCGCCGTGGTGTCGAGGTGTGGGTCAGCAATCATCGCAGCGTGCAGGGCATCCTCGACTTTATGCGCCGGCTGGGCGCGCTGGTCGGCGCGGACGCGAGCGCAGCGGCGCTTTGCGCACGCGCCGAGGCGCACCTTCAGTCCATCCGCACGCAGGCTGCAAATTTGCCGCGGAGGCCGCGGGTCTATTTCGAGGAGTGGGACGATCCCCTGATCTCCGGCATCCGCTGGGTCTCGGAACTCATCGCCATCGCCGGCGGCGACGACGTGTTCCCCGAGTGCGCGGCCTCCTCATTGGCGAAGGGCCGCATCCTCGCCGACCCGCAGGAGGTGGTGCGACGCGCGCCCGACATCATCGTCGGCTCCTGGTGCGGCAAGAAGTTCCGCCCCGAACGCGTCGCCGCCCGCCCCGGCTGGGACGCCATCCCCGCCGTGCGCGACGGCGAACTGCACGAGATCAAGTCGCCGATCATCCTGCAGCCGGGACCGGCGGCGCTGTTCGAGGGCGCGAGCGAGCTGGTGGCGATCGTGGCGAGGTGGGCCCTACTCAGGTAGTGCCGCGCGCGAGCATCTCGCGGGGATCGAAAGGCCTGCACAGGTAGTCGTTCGCACCCACTTCCAGGCCGATGACCCGGTCACTGCTCTGGCCCATGGCGCTCAGCATCAGGATGGGCACACCCCGGCACTGGAGGCGCCGGCAGATCGACAGGCCATCCTCGCCCGGCATCATCCAGTCCGGCACCACCATGTCCGGCATGCCTTCAGCCAACAGGGCGTCCAGCGCCGGGCCACCGTCGGCGGTCTCGACCACGAAGCCGTGCCGGCGCAGGTAGTCCGCCAGCGCATCGCGAATGCTGGCGTCGTCGTCCACGACGATCAGGGGGCGGGTGGGACCCACGGCCGCATTATTCCCGACTTGTGTATCCGGTTTGTATCAGACGCGGTAGCCGATGACGTCACCCGGATACCTCGCCATGGGGAAATGGCACCACGGACGCCATTCACACCCCGCCCAACCTCGCCACCTGCCGTCCGCCCGCGAACTGCGGGCCGCGGGCCAGCCCGCAAAAAAATCCAGCCGCCCGGCCGGGCACACCCGCGGCGGCATCCCGAAGCCGACCAGCGTCGGGCGCGGCGCCGCCGCGCGATCGACGAACTGACACAGCACCCCGTAGGGCTTGTTGAAGGCCATCAGCATCGGCCGCGCGCGAGGCTCAGGCGGCCAGCATCACCCGGTCGCGGCCGGTGTTCTTGGCCCGGTACAGCGCCTTGTCGGCCGCCAGCAATCCGGCCTCGAGGCCGTGCTCGAGGCTGGCGACACCAAAACTCGCGGTCACGTGGAAACCGCCGTCGCCGCCGATTGCGGTTGCGGCAATCGCAGCCCGCAACGACTCGGCCAGGGCCGCGGCGCGTTCGAGTTCGAACCCCGGCAACAGGATCGCGAACTCCTCGCCGCCGAGCCGGCCGACCACGCCGTCGGCATCGGTGCGTTCGCGCAGCAGGGTGCCGATCGCGCGCAGCGTCTCGTCGCCGGCCTGGTGGCCGCGGAGGTCGTTGATCTGCTTGAAGTGGTCGAGATCGAGCATGATGGCGGCGCCGGCCCGATCGGCGCGCGCGGCGAGGGCGGCACCGTGTTCGAACAGCGCACGGCGATTGGCCAGCCCGGTCAACGGATCGGTGAACGCGAGCCGCTCGGCGGCGGCGTGCGCAAGGGCAAGTTCGTGCGAGAGCTCGAAGCTGCGACGCAGGAAATAGGCAAACAGCCGGGTCGAACGCAAGGCGGTGATCAGGAACAGCACGCCGCCGAACGCCATCCCGAACGTGATCAGGGTGCCCTGTGCGGCCATCCACACCGTCGCCGGAAGCATCAGCGCCAGCACGGCGGCGGCGACTCCGAAGCGGTGCGAGGTGTACATCGCGGTGGAGCCGCCGGCCATGCCCATCAGGAAGAAGTACACCACCGCCTGGTGGGTCGGCGACTGCGGAGGAAGTACCGCGAGCGCACCCAGGCCCCACACCAGGGCGGCCGCCACCAGCGAGCGCACGAACGGCGCTTCCCAGTCGGCAGCGCGCTCGCCCTGCGGGGCGTGGCGATAGAACCGCCAGACCAGGCCGATCCGCCAGCCGGAAATGGCCACCACCGCCGCCAGCCAGAGCGCCAGCGTGCGGTGCAAAGTCACCTCCCAGAGCATCGCGCACAGCAGCGCGGCTACCGCAATGCTTATCACCATTGCCGGCAGTGCCTGCCGGTACAGCGACCGGACTTGATCAGCGAGCACCAGGCGCTCCAGCGCGGCCACCGGCTCCGTCGCTTGCCGGGGTGGCGGGGTTGGCGACGCAGGCGCTTCGCGCTGTCGCAGGCTCATGGCAGCATCCTACCGAACGCCCGCAGCGCTACCATCGGTGCCCTGCCGCGGGGGCGCGGCACGCCGGGAACGAGGTGCGAACATGACGGTCAAGCCGGTTCCCGAGGGCTACTACAGCCTTGCAAGTATGGGAAATTCAAACGACCCTTTCGGGCAGTCTGCCGGGTAGGTCGCGTTCGCACAAGCGCCGGTTTGGATGCGAAACGGGCCCTGTGCGTGGGATTTTCAGCATCGCCGGGCCGCTCCATGTCGCAGCCCGTGGCCATATCTCATCCTCGGCTCCTGGTGCGGCAAGAAGTTCCGCCCCGAACGCGTCGCCGATCATCCTGCAGCCGGGACCGGCGGCGCTGTTCGAGGGCGCAACAGCCCAGGCGAAGGTCATCCACCCATGGGCCACTCGATCCCCGTAGGTTGGGGTAAGCGCAGCGCACCCCAACGGCTCCGGACCTTGCGTCGTGTTGGGGTGCGCTGCGCTTACCCCAACCTAACGGGCTGTGCGACGCGCACGGCATCGGCGCTGCGGTCGACCTGCAGCGCCAGCGTCCCGACATCCGACGCCCCGGCGGTGCGCATGTGCCAGCCGATCGCGACGGCGAGACTGGTCCACAGCGCGGTGTACACCCACCACAGCATCACCAGCGAGTCGCCGGCGAACCACTGGAACACGGCGCCGGCGCCGATCGCGTTGACCGCCGTGTGAAGCACCATGCAGACGACGATGTTGCCGCCCGAATGTTCGTACAGCCACGCCAGCACGACCGAGGCCGCCAGCACGTTGATGACGAATGCCGGCAGGATCGATGGCGGAAATTCCTCGAACATCACCGGGATGTGCCAGATGGACCACACCACGCCGAGCAGCAGCGACGCCGCGAGCAGGCCGTGGCGTTTCCTCAGCATCGGCAGCAGGTAGCCGCGCCAGCCCGGCTCTTCGCCGAGGCTCACGAAGAACATGAAGAACGCGACGCGGAGCGCCAGTTCCTCCGCGTTCACCTGCACGTCCATCTGCGCGCCCAGCGCGACCGCGATGGCGGCGGCGGTGCCGACCATGAGCGCCGGCAGCAGGACCGCGAACGCGTACCAGCGCGGTGCTGCCTTGAACGTGATCATCCGGCGCAGCAGGTCCTTGACGCCGTCGCGTCCGACCGTGATTCCCAGCACGATCAGTGCGGCGGCCAACGGGCCCAGCGGATTGATCCCGCTCGCCTCGACTCCCGCCAGCGCCAGCAGCGCGGGGTACCAGGAGAGCAGCATGGCCAGCGGCACGAACAGCACCAACGGCCGGTTGCGGAACATGGAACGAAGTAGTGCGAGCATGACGCTGTCTCCCGGCGGCGAACACGGTTGTGCCGCTGCCGGTTAGATGCACGGGGCTGGCGACGCGTTTAGCGGCCATGCGGAAGGAGTACGGAACGAGGAAACCCAGCACGACGAAGGCGACCAGCAGGTCCATGGCCCACTCCGGTGTTGGAGACCGAGGACACTCATGGTCTCGCCGCGCTCAGGAATCGCCGGCCGTTCGATCTCGCTCAAGCCTTCGGGAAGTTTCGGGCCCGACGACGATGAATCCGTCATGGGTTTCGCGGGAACCAGGCCAGCCATCGGTCACTCGATCTCACCCGGAAAGGTCCGGGACGCCGGGCTCCAGCCTGCACTGGCGCGACGATCGGCAGATTCCCACGCTGCCCGGCGTGCCGGATCTGGGTGCCATCTCGCAAGTGCGACCCAAGTTCAAGCGCCCGCGACACGCTCCCCGCGCAGCCAGTCCCGCGGCGACTGCCCGAAACTGTGGCGGAACAGGCGCGACAGGCTGCCGGGCGTGCCGTAGCCGAGTTGTTCGGCCACCAGCGCG
>DAOMOD010000146.1:0-2995 GCA_035444205.1 Lysobacteraceae bacterium
CACATCCTCAGGCAACGGACCGTCGACCTCCACAACCGTGCCGGTGTCCTCCGGCTGCAGCAGCCCCAACGGCTTGGAGGCGCCGACCAAGAAGCGGCGCTCGTCCAGCCGCAGGCTCACATGACCGTAGGCATGTACCAAGCCATGTCGCCCCAGCGCCCGGGCGGCGACCCGCACCAGTCGCTCCTTGTCCGCTGTCAGCGTCACGAACGGAATTCCTTGATGTCGGGCTTCGCACCCCACTTGCAGAAGCCGCGCGGCGCGGCCTCGAACTGGCGGCTGCGCCACGCGGCCTCGTCGTCGATCTCGCACACACCGGACGAGTATTCGTAGACCATGCCGTCGGGCCCTTCGAAGTACAGGAAGCGCGCCGACGAGGTCGGGTGCTTGCCCGGCCCGAACACAACCCGCACCTTGCGCTCGCGAATGAAGTTGTATGCACGCTGGATGTCGTCGGTGCTCTGCATCTGGTGGTTGACGTGCTGGATGCCCTTGCAGTCGGTGGGGAACAGCGCCAGCGTGTGGTGGATCTTGCCGATCCGCAGTAGCGGCGCATCCCCGATGTGGTCGCTGGCGCGAGCGTTCGTCACTCGGGTCCAGAACAGCTCGTCACGGGCCGCGTCGGTGGTGCACAGGCCGATATGGCTGAAACCGGTGATGCCGGTGTCGCGGGAGCCGCGGAAGCAGCGGCCGCTCATCTGCGGGCGCCAGACCAGCTCGATGCGGTTTCCGGTCGGATCGTCGAAGGCGATGAAGTCGTGGACCTTCCGCTGGTCGCGTTCGGCACAGGTGCCGACGTGGACCGGGTGGCCGAGCCGCTCAAGCTCGGCCGCTGCGGCGTCGAGTTCGGTACGGCTGCCGACCTCGAAGGCGGCGACATGGTCATCTGGATCGCCCTCGAAGTAGCAGAGCGTGTGTTCGCGCGCGTCGGAGCGGAAGTACACTGAGTTGCCGCTACGCTCGGCGATCTCCAGGCCGAGGATTTCAGTCGCGTAGCGCGTGGCGCCGTCGAGGTCGCGCGTGCCCAGGCGCACGTAGGTGATGTCGCGCAGTTCGATCACGGCTTCACCCCGCGCAGCTGCGGACGCCCGCGCAAGAGCGTCTGCGCGCCGTACTCGGCGATACGGCAGTCGCTGCCCCAGGCGCAGTGCGAGCCCGCTTCCGCCGCGAACTGCCGCGGGCGCTCATTGGCGGCCGGTGTGCGGCCTTCGGTGACGAAGCCGAAGTAGACGTCATCCGGACCGTCGAAGGTCAGGAACGCTTGTTCTGACGCGGGGCGCCGGCCCGGCCCGTGCACCGGCTGCTCGTTGGCGTCGAGCAGGCGGTACCAGGCCTGCATCAACTCGTCGAGGTCGTCGAGCGCGAACTCGACGGCAAGCACCCCGGTGGCGCTCGATGGATGCAGCGACAGGCGATGGTGCGCGTCGTCGAAACCGAGGTAGGCGGCATCGCCGACCCAGTCGGTCACGCGCAGACCCAGCGCTTCGACCAGCACCGCCTCGTCCTCCATCACACGGGTCGAACGCAGGGCGACGTCGGCTAGACCGGACAGCCCGATCTCGCGGCTGGGAAAGAAGCGCCAGCCCTTGTCCAGTGGCCGCACCACCAACTCGATGTTGACGCCGCCGGGCAGGGTGAAGGCAAGCAACGCCTTCGCCAGGCGCCGCGCTGCCAAGGAGTCGTCGCGACGGGCGGTGACGCCATGCACGGCGAGGCGCTCGGCTGCGAGGTCCAGCGCGTCAATGTCGCGCACCTGCAAACCCACCGCCTGCGCACGCGCGTTCGAGAAGGACAAGGTGAAGGCGCGATGGTCGCTGCGCAGCAGCCATTCACCGCCTTCCGAACCGACAATGCGCATGCCCAGCCGCTCCTCGGCAAAGCGGGCGGCCGCTTCGGGATGGCGGCTGCCGAGGTGGACGTAGCGCAGCTGTTCGATGAGGCTGCAGTCGGTGGCGTTGGTCATTGTCCAGCCCTCGATGTTGAATCGCGTCCCTGCGCAAAGTGGTGGGCGGCGTCCGCCTGCCCGATCAGCCAGCCCGCGCGCTCGTCCCGGCGCCTGCCCGCTGCCGTTCCAGCCGAAGGGAGCAATCCCCTGTTGCATCCGCATCATCCGCGCTTGAAGAGAGACAATGGCGGAACCCCGCGTTCTCGGCGGGAGATTGCTCTCTTCGGTCGAACCAACGAACTTGGCCGGGGACAGACATGTCGTCGCGGTACCGCGTGTTAGCCCAGCCGCCGCCGCACGATGCCCGCAAACACGCTGGTCGCGATTGGCAGCAGTTGGTCGTCGAAGCGGAAGGTGGGGTGGTGGCACATGGCGCTGTCCATGCCCAGGAACAGGTACGCGCCCGGCCAGCGTTCAAGCATGTAGGAGAAGTCGTCCGAAAACGGATAGGCGCGCATGTCAGTCTTCACGTTCTCCGCGCCCAGCACCTCGGCCAGCACGTCGGCGGCCAGTGCGGCCTGCTCGGACCCGTTGACGCATGGGGGACAGGAGTGCGGGATCTCGAGCTCGATGCTGCAGCCAGAGATCTGCGCATGGCCCTCACATAGGGCGCGAAGGCGCCGCAGCAACTCGTCGTGCACCTGACTGGAGAGCGCGCGGATGGTGCCGGCCAGCGAGGCCCTGGAGGGAATGATGTTGTGCGTGGTGCCGGCCTGCAACTGACCAACGTTGATCAGCGCGGCCTCCATCGGGTCGATGTGGCGGCCGACAATGGCGCCAATGTCCACCGCGAGGCGCGCGGCAACCTGCAGCGGGTCAGTGGCCTTGTGCGGTGCCGCGGCGTGCCCGCCGACGCCCTCGATCGCGATCTCGAACACCGCCAGCGACTGCAGAGTCGCGCCGGTCCGAACGCTGGCCTCGCCGGTCTTGAGCAACGGCATGTTGTGGAAGGCATAGACCTCGTCGCAGGGGAAACGGTCGAACAGGCCGTCCTCGATCATCCGGATCGCGCCGCGTCCGCCTTCTTCGGCCGGCTGGAACACCAGCACC
>DAOMOD010000146.1:3027-5222 GCA_035444205.1 Lysobacteraceae bacterium
ACGAGGTGCTTGGCGGTGCCGAGCAGGGCCGAGGTGTGGCCGTCGTGGCCGCAGGTGTGGGCGATGCCCGGGCGCTGCGAGCGGTACTCAAGGTCGTTCTGCTCGTCCATCGGCAGCGCGTCCATGTCGGCGCGCAGGCCGATCGAGGGGCCGGACTTGCCGCTGTCGATCACCGCCACCAGGCCGGTGCCGCCAAGGCTGCGGTGGACTTCCAGACCCAAGCCGGACAGCACCTCGGCCACCAGCGTCGAAGTGCGCTCCTCTTCGAAGCCGAGTTCCGGCCAGGCGTGGATGCGGTGGCGCCAGCCGGCCATCTCCTGCGCGAGCTCAAGGACGGAGGTGGGGATCTGAGACATGGCGCGGGGCTCGTGACAGGGACGGGAGGAGGTTGGGATGGAAGCAGCGCTCTGTCCAAATGTCAACATAATTTCGATATTAATTACTGCTTTTGTCCACCAATTCGCTATCATCGGCGCTATCGTTTGACTAATTTCGACTTTTTCTTTTCAATTGCCCCGAATCACTTCTCCATTGCGCAAACCGGGCGCGGCCTTGCCGCCACCCGATCCCTGCACGGACGCCACCAGGCCAGAGCCAGCCCATGCCACAGATCCACCCACCAGCCGAGCCCGTCGTGATCCGCCATTTCATCGACGGCGCCTATGCCGAATCCCCGCGACCGCTGTTCCCCTGCCATGACCCGGCAACCGGCCAGTTGGCGGCGATGGTGCACGAGGCCGACGTCGACACTGTCGATCTGGCGGTGCAGGCGGCCAAGCGCGCGCTGAAGGGGCCGTGGGCGAAGATCACCGACGGCGAGCGCGCGGCAGTGCTGCGCAGGCTGGCTCAAGGTGTCCGCGATCGTTTCGACGAGTTCCTGGCCGCCGAGATGCGGGACACCGGCAAACCCTACGAGCTGGCCAGCCACCTCGACATCCCCCGCGGCGCGGCCAACTTCGAGATCTTTGCCGACCAGATCGCTGCCAGCGCCACCGAGAGCTTCCGCACGTCCACGCCCGACGGCCGCGGCGCGCTCAACTACGGCCTGCGCACGCCGCGCGGCGTGATCGCGGTGATCTGTCCCTGGAACCTGCCGCTGCTGCTGATGACCTGGAAGGTCGCGCCTGCGCTGGCCTTCGGGAACACCGTGGTGGTCAAACCTTCGGAGGACACGCCCGCCACCACCGCCCTGCTCGGCGAAGTGATGCGCGATGCCGGCGTGCCCGACGGTGTGTTCAACGTGGTGCACGGGTTCGGCCCGGATAGCGCTGGCCAGTACCTGACCGAACATCCCGACGTGAATGCAATCACCTTCACCGGCGAGACCCGTACTGGCGAGGCGATCATGAAGGCCGCTGCCGTGGGCGTGCGTCCGGTCTCGTTCGAACTGGGCGGCAAGAACGCCGGCATCGTCTTCGCCGACTGCGACCTCGACGCGGCGGTGGCCGGCATCGCGCGCTCGGCCTTCCTCAACAGCGGCCAGGTGTGTCTGGGCACCGAGCGCGTGTACGTCGAGCGCCCGATCTTCGGCGAGTTCGTGCGCCGCCTGAAGCTTGCGGCTGAGAGACTCAAGCCCGGCGAGCCCAACGACCATGCCACCAACTTCGGCCCGCTGATCAGCGCGGGCCATCGCGCCAAGGTGCTGTCGTACTACCAGCGTGCGAAGGAAGAGGGCGCCACCGTCGTCACCGGCGGCGGCGTGCCCGATTTGCCGGCACCGCTGTCGGGCGGCTACTGGGTGCAGCCAACGATCTGGACCGGCCTGCCGGAAAGCTCGCCGGTGATCAGCGAGGAGATCTTCGGACCTTGCTGCCACCTCGCCCCGTTTGATCGCGAGGACGAGGCGATCGCGTGCGCCAATGCGAGTCCTTACGGCCTGGCGACCACGATCTGGACTCAGGACCTGACCCGCGCCCACCGTGTGGCCGCAGCGATCGAGGTCGGCATCGCTTGGGTCAACTGCTGGTTCCTGCGTGACCTGCGCACCGCCTTCGGCGGCGCCAAGCAGTCGGGCATCGGTCGCGAGGGCGGTGTGCATGGACTGGAGTTCTACACGGAGCTGCGCAATGTCTGCATCAAGCTTTGAAGCTCTACGCGATCACGCCGACGTTCGCGCGAGCGCTCGCCTGCTCGGCGACGCGGCAAGCACGCGCACGCCCTGCGATCCGGTCAAACCGCGGTTGGAGGAGCACGGC
>DAOMOD010000146.1:5232-5794 GCA_035444205.1 Lysobacteraceae bacterium
GATGCCGCCTATGCCGTACAGCAGTTGCTGACCGACGGCGCGCTCGCCGCCGGTCGCCGCATCGTCGGCTGCAAGATTGGCCTGACCTCGGCTGCCGTGCAGACGCAGCTGGGGGTGGATCAGCCCGACTTCGGCATGCTGTTCGATGACATGGAATACGGCGACGGCCAGGAAGTGCCACTGTCGCGCCTGATCCAGCCCAAGGTCGAGGCCGAGATCGCGTTCGTGCTGGAGCGCGACCTTGATGCCGAACGTCCGGGGCTGGGCCAGGTGCTGGGCGCAATCGGCTACGCCCTGCCAGCGATCGAGATCGTCGACAGCCGCGTGCGTGACTGGAAGATCAGCATCCTCGACACCATCGCCGACAACGCGTCTTCGGGCCTGTACGTGCTCGGCGGTTCGCCGAAGAAGGTCGATGCCTTCGACTTGTCGCTGTGCGGCATGTCGCTGGAAAGGGCTGGCGAACCGGTTTCGGTCGGCTGCGGCGCGGCGTGCCTGGGCAATCCGCTCAACGCGGTGGTGTGGCTGGCACGCACGGTCGCGCGACTCGGTCGCCCGCTGC
>DAOMOD010000146.1:5804-10628 GCA_035444205.1 Lysobacteraceae bacterium
AAGTGCAGCAGTTCTTCGCGGTCCAGGATTTGGACCTGTCGGAGGTGCTGTCCGGCGCGCTCGGCCCGATGGTGCCGGTTGCCGCCGGGGATGTCTTCGAGGCCCGCATCTCCGGCCTTGGCCGGGTGTCGGCCGCATTCTCTCGGGAGTGAGACAGTGAACAATGTGAAAGTCGCGATCATCGGCTCCGGAAACATCGGCACCGACTTGATGATCAAGCTGCTGCGCAGACAGGGTCCGCTCGAAATGGAGGTGCTGGTCGGCGTGGATCCCGGATCCGACGGCCTCATGCGCGCGCAGCGGCTCGGCGTGGCAACAACGCACGAGGGCCTCGACGGCCTGCGAGCAATGCCGCAGTACCGTGACGTTGGCATCGTGTTCGACGCCACGTCCGCCGGTGCGCATTTGCGCCATGCCGAGGTACTGAAGGCCGATGGGAAGCGCGTGATCGACCTGACCCCGGCCGCGGTCGGCCCGTACGCAGTGCCCGCCGTGAACCTCGACGAGCACATCGACGCTCCCAACCTCAATATGGTCACCTGTGGCGGGCAGGCAACGATCCCGATCGTCGCCGCGGTCGCACGCGCCGCGCCGGTGTGCTACGCCGAGATCGTGGCAAGTATCGCGTCGAAATCCGCCGGCCCTGGCACCCGCGCCAATATCGATGAGTTCACCGAGACCACCTCTCGCGCGATCGAATCGGTCGGTGGCGCGGCGAAGGGCAAGGCGATCATTGTGCTCAATCCGGCCGAGCCGCCGCTGATCATGCGCGATACCGTGTACTGCCTGACCGCAGGCGGCGACGAGGTGACGATCCGTACCTCGATCCAGCAGATGGTCGCTGACGTTGCCAACTACGTGCCCGGTTATCGGCTCAAGCAGGATGTGCAGTTCGAGGAGCTGGATGCTACTGCGTGTGCGGCAATCCTGCACGAACCCGGCGCAACCGCCGGCCTCAAGGTGAGCGTGTTCATCGAGGTCGAAGGCGCCGGTCACTACCTGCCGGCGTACGCAGGGAACCTCGACATCATGACCTCGGCGGCGCTGGCCGCGGCCGAGCAGCGGGCTGACCTGTCGCAGCGGGAGGTCGCGTGATGGAGTTCGCAACCAGAGAACGGCTGTACATCCAGGACGTGACCCTGCGTGACGGCATGCATGCCATCCGCCACCAGTACGGCATCGACCATGTCCGTGCGATCACGACCGCGCTCGATGCCGCCGGCGTGGCCGCCATCGAGGTCGCGCATGGCGATGGATTGGCCGGGTCCAGTTTCAACTACGGTTTCGGCAGACACAGCGACCTGGAATGGATCGAGGCGGCCGCTGAATCGGTGAATCGCGCCACGGTGACCACGCTACTGCTGCCGGGCATCGGCACGGTTCAGGAGCTGCGCGACTCGGTGAGCGCCGGCGTTCGTTCCGTACGGGTGGCCACGCACTGCACCGAGGCAGATGTGGCAAAGCAGCACATCGAGGAAGCGCGCCGGCTCGATATCGATGTCGCCGGGTTCCTGATGATGAGTCACATGATCGACCCCGCCGCGCTCGCCGAGCAGGCGAGGAAGATGGAAAGCTACGGCGCGTACTGCGTCTACGTGACCGACTCCGGAGGTGCGTTGACAATGAATGGTGCGCGTGATCGCGTACGCGCCCTGCGCGACGCTCTCAGGCCAGAAACGCAGATTGGCATCCACGCCCACCACAATCTGTCGTTGGGTGTGGCCAACAGCATCGTTGCCGTGGAGAACGGCGTGACCCGCGTCGACGCCTCGCTCGCGGGCATGGGCGCCGGTGCCGGCAATGCGCCGCTGGAAGTGTTCATCGCTGCAGCCGAGCGCATGGGCTGGGACCACGGCTGCGACCTGTTCAAACTGATGGATGCGGCGGAAGACCTGGTGCGTCCACTGCAGGATCGTCCGGTGCGGGTGGACCGGGAAACGCTCAGCCTTGGCTATGCAGGCGTGTATTCCAGCTTCCTACGCCACGCTGAGAAAGCCGCAGCGGACTATGGCTTGGACGTGCGCACGATCCTGATCGAGCTGGGTGCGCGTCGCATGGTGGGTGGCCAGGAAGACATGATCGTCGACGTCGCGCTCGACCTTCTCCAGCAACGCAACCGGAAGGCGGACGCCGCATGAGTTCCCACATCACCACGTTAGCAGAACGCCTTGACGGCGCGGCGTTCAACGCCGTGGCCACGCCGCAACTGGAAACGCCTATTTCACTCGAAGACGCCTATGCGGTACAGCGCAGCAGCATCCAGCGCCGGCTTGATCGCGGTGAGACCCGCATCGGTATCAAGATGGGCTTCACCAGCCGTGCCAAGATGGTGCAAATGGGCGTCGACGACCTGATCTGGGGTCGACTGACGTCGGACATGCGGGTTGAGGATGGCGGCAGCATCCAGCTGGCCAGGTACGTGCATCCGCGCGTCGAGCCTGAGATCGCGTTCCTGATCGGCAAGCCGCTGTCTGGCAACGTGACCATTCCCGAAGCCCTTGCGGCGGTCGAGGCCGTCGCGCCTGCGCTGGAGATCATTGATTCGCGCTACGAGAACTTCAAATTCTCGCTGACGGACGTCATTGCCGACAACAGCTCGTCGTCGGGCTTCGTCGTCGGGCCGTTGGCGTCCCCGGATACCGATCTGGCGAACCTCGGGCTGGTGATGGCGTTCGATGGCCGCCCGCAGGCGTTCGGTTCGACCGCTGCGATCCTCGGCCACCCGCTGCGCTCGTTGGTGGCTGCAGCACGCGTGGTCGCCGAGGCCGGTGAAAGCCTCTCTCCCGGCGACCTCGTGCTGGCTGGAGGAGTCACCGCCGCCAGCGCGCTGGTCGCCGGCTCCTTCGTCTCGCTCGAGATGGAACGCCTCGGGCGCTGTGGGTTCCGGGTTGAGGACTGAGCCATGCCAATCATCCATGCCAACGTGCTCGCCGGCCGTAGTCACGAACAGAAGGCTGCATTCGCACGCGCCGTCACCGACGCTGCTGTCACACACCTCGGCGTTCCTGCGACCGCGGTGCGCGTGGTCTTCCACGAGATTGAGCCGACGGATTGGTTCACCGCCGGCGATCCGAAATCGCCACCTTCCGGCACCGGCTGAGGCCACGCCGCACGTGTTTCCGCACATCCATCCAGAGTGAACCCGCACATGCCCGAAGCCGTGACTCCGTCGCCAGACATTGCCCGACAGACAACTTTCCCTCCGAAGCTTTGGCTGTTGTTGCTGGTCGTGCTGGTGGTAACCGCAGTTACGGAATGGATCGGGCCGATGTCGATCCCACTGGGATCGGCCAGCATCGTGATCCTGCCGATGCTGGTGGCCTTGCTGCTTACTACGCTGCTGGCAGTATGGCATCCACGCTTTCCGGCTTGGTTGCAGCTCGACCTGCCGTTGCAGCGCTATGCGGACAAGTTGCTTGCTGTCGCGCTGCTACTGTTCATCGTCAAGCTCGGACTGATGGCCGGTGCCAACATCCAGGCATTGCGAGAGGTTGGCTGGGCGTTGGCCTTCCAGGAGCTGGGCCACGCCTTCGGCACGATGGTGCTGGCCCTGCCCCTGGCATTGCTGTTGGGCATCAAGCGCGAAGCCGTAGGTGCGACATTCTCGATCGGCCGCGAAACGGCCATGGTCATCATCGGCCAGCGGTACGGCCTGCAATCAGCCGAAGGGCGCGGGGTGCTGGCCGAGTACATCACTGGTACCGTGTTGGGTGCCGTATACATCTCGCTGCTGGCCAGCGTCGTTGCATCGCTGGGCATCTTCGACCTGAGATCACTGGCGATGGGCGCAGGCATTGGATCTGGCAGCATGATGGCGGCGGCCCTTGGTCCGATCACGGCTGGCCAGTCGCCCGAGTTCGCGCGTGAACTCACCGCCATTGCCGGTGCGGCGAACCTGATCGCCGGCGTGGTCGGCTTCTATTTTGCCGCGTTCATCACCCTGCCATTGTGCAACTGGCTGTACGGCAAACTGGAACCAATCCTCGGCCGTACCGCGCTGGCGCGCCGTGCACCGTCGACGACCGATCTCGATCCGGAGGCTTCGTTGGCTGAGCATGACGACAGGCCAACCTTCGCCGATGGCGTGCTGGCTCTCGCACTCATGGTGGCTGGGATCACCCTCAGCAACTGGATCGGACACGGAGTCGCGCCGCCGCAGACGCTGCCGGGCGTGGCAATCATGGTCGGCATCGTACTGCTTGGCATGCTGCTCAAGCGGGTGGTGCCCAAACTGCCGCTGATGCTGTTCCTGGCCGTGTTCGCCACGCTGATGACGTTGCACGATGCCTGGCCCCTGGCCAATCGCATCGCCGGGATCATCAACCAGGTCCAGTTCATGAGCATCACCACCACCGTGCTGGCACTGGCCGGCTTTGCGGTGGCGCGCAAGCTGCCGATGTTCCGGCGCCTCGGCTGGCGCATCGTGGTGGTGTCGTTGACCGCCGCCACTGGCGCCTTCATCGGTTCGGCGACGGTCGCCGAGCTGTTCCATTGACCCGTGTGTAACCCGTGCCGTCCGCGCCATGACGGATGTGCGCTGCAGTTCGTGGACGTGCCAGCCTCATTGGTGCCGTCATTCATGGTAGCGGGCACTTCCGCTCCCATGTCTTGAAACCATGGCCGTCAGCACCTTCGACCTCTACAAGATCGGCATCGGCCCGAGTTCCTCGCACACGGTCGGGCCGATGCGTGCCGCGGCGCGCTTCGTCGAACGCTGGCTGGTCGAACCGGAGCGCCTGCAGGACGTCGCGCGCATCCGCGCCGAAGTCTTCGGCTCGCTGGCGCTGACCGGCCGCGGCCACGGCACCGACAAGGCCGTGCTGA
>DAOMOD010000147.1:0-10594 GCA_035444205.1 Lysobacteraceae bacterium
GAGCGGCGGGTGGCCTGTGAGACGGAACCCCCGTCAGGGACGACACAACAACCCGCGCCGCAGGCGCTCCGAGAACCCCACTGCAAGGCGGACAAACAAGACGCCGTCGGCACGGGATGCCGACCTACCACAGCAACAGAAGGTGACCCCGGCCGCCGGAGGGCGGACGGAACCCCGTCTGGGACGACACAACCACCCGCGCCGCGGGCGCTCCGGCGCCGGCAGCCGGCTACCGCCCAATGCAAGGGTCGGTTACCCTGCTGCCCCGCAATCACGGCGAGCACGACGACGTGACACCTGACGAACTCCAATCCGTCATCGAGGAAGCCTTCGAGAAGCGCGCCGAGTGGTCGGTGGAGGCGCTGCGAGAGCACGCCGTGAGCGCGGTCGAGCTTGCTCTCGATCTGCTCGAATCGGGCGAAGCGCGGGTCGCCGAGCCGGATGGGCGGGGCGACTGGCGGGTCAACCAGTGGCTGAAGAAGGCTGTGCTGCTGTCCTTCCGCCTGCATGCCAACCGGCTGATGCCGGGGCAGCCGGCACCGTTCTATGACAAGGTGCCGCTGCGCTACGAGGACTTCTCCGAGCAGCAGTTCGCCGAGGCCGGCGCGCGCATCGTCCCGGGCGCCATCGTGCGCCGCGGCGCCCATGTCGGCCGCGACGTGGTGCTGATGCCGAGCTTCGTCAACATCGGGGCCCACGTCGGCGCCAGTACCATGGTCGACACCTGGGCCACGGTGGGTTCCTGCGCACAAATCGGCCGTAACGTGCACCTGTCCGGCGGCGCCGGCATCGGTGGGGTGCTGGAGCCGTTGCAGGCTGCGCCCACCATCATCGAGGACGACTGCTTCATCGGCGCGCGCTCCGAGGTGGTCGAGGGCGTGATCGTGGAGCGTGGCGCGGTGATCGGCATGGGCGTGTTCCTCGGCCAGTCGACACGCATCTACGACCGCGCCAGCGGCACGATCCATCAGGGCCGGGTGCCTGCGGGCAGCGTGGTGGTGCCCGGTGCGCTACCCTCGGCGGATGGCCGCTACAGCCTGGCCTGCGCCGTCATCGTCAAGCAGGTCGACGAGAAGACGCGCAGCAAGGTGGGGGTGAATGAGCTGCTGAGGATGGCGGCGGAGGAAGGACAAAGGGCCTAGGGCCTAGGTCCCAAAAGGGAAAAGCCCCTGGGCTTGGCATGTCGCCGCTTTTCCCTATCCTTGCGGTACGCCGAAACGCCTCATGCGAACGCACAGTCACGATCTTGCCGCCCCTGGGCCCTAGGCCCTAGGCCCTCACGAGGCAAAGCACCACCCACTCGACCCAATCCCACTCCGCGCCAACCCAGACCCATGTCCCTCCCGATCACCCTCCACGGCCTCAGCAACTGCGGCACCTGCAAGAAGGCTCGGGCCTGGCTCGACACCCGCAAGTTGCCGTACCGGTTCACCGACTATCGCGCCCACCCGGTGCCGCCGGCGCGCCTTAAGGCCTGGGCTACCCAGATTCCCTGGGAGAAGCTGGTCAATCGTTCCAGTCCGACCTGGCGCAAGCTGCCCGAGGCACGCAAGAACCCCGTCGAGGACGCCGACTGGCTGGCCTTGATCGCCGAGTTTCCGGCGCTGGTGCGGCGGCCGGTGGTGACGTTCCGTGGTCAGGTGAGCGTGGGTTTCTCGGACAAGCGCTTCGCCGAGATGTTCGGCGCGTGAACGCTGCCATGCGCCTGTCCCCGGTGCTGGAGCTGGCCTCGGCGCTGATCGCGCGCCGTTCGGTGACGCCTGACGATGGCGGCTGCCAGGACCTGCTGGCGACGCGTCTGCAGGCGGCGGGCTTCGCTGCCGAGCACATGCCGTTCGGCGCCGTCAGCAACCTGCTGGCGACGCATGGCCAGGGCGGTCCGCTGACCCTGTTTCTCGGGCACACCGACGTGGTGCCACCAGGGCCGGAGCAGGCATGGACCTCGCCGCCGTTCCAGCCCACCATCCGCGACGGCGTGCTGTACGGTCGCGGCGCCGCCGACATGAAGGGCGCGGTGGCGGCGTTCACGGTCGCCCTGGAACGATTCGTCGCCGGGCATCCCGATCATGCCGGCCGCGTCGGACTGCTGCTGACCTCGGACGAGGAAGGCGAGGCGGTCGATGGTGTGGCAAAGGTGGTGGAAGCGCTGACCGGGCGCGGCGAGCGCATCGATTTCTGCATCGTCGGCGAATCGTCGTCCAGCGAACGCCTCGGCGATGTGGTGCGCATCGGCCGCCGTGGTTCGTTGCACGGCCGGCTGACCGTGCGTGGCATCCAGGGCCACGTCGCCTATCCGGATCGCGCGCGCAATCCGGTGCACCAGTTGGCGCCGGCGTTGGCAGAGCTTTGCGCCGAGCGCTGGGACGAGGGCAATGAGGGCTTCCCGCCCACCACCTTCCAGATCTCGAACCTGCACGCCGGCACCGGTGCACTCAACGTGGTGCCCGGCGAAGCCGTGGCGGATTTCAACTTCCGCTTCGGCACCGCTTCGACCGAGGACACTTTGCGCCAGCGCGTGACGTCGATCCTGCAGCGGCATGGGCTCGACTTCACCATCGAATGGCAGTGCTCGGCGCTACCGTTCCTGACCACCGCGGGCCGTCTGCTCGACGTCGTCCGCGCGTCCGTAAGCGAGGTGCTCGGCGTGGACACGCGGCCGGACACCGGCGGCGGCACCTCGGATGGCCGCTTCGTGGCCCCCACCGGCGCCGAGGTGATCGAGCTTGGGCCGATCAACGCCAGCATCCACCAGATCGACGAACACGCGCGCGTCGAGGATCTCGACCGCTTGGCCGAGGTCTATCAGGCCATCCTGAAGCGCCTGAATGCGTAGCCCCTGAGCGGAGCAAGCATGTCCTGAGCCCCGTCGAAGGGCTCCGCTCTACGAAAGCATCGTCATCCGCAGGCTAGCGGTCTGCCGGGATGAGCATCAGCACGTGCTCGGCCTCCCCCGGCAGAAACGGCGTCGGGTCGCCCTCTACCCAGTCCCGGTGCCCGGCGCCGTAATACGGCGACAGCGGATGTCCGCTCTGCCCGGCCGGCATGTGGAAGTACCCTTCCGCCTCGCGTCCCGGTGCCACCGCCATGCGCTGGCTGGCGCCGAACGAAGGCCCCTGTACTCGCGGCATGTGGGTGTCGCCGGGCAGGGGGCTGCGCGGCATGTCCAGCCAGCGCGACAGAAACGGAGCGCCGCGGCTGATCGGGTGGCGGATGGCGGCGCGGTTGCGTTCGCCCCAGGTGCGTGCAGCGAGGCCGCCGGGACTGCCCCCGAACGACTCGGCAACTTCGCGCGCGCTTTCGATCAGCAAGGCCTGCCAGCTTTCGAAGGCAGGGCTGAGCAGGTGCGGCGGACGATCCTCCAGCAGGCGCCACACGGCGCCCTCGATCTGCGGCTGGTTGAGGCTGTCGAGGTCCTCGTCGCGGGCACGTGCCGCTGCCAGGAAGCCGGCGGCGACATGGCTCATCACGCGCAGGCGGAAGGCCCGCACCAGGCGATAGCCGGCATCATCGACGGCGGCGTGCCCGCTCCAGTCCCGCGCCAGATCGTGCATCTCGATCAGCAGGGGCTCATCGCTGCCGGTCAGTGTCAGCATCAGCAGTTCGCGCCAGCGCGCCAGGAACTGCGCACGGTCGTCGAGCTGGATGGCGCGCATGCTGGCCTCGTCATGCCTGTCGCGGGCGAACAGGCCATCGCGGATCTGGGTGGCGCGGCTTCCCAGCACCAGTCCGCCATCGCCGATGGCTTCGTGCATCGTCCCGCCCACCACGCGCGCATTGGCGGTCCACAGGCGCTCATGACCGGGCTCGCGCAGCAGCGGGTACTCGGCAGGATCGAGCCATTGCGGGTCGAGCAGTTCGGGTTCGCGCGAATCGCGAATCAGCGCGGGCAGTAGCGGCCGCTGCGGCAGGCGGCCGGCGATGGTCCAGGCGATGCGACCGCCGGCGTCGCCGACCACGAAATTCTGTGCCGGCATGCCGGCCTGCTGGGCCACGGCGATGGCGTCATCGATGCTGGTGGCGTTTTCCAGCGCGATCAGCGCGGAGTCCACCGCGCCCGGGCGATGCGCCGTCCACATCAGCGCCAGCGGCGCGCCATCCGGACCCTCCGCCAGCACCGGGCCGAACAGCGACTCCTGCACGATAAGGATTTCCGCGCGACCACCGCGCACCAGGAGGGTCTCCTCGATGCTGTCGAGGTCCTGCCAGCCGCTGGCGGTCAGGTAGCGTCCATCGTCCTCGGGATCGACCTCCAGGCGCACCCAGTCGACGAAATCGCCGTAGGCATTGGTGAAGGCCCAGGCGACCCGGCCGTTGCTGCCGACCACCACGCCTGGCACGCCGGGCAGGGTGACGCCGCTGATGTCGACGTCGCCGTGCCGCAGGCGCGCGCGGAACCAGATGTTCGGCACGGCGTGACCAAGGTGCATGTCGTTGGCCACCAGCGCGCCGCCGTGCGCGGTAAGCGCGCCGGACACCGCCCAGCCGTTGCTGCCGCGGGCGAAGTCGCCGGCCGCCACTTCCGGACGTTCCGGCAGCAGTTCCGGATCGACCAGGCGCAGGTCGATTACCTCTTCCGTGGGTGGCTCCGCCATGGCCAGCAGCGAACCGTCGATGGGAGCATCCCACTCGCTGCCCGGTGCGGTGAGGAACGCGAACACCTCACGCGGCAGCGCCGCGGCCAGACGCGCGCGTTCCAGCTCGAAGCGGTTCTGACCGCCGCCCTGCAGGTCGAAGAACATCGCCTTCACCACCAGCAGGGAGTCCTCCTCGCGCCACGGCTCGGGTGCCTGGCGGAACAGCAGATAGGGGAAGGGGCGCGCCGACAGCGCCGCAAGGCCGGCATTCACGCCCTCGGCATAGGCACGCAGCACGTTGCGCTCGGCCGCCGAAGCCGATGCCAGCGTGGCGCGGGCGCGGGTACGAAAACGGTGCACGCGGCGTCGACGGTCGATGTCGAGGGCAGCGGCGCCGACCAGAGCGGACAGTTCCCCGGCGCCGGCGCGGCGCGACAGATCCATCTCGAAGAAACGCTCCTGCGCGTGCACGAAGCCCAGCGCGCGCACGGCATCGGGGCGGTTGCCGGCCTCGATGGTGACCACGCCCATGCGATCACGTGTGACCCGTGCCTCCGCGTCCAGTCCGGCAAGCGCGACTTCGCCGTCGTACAGCGGCAGGCTGGCACGAAGCGCCATCCAGCCCCAGACGAAGGCGACGGCAAGCAGCAGCACGATGGCCAGCAGGCCTCGGATCAGCCAACGACGAAGCATGGAAATCCCCCGCTTTGCGCAATCGACGGCACCTTACCGGAAACCGCGGCGATCTGGCGCGCGTGCACGGATGATTCGATCTCGTGGTCCGCCGCGGCGGTCCTGTGGCAGCATATGGCGCGTACCAGGCCGGAGACCGGCGCGAACCAGGGGGGTGGGAATGCTTAAATTGTTGAGGGGTCAGGGACGATGGCTGGTGCTCCTGGCGGCCATGTCCGCGCACGCCGACGAGCGTCGCGAAATCGAGGCGGATGGTTACAGCTACCAGATTGGCCCGGTGCCGTCCTGGGTAGACGTGCTGGAGGCACCCGACAGGCACACGCCACCTGCCGGCGAGTCGGTGGACCTACGTCTGATCGATCTGCAAAGCCTGCTTAACGGCAGTCAGGGTGCTCTTCATCACCGTATGGTCATGGGGCTCTTGACCGAACAGGGTGTGGCCGACAACTCACAGATTCCGATCGAATTCGATCCCGGCTATCAGCGCCTGGTCCTGCACCATATCGAAGTCGAGCGCAACGGCGAACGCCTGGATCGCCTGCGCACCGAGAACATTACCCTGAGTCGCCGCGAGCGCCAGTTCGAAGTGGGCTACTTCACCGGCGCGGTGACCATGCTGATCGTGATCGAGGACGTCAGAGTGGGCGACGTGCTGCATTACGCGTACACCATCGAGGGCGCGAATCCCATCCATGCCGAGTATTCCGGGCAGCGCTTCCGGCACTATTTTCCGCGACCGGTCGCGCGATCACGAATTCGCGTGGTGGTGCCGGACGGGCGCCAGGTGAAGCTGGCGGGCGATGCGCTAGCCGAAGTGCGACGCAAGGTTCGACCCGACGGCGCGACCGAGATCGACTGGCGCAAGGACGGATCGCGGCCGGTACGCGTTCCCGACGATACCCCCGGCTGGTACGAGCCAGGCCCGGTACTCGAGGTGGGGCTGGCGGACGATTGGGCTTCGGTGGTGGCGTGGGGATTGCAGCTCTATCAGGCTCCCTCCGAACCCGACGGGGAAATCGGCGACCTTGCCCGGCAGATCACCGAGGGCGCGGGCGACGACGAAGCGCGGATCGTTGCGATGCTGCGGTTCGTCCAGGACGAGGTGCGCTACTTTGCGGTACTGCTGGGAGAGAGTACGCATCGGCCAAGTCCCGCGACCGAAGTCTTGAAGCGGCGCTTCGGCGACTGCAAGGACAAGACCACACTGCTCATCACACTGCTGCGTGCGCAGGGCTTCGAGGCCTGGCCCGCCCTCGTCTCGACGACACGACGTCGGGGTGTGCTGGATGGCCTTCCCGGCAGCCATGCCTTCGACCACGTGATTGTGCTTCTGGAATGGCAGGGTCGCCAGATCTGGCTGGATCCGACCCTGAACTACCAGCGCGGGAACCTGGAGCGGATCGGCTTCGTGGATTTCGAAGCCGCGTTGCCGTTGCGACCTGGACAGGTCGAACCGGTACGTGTGGAGCTGCCTCAGTCGGCGCTTTCCGGTCTGCATGTCGACGAGCGCTACGAGCCTGGCGAAAACGCGGGCGAAATGCTGCTGACCGTCCACACCACGGCCATCCGCCATTGGGCCGAGTTCTACCGGCGCCAGTTTGCCGGTTCGAGCATGGATCAGGTCGCGGAATCCTTCGTCGACTACTACAGCCGCCTGCATGGCGGTGTCGTCTCCCTGTCCGGCATCGAGGTCGAAGACGACCTGACCGAGAACCGGATCGTGTTCGTCGAACGCTACCGGCTGCCGGAATTCTGGAGCGCCCCTTTGGGCCAGTTGCGCCACGTCGATCTGATCGCTTCGGGCCTGATCCACACGGTGCCGCAGCTCGGGCGCACTGATCGGGAAGCACCGCAACTGCTCGGCATTCCGGCGGAGCTGGTGCACCGCACCGCGGTCGTTCTACCCAAGGGCTGGCGTTGGCGGCATGTTCCGAAGACCTTGGAGCACGTCGGCGCCACGATGAGCTATCGCATGGGCGTGCGCAGCGGAGTCGAGGACCTGGAGATCGAGCACCGGTATCACAATCGCGTCACCGTGGTCGATGCCGAAGACTGGCCTCGTCATCATCAGGGGCTGCGTTCGATGCGGGAGGCACTGTCCTTTCGGCTTGTCGTGCACGATCCGACGCCATCCGCCACAACCCGCCAGGACCGCCTGAGGAATCTGATCCGCTCCGGCGATTGAGAAGCCGGCTGCACACCGCAATCGTCGAGGAAGTCATGCTGCGATCCTTGTCCGCCTTTCCCATGTTGCTGAGCCTGATGTCCGTCAACGCGGAGCCGGTCGAGGCCGGTAACGCGCTCGACCAGTATCGTGCGGCTGCCGAGCGCGCCCATATCGAGCCCGACGCAGTGGATTTCGGCGAACTCTGGCAGCGGTTCCTCGAAGTGGAGAGCCTGGAAGCCCTGGCCGAACTGTTTCCGCTGCTCGACGGACTCTGGGTCGAAGGTGCCGTGGTCGCCGGGCTTTGCGCCGAGCGTTGGACACAGATCGAGGCGGCACGTTCGCGGCTGCTGTGGTCGTTGGCCTACCAGTACGCCGCACTGAGTTGTGCCGAAAGTCTTGAGCGCGACGTGGATGGTGGCCTGCGCGAGCGCCTGATCGGAGAGGTGCTGACCCGCTACCGGGAACAGGGCGATGGCAGCAGCCTGTACAGGCCGATCCGGGTGGTGACGCTGCACGACGTGTACGCGATCGCCGCGCTCGGTGAATTGCGGCCGATGGGCATGTGGCTGTGGACCGTGCATTCGTCCACCGGGTTGCGCATCGGCCTCGTCGTGCGCGACGAATTCGATTCACAGTCGGTCATGTATTTCGACCCGGCACACCTGCCGATGCTGCTCAACCGTCGCGATGATTTCGTCGGTCGGCCGAGTTATCGCCGTGCGTTCGTCAATACCGTCATCGACAGACTGGGCGAGATCGGTGTCGGCGCGGCGCTCGCCCATGCCTCGCAACGCGAACGGAACGACCAGCGCAAGGCGGATGCGCTGTGGAAACGTGCGGTGGACAGCGGAGAACCGACCGTCATCCTGCGGGTGGCCGAAGACATGCTGTTCCGCAATCCTCTGCGCAAGGCCCAGGATCAGGGCTTCGACCTGCTGCTCGGACTCGCCGAGGCAGGGTGGGGCGAGGCGCTGGCACTTCTGGCGGTAGCGCACCGTGTCGGACAACGCGTGACGGCGGACGCCGAGGCCGAGCAGGCCCTTCGCGCGCGCGCCATCTCGGCGCTGGGCGACGGTCCCGGTCACCTCCATCTCAGTCGCGTCGTGATGCGACACGGCCGCAACCGTGGCGACTCCGACCAGGCCATCGCCGACATCGTGACTGCGGCGGCAGCGGATGACGTGGATGCGTTGATGGCACTGTTCCGACTCGCCGAGGTCGAACGGTTCGCCGATTCCCATGCGCACCTCCGCGACCAACGTCGCGCACGGCTGGAGCGGGCGGCGGCGTTGGGTCATCCCGTCGCCCAGCACGAGTTGGGCATGCGCCTGGTCGAGGAAGGCCAACGCGAGGATGCGCTGGGTTTGCTGGAAGCCGCAGCAGCCTCGCATCTGCCCGAATCGCTCTGGGAACTCTCGCGCTTGCGCATAGCCGAAGGTCTTGCCTCCGACGATGATCCTGGAATCCAGTCGATGGTCGAACGCGCCGCGGCGTCGGGACATGCAGAGGCGCTGTGGCTGGTCGCGCAGCGACACTTCGATGCAATCACCGACGAAGGCGACGAGGAGACTTCGACCCAGGCGGCGCAATGGGCCACCGAGGCAGCCATCCACGGCCATGCGGCGGCCGCAGTCTGGTTTGCGGAGCGCCTGGCCGAGGACAATCCCAAGCGATCCGCACGACGTCACGCGCGCAGGATCGTGGAGCCGATGGCGGAACAGGGCGAGGCCAGCGCGCAGCGAGTGCTGGCATCACTGATTGAGAAGGACGACCCGCGCGAGGCGCGTCGATGGTACCTGCGTGCAGCCAATCAGGGCGACGGCGAAGCCATGCTGGGACTGGGGCGAATGTTCCGCACGGGTCGGGGCGGCGAGCGCAATCCCCGCCGCGCGCGAGAGTGGTTCATGAAGGCTCTGGATGCTGGCATCGAGGAAGCGCAGGGCGACATCGAAGCGTTGGACGGCCGCAGACGCTGACGGATCCACGTTGCTGCGCTGGCAGCCAAACGGCGTCTCGGCGCCCTCGCCACGGACGGTCGTGAGGAATGCGGGCTAGCCCGGATGGCGGTGCCTGCGCCATCCTCAGGGTCCGCCATCAGGTGCTACTCGAACCCGTCGAGAAAGATGGTCGTGCCCAGCGCTGCACGGTAGGCACCCACGTCGCAGCTCGCCGGGTCGCGCACCAGACCGCGCAGGTCGGTGTCCGGGCAGTCGCCGATGGCGGCACCGATTGCCGCGCTGGAAGGCGTCGGCAGCACGGTCGGCATTCGGTCGCCGGTGGACAGATAGGCCTCCAGACCCGGCGCGACTCCAAGCTGATCGCCCGGCTGGACAGCGAAGCCGCACAGGTCGAGATCGTCGTTGACGATGTTGCCGCCCGCGGACAGCAGTTGGCTCCAGCACTCCGTGGGTTCCTGCGTGGCCAGGTTGTCGGCAAGGATGGTGTTGCGGAGGGTGGCGATCGGCGCCGAGGTGAATGCCGAGTTGAACAGCCCCGGGCCCACCGAGCTGGTCCGGTTGCCAACCACAGTGCAGTGGTCGAGCGTCAGCGAGACCGTGGCGCCAAGCGGTGCGGTGTAGACGGCGCCGCCGGCATTGGCGCGGTTGTCGGTCAGCAGAACGTTCTCCAGCGCAGCGCTACCCTGGTTGGTGATGGCGCCACCGAACCCGGCGCCACTGGCGCGGTTGCCGACCAGCGCGACGCGGCGCAGCTCCAGCGTGGCACCGGCAGCATTGAACAGCGCGCCGCCACTGGAAGCATGGCCGTTCTGCAGCATGGCGTCCTCGACGATCAGGGTGCTCTGGTTGTACACCAGACCGCCGCCGTCCGGGACCCGCTCGGTGCCACTCAGGCTGAGATCGCGTAGCGTCAGGCTGGAGCCGGGGGCGACGTCGAAGATGCGGAACGCGCCATCGCTCACGATCTCGCTGAGGCCCACGCCCACGCCGATGATCTCGATGTCGCCGGTGATCTCGATCTCACCCTGATCGAGACGATAGGTGCGCGGCGACAGCGCGATACGACGCGGCCCGCCCAGTGCGTTGGCCTCCTGCACCGCGGCGCGCAGGGAACAGCGGCCCTGGCTGTCGGCGCAGACGCCGTTGCCGGGGTTGGCATCGTGGCTGTCGGACGGATCGCCCGAAACCACGAAATCGGCGGT
>DAOMOD010000148.1:0-10168 GCA_035444205.1 Lysobacteraceae bacterium
GCTTCATGCACCTCGGCTTCCACATCTTCGACGTCGGCTTCCAGTCGCGCAATTCCGAGGCCGGCAAGCCCATGGTGTTCGTCACCACCCTGCTGTTGCTGTCGCTGATCGTGTTGATGAACTCCACCGCCATTGCCATTCGCAACCGGCTCAAGCGCCAATTCGCCACCGGCGGTCACTTCTGAGCATGGTCTGCCGCACACGCCGCACTGATCCGAATGCACGCACTGAGGCCCCAAATTGACCATGCAGTCCGCAATGAAGTCGCCCGCAACTGCTGAAGCGTCGGCTTACCACGCCAAGACTTCGCCCGATGGCGCTTCGCTCGCCATTCGCGGCTTCAACCTCTGGTACGGCCAGACACAGGCGCTTTTCGATATCAACCTTGAAGTCCAACAGCGCATGGTCACAGCCATGATCGGCCCATCCGGCTGCGGCAAGTCGACCCTTCTGCGCTCGCTGAACCGCATGAACGACCTGATCGACGATTTGCGCATCAGTGGCAGCGTGCATGTCGGCGGCGAGGACATCTACAGCCGCGGCGTCGACGTCATCGCCCTGCGCAAGCGCATGGGCATGGTGTTCCAGAAGCCGAACCCGTTCGCCATGTCGATCTTCGACAACGTGGTCTACCCGCTGCGGGTCGACGGCGTGCGCAACCGCGCGGTGCTGGAGGAGACCTGCGAGCGCGCACTGCGCAGCGCGGCACTGTGGGACGAGGTCAAGGACCGCATCCGCGACAGCGCACTTGGCCTGTCCGGTGGCCAGCAGCAGCGCCTGTGCATCGCACGCGCGATCGCCGCCGACCCCGAAGTGCTGCTGATGGACGAGCCCTGCTCGGCGCTCGATCCGATCGCCACCGCCCGCATCGAGGAGCTGATCAATCAGCTCAAGCAGCACTATACGATCGTCATCGTCACCCACAACATGCAGCAGGCCGCCCGCGTTTCGGACAATACCGCCTTCATGTACCTGGGCCGCCTGATCGAGTACGGCGATACCGCGGACATGTTCACCAAGCCGCGCAGGGAGCAGACCGAGGACTACATCACCGGCCGTTTCGGCTGACAGCAAGAGGATCCAGCCATGAGCAGCCAGCACGAGCACATCAATACGAGTTACGACGAGGAACTGAAGCGCCTGGCCGGCGAGATCGTCCGCATGGGCGAACTGGCCATCGAGCAGCTCCGTGCTGCGATGGCCGCGATGCTGGCGCGCGACAGCGCAGCGGCGCGGGCGGTCATCGCCGCCGACGAGCATATCGACGCGCTGGAGCTGGAAGCCAGCCACGACGTGATCCGCCTGCTCGCCCTGCGCCAGCCCATGGCCGGCGACCTGCGCGGCATTCTCGCGGCCTTGCGCATCGCAGCCGCCATCGAGCGCGTCGGCGATTACGCCGCCAACGTGGCCAAGCGCTCGATCGTCCTCAACGAGGCTCCCGCGCTGCCGCACACCGGCGGCCTGCAGGCGCTCGCCGAAACTGCCGTGCAGATGTTGCGCGACGTCCTCGCCGCCTATCTCGAACGCGATGCCCGGCGTGCCATGGCGGTGCGCGACCGCGACGCCGACCTGGACGCCCTGCACACCGGCCTGTTCCGCGAGCTGGTCACCTACATGATGGAGGACCCGCGCCACATCACCTCCTGCGCCCACCTCCTGTTCATGGCCAAGAACCTGGAGCGCATCGGCGACCATGCCACCAACATCGCCGAGAACGTCTGGTTCCTGGTGGAGGGCGACCTTCCGGCAGACAAGCGCCAGAAACGCGATATGGGCAGCGGCGAGGTGACTCGCTGATCGGTGGAGGCTGCCGATGCGACAGTCCCTGCACTCTCCGACATCATGCCCATGTCGCCCACGAGGTGGGCTCCTACAATAGCTCCGCGCCCTGTAGGAGCCCACCTCGTGGGCGACCTGAGCGCAGCATCAATGCGAGGGGACGGTCGCGCACAAGGTGCGCTCCTACGACGTCCGCGACATGCCGGCGCGCCGAGCACCCGGGCGCCCCCCTTGCTGCTGCGCCCGACCTCGGCTACCGTCCACGCCATGCCCAACAAGAAGCCCGAACCCTCCCCGGTCGCCGCCTTCGAGAAGTCGCTGGACGAACTGGAGAAGCTGGTCGCCAGCATGGAGCAGGGCGAGATGAGCCTGGACGATTCGCTGAAGGCCTTCGAACGCGGCATCGTACTGTTCCGCCAGTGCCAGGGTGCCTTGAGCGAAGCCGAACAGCGCGTCAGTCTGCTGCTCGATCCCGAGCGTCCGGACAGCGCCGAGCCCTTTGAAAGCTGAGTTTCCCGCCGCCCTGCGCGCCTTGGCCGAGCGCAGCGAGACCGTCCTGGAAAGTCTGCTGCCGGCTCCGGAATCGCCACCGCAGAGACTCCACCAGGCCATGCGCTATGCCGTGCTCGGCAACGGCAAGCGCATGCGCCCGCTCCTGGTGTATGCGACAGGCACACTGCTGGGCGCACCGCTGGAGGCGCTGGACCGTCCCGCCGCCGCGGTCGAGCTGATACATGCCTACTCGCTGATCCATGACGATCTACCGGCCATGGACGACGACGACCTGCGTCGCGGCCGCCCCACCTGCCACAAGGCCTTCGACGAGGCCACCGCCATCCTCGCTGGCGACGCCCTGCAATGCCTGGCATTCGAAGTACTCCTCGAAAGCGGCCACGCGGACGCAGTGCGCCTGCAATTGCTGCACACGCTTGCCCTTTCCAGCGGCACACGCGGCATGGCGGGCGGGCAGGCCATCGACATCGCCGCCACCGGGCGGCGCCTCGACCCTGGCGAACTCGAAACCATGCACCGCATGAAGACTGGCGCCCTGATCCGCGCCGCGGTGCGCCTTGGGGCGATCGTGGCCGCGGCCGGCGCCGCCGAGGCCGAGGCGCTGGACCGCTTCGCGGACGCGCTGGGACTTGCCTTCCAGATCCGCGACGATCTCCTCGACGTCGAGGGCACGGCGGCCGGACTGGGCAAGACCGCGGGCAAGGATGCTCGCAGTCAGAAGCCCACCTACCCCAGTGTCCTCGGTACTCAGGAAGCGAGGCTGCGCCTCCAGGCCGAGGCGGAACGCATGCGTTCCGCGCTCGACGGCTTCGGCTGGGGCGACTCGGCGCTGGCCGATCTCGCCCACGTCGCGGCCGGCCGTACGCACTGACCGGCCGGCGCTTCTCGCCACTTTGCTCCGGCGGCAACATGGTGGCCGCCGGGCACGCCGCGCGGCGCTACTTGATCAGGCGCAGCGTGACCGGATACCGATAGCGTTCGCCATTGCTGGCGTTGATGCCGCCGATGACGGTGAATACCAGGGCGGCCAGGGCCACAAGAGCGACAAGAAGGAAACCGATCAGCACCAGCATCAGCGGAATGCATGCCAGTACCGCGATGAATACGGTGATCTGGAAGTTGAGCGCCTCCTTGCCCTGATCGTCCACGAACGGCATCTCGTTCTTCTTGACCTGCCAGATGATCAGCGGGCCGATGATGCTGCCGAACGGGATGAGGAACCCGCTCAGCGCGGAAAGGTGCGCGAACAGAGCCCATTGGCGTTCTTCCGCCGATGGCGTGTCGCCCGCGGGCGTGGATTGAAGTTCTTCGGACATGTCGAGACTCCCGAACGTGGACGGGACGATCCCCGCCCGCGCAATGTCTCGCCCGCTCCCGGAAGGTGTCAAGTACCGAAAGTCCCGAACCTCTCCCGACCCGGACAAGGCCGCGTCGAGGGCTTCCGATTCTCACGGATTTCGCGCCGTCCATCCTTGCCATCGCCATCCGCCTGCTGGTCACCTGCATCGAAATCGCCTATAACCCACCGGCCGGTTCCGACGCATCCGGCGCATGTCGATGGCCCGGATCCGGGTCCTTCGAAATCACCACTACGGGGAGGAAACAGGAATGAACTTCAGCTTTGGCGACTTCTTTTCGTTCGACAAGATGGTGACACCGGCCATCATCCAGGTCATCTACTACATCCTGATCGTGCTGGTCGTCCTGGGAGCACTTGTGATGATGGCGATGAGCCTGATGGGCGGCGGCATCGGAGCATTCATCTTCGGGCTGTTGTACCTGGTGCTCGGTCCGATCGCCGTGCGTATCTGGTGCGAACTGGTGATCCTCGGCTTCAACGTCTACAAGGTCCTTTGCGAGATCCGCGACCAGCGTTCCGCGTAAGTCGGTACCGGCGGCGCGCGCAATGCGCGCCGCTTTCGGGGCGGGTAAAGCCTTGGCCGTTTCGTAGAGCGGAGCCCTTCGACGGGCTCAGGGCATGCTTGCTCCGCTGATCGGCGTCGCCGGATGCCCGAAGGGGATGGTGCCGAGCAGGCTCGGCACTACGAAAGGCCAGGCGTTGCCTGCTGTTGTAGAGCGTAGCTTGCTGCGCTCATCTGCGGCGCCAGGGACCCTAGTCCCGATAGATGGCGACCCGCGCCGTGCCGTCGGCGGCGATCCAGGCGCGATACATGCCGGGGGTGTCGAACGGCAGCGCGATGTGGCCATGGCGGTCGATGGCGATCAGGCCACCGCTGCCGCCGAAGCGGCGCGCCTCGTCCAGCACGGCCTGTGCGGCGATATCGAGTGATTCACCCAGATAACGCAGCCGCGCATGCAGATCGAAAGCGCTGACCCCGCGCATGAAGGCCTCGCCGGTGCCGGTGGTGGATACGGCACAGGTTGCGTCGTCGGCAAAGGTGCCGGCACCGATCAGCGGACTGTCACCAATGCGCCCGGGAAGCTTGTTGGTCAATCCACCTGTGGAGGTGGCAGCGGCCAGGTGACCGTCGGCATCCAGCGCCACCGCACCGACCGTGCCCATGCGCTCGCCCGGGGACGGCCGATAGTCCTCGTCGTGATCCAGGCTGATGCGGCCCTGGGCACGCGCGCGTTCGAGCTGGGCGCGGCGTTCGGCGACCACCAGCCAGGCGTCGTCGGCCGCTTCCAGGCCACGGTCCAGCGCGAAGCGGCGCGCGCCTTCGCCGCCCAGCAGCACGTGCTGCGTCTGTTCCATCACCGCCCGCGCGGCGCGGATCGGGTTGCGCAGGCCGGCCACGGCGGCCACGCCACCGGCACGGCGGTCGCGGCCGTCCATCAAGGCGGCATCCAGTTCCACCGCGCCCGCCGCATTCAGCACCGCGCCGCGTCCGGCATTGAAGTACTCGCAGTCCTCCAGCAGCGCCACCGCATGCTCGACCGTATCCAGCGCGGATCTCCCGGCGCGCAGCAGCATCCAGGCGTCATCCACGATGCGCCTCAGCGCATCGCGCACGGCCTGCCGGCGCGCCTCGGGAAAGTGCCGGGGATCGATGACGCCAGCCCCGCCATGGATGGCGAGGCGCGCCCGTGCCGGGCTCATTGCAGGCGACTGACGATGGCGTCGGCGAAAGTCGAGGTGGTGCCGCTGCCGCCCAGGTCCGGCGTGGTGCGATCGCGCGCTGCCAGGGTGTCGAAAACGGCCTGACGCACGCGCGTCGCTTCCTCGGCCTTGCCGATGTGCTCCAGCATCATGGCCGCCGCCAGCAGCAGGGCGCAGGGATTGGCCACACCCTTGCCGGCGATGTCCGGCGCCGAACCGTGCACCGCCTCGAAGATCGCCGCCTCGGTACCGATGTTGGCGCCGGGCGCAAGGCCGAGTCCGCCCACCAGCCCCGCGCACAGGTCGGAGAGGATGTCGCCGAACAGGTTGGTGGTGACGATCACGTCGAACTGCTCAGGGTCCATGACCAGTTGCATGCAGGCGTTGTCGACGATCATCTCGCGGCATTCGATCTCGGGAAACTCCTGCGCCACATCCCGTGCCACGCGCAGGAACAGACCCGAGGTGGTCTTCAGGATGTTGGCCTTGTGATGCGCTTGCGCCCGGCGCGCCGGGCGAGGTCGAAGGCGTAGCGCACGATGCGCTCGCAGCCGCGGCGGGTGGTGACGATCAGCGACTGCGCCTGTTCGCCGTCGGCCGACAGCACCTGACCCTCGGCACCGTAGGCGCCCTCGGTGTTCTCGCGCACCGTGATCAGATCGACGTCTTCGTAGCGCGCCCGGGTGTTGGGGAAGGAACGCGCAGGGCGCACGTTGGCATAGAGGTCGAAGCGCTTGCGCAGCTCCACGTTCAACGAGGTGAAGCCGCCGCCTACCGGCGTCGTCAGCGGCCCCTTGAGCGCCACGCGGTGACGGCCGATCGCCTCCAGCGTGGACACTGGCAGCAGCTCCCCGTGCGTGTCCTGGGCTGCGATGCCGGCCTCCACGAACTCGTACTGAAGGCCAGCTCCGGCGGCGTCGAGGATACGCAAGGTGGCGTCGGTGATCTCGGGTCCGATTCCGTCTCCGCGGATCACTGCAATGGTCTGACTCATGGGCAAGGGGCTCCAGTTCGGGTGGTACGCGCAGCCGGACGGCTGGCTCAGGAGGACGTCGAGGCCGCCTCCACGGCATGGCGCGCGCTGCATTCAACTGCAAGGGGAGCCGGACATTATACGGTCGGCTCGATCCGGCATTTGGGAAAACCAGCCCCAAGGCGCTACCATCCGCCCCATGAAGTCACTCATCGCCAGTCTGCTGGGCTGCACCCTGATCATGGTGTCCGCAGCCTCCGCGCAAGTCCTGCGGCTGGAACAGCCGGTTTCCGGCGCAGGCGTCCTTGCACTTGGCGGCGACGGCATCGAGCCTTGCAACCTGCCCCTGCCCGGCGCTCTCGAAGGCGCCGGTCGCGACCTCCTGCTGCGACTCGATACCGCGCCGCGAACCGACTGCATCGCCGGCGACATGCGCGATGCGTTGCGCATCGACATCAACGACCTGGTCGACGGCGGCATCGACGGCGACGGCCTGCACAGGGTGTTCCTGGTCGACGCCGCCCATCCCGAGCGCAGCCTCGGCATGAGCTTCATCGACCTTGGCGAAGGCGTCGCGTGGACTCCGGAGAGCGGCCAGTGGTGGCCCGAGCGCAACGTCGACGACGACGCCATCGGCCCGGGCACCGGTCTGTTCGTTGAGATCCAGAACGGGGCGCTCAGCCTGTTCTTCGCCACCTATGACGACAACGGCCATGCCGACTGGCTGATGGCGGCCGGTCGTCTGGACGGCCGCATCTTCCGCGGCGACCTGTTGCGCTTTTCCGGAGGCCAGCCTCCGTTCGGGGCCTACCGCGCGCCGGGTGCGGCGACGCGCGTCGCCGCCATCGAACTTGCATTCCATTCGCCCAGCCGCGCCGAGCTGTGGCTGATGGACGGGCAGGACGATGGCGTTCGCATGCAGGTCCTGCCGCTGACCCGTTTCCTGTTCGGGCATTCGGCCGATGCGCGAGCATGGCTTGGCGAATGGTCGGTGGAGGACGGCGCCACCGGCCTGCCGGACCGGTTGCGCTTCGACCGCGCATTCAGCGCACTCGACGGCTACCTGCTGGTGGACGCCAGCGGTCGCTACGAGCTGGCCTGCAGAGACGATGCGCAGGTGCAGGACACGCTGCCGCAGCGCTGCACCCTGTACCTGCTGGAGTCGGGACTGCCCGTGGCCGAGCTGGACAACAATGCCCTGAACGCCCTCGGCGGGCAGGACAGCGGCGGCAACGCAGTGCGGTTGCTGCGTCGCCACTGAACGGGCAGGCGCCCCTAATCGCCCTCCAGGTCCGTTGCGCCTTCCTCCAGCCGGTCGAGGAAATCCACCGCCCGACGCAGGTGCGGAATGACGATGGAGCCGCCCACCACCAGGCCCACGCTGAACACCTCGAAGAACTCGTCGCGGCTCACTCCGGCCTGGTGGCACTGGGCGATGTGGTAGGCGATGCAGTCGTCGCAGCGCAGCACCAGCGAGGCGACCAGGCCAAGCATTTCCTTGCTCTTGACCGGCAGGGCGCCGTCCCGATAGGTCTGCGAATCGAGGGCGAAGAAGCGCCTGACCACCTGGTTGTCGTGCTCCAGAATGCGCTCGTTAAGGCGCTTGCGGAAAGCGCTGAACTCGGTCACGCGGTCGCTCATGGTGCACCCTCCAGCAACGGTTGCAGCCCACCTTCGCGGTCCAGGCGGACCAGATCGTCGAAGCCGCCCACGTGGGTGTCGTTGATGAATATCTGCGGCACCGAGCGTCGCCTGCCGCTGCGTTCCAGCATCTCCGCCAGACGCGCGGCATCAAGATCGATACGGTACTCGACCGGGTGCAGACCTCGCTCCCCGAAAAAGCGCTTGGCGGCACCGCAATAGCCGCAGGCAGCGCTGGTATAGATTTCGACCTTGGTCATGCCGTGGTTCGACTCCGGGATCAGATGCAGCGGTCGGGACGTGGCAGGCCAGCGTAACGGCAGGCCTGCCTGATCGGCCCCTGCGGAAACAGGCGGTACAGCGTGCGGCTCCCGCTGTCGCCGAAATGGGGTGCCATGGCGGACACCAGCGCGCGCATGCGCGGCGGCTCACCGTGGCGGGCGTGATGATCGCGCAGATGGCGCAGCACGCGCCAGTGGTCCGGACCCAGCCGCACGCCATCGAGACCGGCCAGGTGCTCGGCCAGATCCTCGCTCCAGTCGTCGGCATGAGTCAGGTAGCCGTGGCGATCCAACGCGATGCTGCTGCCCCGGAACTCGACGAATTGCTCATGGGTACCCATGGCCTGTCACAATGGGGGGCCGTGGCAGGCGGCGCAAGCCCATTCACCGGCGGTTGCCGGAACTTGCGCTAGTCTCCCGCGTCGAAACTGGCACCGGTTTCCCCATGAGCGCGCCCTTGAACTCCCGTATCCTTTTCGTCCTGCTGAGCTGGGCGCTGTGCCTGCCGGCCGCCGCGCAGGTGAGCCGCATCGAACTGCCCGACATGGGCAGTTCGGCGGCGAACGTGATCTCGCCCGGCGAGGAACGCGAACTGGTCCTGCAGATCGTTCGCGAAATGCGCCGCATGGGCTGGCTGCTCGACGACCCGCTGATCGACGAGTACCTGGACTCTCTTGGTTTCCGCCTGGTCGCCCACAGCGAACGACCCGGCGACACCTTCGCCTTTTACCTGGTGCGCGAGCGCAGCATCAACGCCTTCGCCACCCCCGGCGGGCTGGTTGGCGTGCATGCCGGCCTGTTCCTGGCCGCGGAAAGCGAGGACGAAGTCGCCGCGGTGCTGGGACACGAGGTTGCGCACGTCACCCAGCGCCACGTCGCGCGTCGATTCGAGAGCATGCAGAAGGTCTCGATCCCGCTCATGCTCGCCATGATCGGCACCATGATCGCGGCTTCGAAGACCAGCGGCGACGCGGTCCCCGCCACCATCGCCACCGGCATGGGCCTGATGCAGCAGCAGAACATCAATTTCACGCGCCAGAACGAGTACGAGGCGGATCGTATCGGAATCCAGACGCTGGCCCGCGCCGGCTATGACCCGGCTGCGGTGGCCACCATTTTCGGCCGCATGGCGAGGGCCTACCGCGGCCCCGGCGACGTCGTTCCGGAGTACCTGCGCACCCACCCGGTCACCACCACGCGCATCGCCGAAGCGCGCAGCCGCGCCGAGAACCTGGAAGGTGCCTTCTACGTGGCCCCGACAGCACAACCGCTGCACCCGCGGCTGCCGGCCACTTTCGGCATCCGCAGCGCGCCCGAGATCAGCGCCTGGCTGCCCGAGGCCGAGAAGGGCCTGCGCTTCCGCCTGATGCGCGAGCGCATACGCGTGCTGACCGTCGACTTTCCACAGGATGCCCTGCGTTATTACCGCGAGCTGGCGCGCAGCGAGATCGAGGACCGGCGGCCGGCCCAGTATGGCGAGGCACTGGCCCTGATCGCCGCCAACCGCGCCGCCGAGGCGCGCCCGCTGATCGCCAGGCTGCTGGCCGACGATGCCGACAACGTGCTGTACCGCCTGGCCGATGCCGACGCGCGGCTCATGCTGGGCGATCACCAGGGTGCAGACCACCTGTTCGTCGAACTCGGCGCCGATTTCCCCGGCCACCGGGCCATCACCCTGGCGCACGCACGTGCCCTGGTGCACCAGGGCGGCGCCGAGGCCGGCCGCCGCGCCCAGGAACTGCTGAGGCCGCTTCTGGCACCGGAGAGCAGTCCGGCCCTGTATGTCGCCTTTGCCCGCGCCAGCGAATTGGCCGGCGACGAAATCCGCGCCGGCGAGGCGCACGCCGAAGCCGCCTTCCTCGGCGGCCAGGCCGAGGACGCCCTGCGCCTTTTGGAAAGCCTGTCGAAGCGCGAGGACCT
>DAOMOD010000148.1:10201-10528 GCA_035444205.1 Lysobacteraceae bacterium
CACGCAGATCACGCCGATCGTGCTGGAGTTGCGGCGGCGCGGATTGGCGGCGCCGGGGTAGCCGTTTGGAGCGCCTGCGGCGCGGGTTGTTGTGTCGTCCCTGACAGGGTTTCCGTCCGCCTCTTGGAGGCCGAGCCACTTCTCTTTGCTCATGCTCTTCTGTAGGAGCTGCGAAAGCTGCGACCTTTGTGTGTCGGTGCTTCCCGGTTCCTGTTCGGAGCGCCTGCGGCGCGGGTTGCTTGTGTCGTCCCTGACGGGGTTCCGTCCGCCTCCCGGCGGCCGGGTCACTTTTCTCTGCTCGTCCAGAGAAAAGTAACCAAAAGAGAG
>DAOMOD010000149.1:0-2049 GCA_035444205.1 Lysobacteraceae bacterium
CCTATTGTCCTCAGCACTGCGATGCAGGGAAGGACGCCGCGGGGTTACCGGTTACCCCGCCGCGACACATTCAACCTCGACATCTTCTGGCTGAAGGACGACAGCCTGGAGGACATCGACAGCCTGCCCGAACCGGACGTGCTTGCCGCCGAGATCGTCGAGAATCTGGAAGCGGCGCTGGAGCAGTTTCGAAGTGTGAGTCAGGAGTTGTCTGGCGAGGTGGATTGAGCGTGGCGCTGCGATGTAGTCTGGATGGAGCCGCGTAGCGGCGGAATCCGGGATGGACGTAGCGAGTGCGGGACGCGCTCCCCGGATTCCGCTGCGCTGCATCCAGGCTACCGGGGAAGCAGGTGTCTGTCTCCGTTTGGCGCCATTGCTGTACGACAAGGACAACACGAGCGGCTTGACGCTGGCCCAATGCAAGACCTTCAAGACGGCGCTTGAAACGAGAAGATCATGAAGAAACAGGTCACCGGATCGAAAGGCGACGCGTCGAAGCGCGATGTGTTCTCGGAACTGGCCGAAGGCTTCGCCGCGCTTGCAGACGCGCGCGAGGGCAAGCAAACGCTGCGCACGCACGCCGTTTCCTTCCACCCGGCGCCGGAAGTGGCGCCGTCGGCCCGGTGAACCGATTCGACGTCGCATCAAACCACTGCGCCACACTGCAATCAAACCCAGAACACCGGTCGCTCCCGGATCGAGTCCAGTACAGGCTCTGAGGAGCCGCGAAGCGGCGTCTCGAAGGGCCTGCGTTGCGAGGGTGGTTCGAGACGGCCTCTCGACGGCGCTCCGCACCGCTCGATGCCTCCTCACCACGTACAAACCCCGTTCGCCCTGAAGAGGCGCGCAACGCCGTCTCGAAGGGTCTGCGTTGCGAGGGTGGTTCGAGACGGCCTCTCGACGGTGCTCCGCACCGCTCGATGCCTCCTCACCACGAACGGTTTGCATAAACCCCGTTCGCCCTGAGGAGCCGCGAAGCGGCGTCTCGAAGGGCGCTTGCCTCAAAGCACTGTCACCAAGCAACTTGGTTCCGATTATCCTCACCCCGCCCGCAGCGCCTCCGTCACCGGCAGCCGCGCCGCGCGCACGGCCGGTAGCAGGCCGCCGACGAAGCCGATGGCGAGCGCCAGGATCAGGCCGGTGGCGAGCAGGCTTGCGTCCACCTTGAAATTGAACACCACCTGGGTGAAGTTGGCGCCCAACGTGGTGACGGCGACGTTGTTGAAGATCAGCCAGGCGCCGATGGCGCCCAGCATGCCGCCGGCCAGGGCCAGAAGCATGCTCTCGACCAGCACCGAGGCGACCACGGGCACGGGGCCGAAGCCGATGGCGCGCAGGGTGGCGATCTCGGTGGTGCGCGCCGCCACCGAACCGTACATGGTGTTGAGTGCGGCGAAGATGGCGCCGAGCGCCATGACGATCGTCACCAGGGTGGCGAGGGCGCGGATCATGCCGGTGGAGGTGGCGGTCTGGCGCTGGTAGTACGCAAGCTGCGATTCGGCGTCGACGCGCAGGCGCGGGTCGGCGGCGATGGCGGCCTGGAAGGCTCCGAGCGCTTCCGGTGATTCGAGCGCCAGCAGCACGCTGGAGTAGCCGGGCCGATTGAATGCGCTCTGCGCCGTGGCGGCATCCATCCACAGTTCGCTGTCGTGCGCATTGCCCGATTCGAACACGCCGACGATGGTCCAGTCGGCGCCGCGGATGCGTACCACCTGGCCGAGCGCCGCGCCCTCGAACTGGCCTGGCACGCCGGCGCCCACCATCATCTCGTTGCGGCCCGGCTCGAAACGGCGACCGGCGACGATGCTGAGGTCGGGCCTGAGCTCGAAGGCGGCGGGCTCGACGCCGCGCAGGGTGACGTTGCCGGCGGTGCCGGAGCGCTTCAGCGGCAGTTCGGCGATCAGGATCAGCTCGCGCGATGCCAGCGGGTTGCCATCGGCGCCGCGGCGCACGCCGGGCAGCTCGGTGACCAGGGTGGCGGAATCGCGATCCAGGCCGCTGTTCAGTTCGGCGTTGGAGCCGCCCCGAAGGATGATTGCGCGATCAGGA
>DAOMOD010000149.1:2059-10298 GCA_035444205.1 Lysobacteraceae bacterium
ACCGCCGCGCAACACGATGGCGCGATCGGCGCTGCCGGTGGAGGCAAGCGTATGTGCCAGTCCGGCATTCATCGCCAGCAACGCGGTCAGCACACCGACCACGCCGGCAAGGCCGACCACGATCACCAGGCTCGCGGCAAGGCGGGCGGGCAGGCCGCGCAGGTTCATCAGGGTTATGGCGAGGATGCGGGCGATCATCATGGGGACCTTTTCGGTGGCACATTCATCGGCCGGCCAGTGCGTCGACGATGGACAGGCGGCGTGCCCTGAGCGCCGGCAGCAGGCCGACGGCGAGCGTCATCACGGCCATCACCACCAGCGCGCGCATCCACACCACCGCATCCATGCGCAGCGGAGGAAAGCCGAAGCCGGTGGTGAGGCCGGGGCCGACCAGACTGGCGATGCCCATGCCGGCAAGCGCGCCCAGCGCCACCAGGGCGAAGGCCTCGGCCAGCACCAGCATCAGCACGGTGAGGTCGCCAAAGCCCAGGGTTTTCAGCACCGCGAGTTCCGGGATGCGCTCGCGCACCGACTGCGCCATGGTGTTGGCGGTAAGCAGCAGGATGGTGAACAGCACCGCCGCCAGGATGGCCTGCACGATCATGCCGATGTCGCCGATCTGCCGTGCGAAGGAGAGCTGGAACGCCTGCTCGGTCTGCGTCTTGGTCTCCATGTCGGAGTTCAGGTAGCGCGCGTCCACCGCGGCGGCCACCGTTTCCAGCTGGTCGGCGTCGGCGACACGGATGATGTACATGCCGGCAAAGCTGCTGCCGAACTGGTTGGCCTCGCGGAAGTAGTCGAAATGTATGAACAGGATGTTGGCGGTTTGCCGCTGGAACGCCTCGTCGATGCCGTCGAAGATGCCGACGATGTCGAACTCCCAGGTCTTGCTGCCGTCCCTCTGCGGGAAGATGTCGGAGAGAATCGGCACGCGGTCGCCCAGCGACCAACCGAAGCGCTCGGCCATGCCGCGGCCGACCACGATACCGGTGCGGGTATCGACGAAGGCCTGCGCTTCCGCGTCCGGCAGCACCCATTCCGGATACATTCGCTTCCAGCGGTCGGGTGGCACGGCGAAGCCGAAGATGCCGCTGTTGGGCGTCTGGTACTGGGCGCCGAACCACTGCTGCCAGGTGACGTCGACCACGCCCGGCACCGCTTCCAGCTCCGCCGCCATGCGCAGCGGCAGCGACTGGGTGAAGCTGGTGCGCGACTGCACCACCAGCCGGGTGGTGCTGCTGTCGCTCTCGTTGACCGAGTTGAACAGCACGTCGACTGCCGACAGCAATCCGAACAGCAGGAATGCAGTCAGGATCGACAGCACGGTCAGCAGCGTGCGCGTCTTGCGCCGCAGCAGGCTGGCCAGGACGAGGGGCAGGTACTTCATGATTCAGGCCGCCTGCGCCGCGCTCTCCACCAGTACGCCCTTGTCGAGATGCAGGGTCTGGCGGGCGAACTCGGCGGCCTTGGGGTCGTGGGTGACCATGATGATGGTCTTGCCGTACTCGCGGTTGAGCCGCTGCAGCAGGGTGAGGATTTCGTCGGCGGTGCTGCGGTCGAGATCGCCGGTGGGCTCGTCGCAGACCAGCAGCGATGGGTCCGACACGATGGCACGGGCGATCGCCACGCGCTGCTCCTGGCCGCCGGAAAGCTCCTTCGGTTTGTGCCTGGCGCGGTCCTTGAGGCCGACAATCTCGAGCGCGGTGCGCGCGCGCTTGAGGCGTTCGGCGCCGCCCATTTTCGTCAGCAGCAGCGGCAGTTCCACGTTGCGCTCGGCGCTGAGCACCGGCAGCAGGTTGTAGAACTGGAACACGAAGCCGACGTGGCGCGCGCGCCAGGCGGCCAGCGCACCTGAAGACAGGCGGTCGATGCGCTCGCCGCCGATCTCGATCTCACCGGCGCTGGGCTGGTCGAGCCCGCCGATCAGGTTGAGCAGGGTGGTCTTGCCCGAACCCGAGGGTCCCATCAGGGCGAGGAAGTCGCCCCTGGCGATATCCAGCGAGAGGTTCTCGAGCACCGGCACTTCCTGGCGCCCGCGCCGATAGGATTTGCTGAGGTTGCGGATCGCGACGAGCGTTTCGTTCATGGTCGTGTTCCTGTGATCGGTGTCATGTCAGGCAAGCCGCACGGAGCTGCGAGGCGGGTTCACGAGCGCGTCGCGCCGCGTCGTTGCACGTTGTCGCCATCGGCGAGATCGGCAGGCGGCTGTACCACCACCGTCTGACCCGCTTCGACGCCGCGCGTGATCAGGCGCTGCTGGCCGCGGATCTCGCCTGCGCCCACCTGGCGGCGGCTTACGCGATTGCCCTCGACGACGAACACCACGGCCTGGCCGTCGCGATCCACCACCGCCGTCGCCGGCACCAGCACGCCGGTGACGGCGGGGTCCGCGGGTTCGGGCGCGCGACTCTCGAGGAATGCCACCCGCACGCCCATGTCGGGAACGATACGCGGGTCTCTCACATCGAGCGCCACGCGCACACGCACGGTGGCCCTGGTGCGGTCGGCAGCGGGGATGACGGCGATCACCGCGCCGGGAATCTTCCAGTCGGGATAGGCGTTCAGTGTGGCGGTGACCGGCATGTCTGCCGATACGCGGCCGATGAAGGCCTCGTTGACATCGACCTCCACTTCCAGTGAATCCATGTCGACGATGGTGCCGATGCCGGTGCGGGTGAAACCGCCGCCGGCCGATACCGGGGAGATCATCTCGCCGGGTTGTGCCGCCTTGGCGATGACGATGCCGGCAAACGGCGCGCGGATGATGGTGTCTTCCAGCGACACCGCGCTCAGCAGCATGGATTGCCCGGCCACCTCCACCTGGCTGCGCACGCTGGCGAGCCTCGCCTGGAGCGTCTCGGCCTGGGCGCGCACGGCATCCAGACCCGCGGCGCTGCCAAGATCACGGTCGAACAGTTCCTGCTGGCGGCGCAGGTCGGCATCCGCCTGCACCAGTTGTGCCTCGATTTCGCCCAACTGAGCGCTGGCGGCACCGAGCTGCGCGCGGCGCAGTTCCAGTTCGGCACGCTGCTGGGTGTCGTCCAGACGCGCCAGCACCTGGCCCTCGTGCACGTACATGCCTTCCTCGATCAGCACTTCCAGCACCTTGCCGGTGACCTTGGAGGACACCGTGGCCTGGCGGCGCGCCACCACGTAGCCGGAAGCGTCAAGCACCGAACTGCGCGACGAAGCACCGGTAGCCGCCACCGCGCTGGCCAGTTCCAGTTCGCGGGCCTGGCTTCTGCCGCTGGACCAGACCAGCACGGCAACGATGACGACGGCCAGCGCGGCGATCCCAAGCCACAGCCGCCCGCGGCGCGGAGCGGTGTCCTTCGCCTCGCGTTCGATACGCAATTGGCTGAGCAGATCGCTTTGACTCATCGTGTCGCGTTGATCCAGGCGGCGGAACCTCGCATCCTACGACGCAAGCAGGCGGCGCCGCATCCAGGGGTTCGACAGCATGCCGGACGGGGTGGTGGCGGGGTAGTGACGTTCGTCACTTTGTGCCGTGTGCCGTTGCGGCAGAAGTGGGGCAGGTTCCCCTCCAGGAAAGCGTTTCGGCGTGAGGGCTTCTTGTAGAGCCGAGCCTGCTCGGCTCAGGTGTTTCGGTGTGCCGCGAGGGGCCGAAGCCGAGCAAGCATGTGCTGAGCCCCGTCGAAGGGCTCCGCTCTACCACAGCGTCGCGGCGTTTCGCCTCAGCGCCGACCGCGCGGCATCTCGATCTTCTGTTCCCGGTAGCCGGACGGCACCTGGAACAGGTCGGCGGCCAGCGCTTCGCGCTGCACGCCGGCGAACTCCGAGGTGCTGCGCCGGTTGTTGTCGAAGTCGGTGATGCGCAGCGGCACCATGCCGTCGCGGAACGGCGTCGCCTGCACAAGCTGCCCCAGGGGGCTTTTCGCGAGTTGTTCCATCATGTCGCGGGTCATCGCCAGCGCCCGGTCGAGCACGGCGCGATCGGAGGCCGTCAGTTCGGCAAGCGCACCCGGCCCGCCCATGCAGGCCTCGCTCACCGTCTTGCCCTGCATCTCGGTGAGATAGACCGTGCAGGCATGGCCGGCCACGCGCTCCTGACTTCCGGTATCCACGATCCTCACCATCGGCTCTCCGCCCATGCCCGGAATGGCGCCCCCCAACATGCCCTGCATCTGTGCGCGCATCTCCGGCGGTACGCTGGCCATGGCCTGTTCGAGCTGCGCCATGGCTTCGTTCAGCGTTTCGCTGAGCTGCTGAAGTTCGGCCGGGCCGATGCGGGTGAACTGGCGCTTGCCGTGATCGAGCACGGTCATGCTGCGCGTGTCCGGGTCGAGGATGACGCTGGTGTTGGCGTCGGTATCGGTGCGCAACTTGCCGTGGCCGATCAGCAGGCTCTGCATGGAGGCGCCGCCGCCTTCGGTGGCGCGGTACTCGATGCGGGCATCGGCGAGGGCGTGGCTGATCGGCAGGGCGATCGCGAAAAGCACGGCGATGGAACGGTTCATGAATTGAGGTCTCCGAACGTGTGGGCCGGTACGGCAGCAGGCGTCTGCCGTCTCGTGAACGCTTCAGCCTATACGAGATCGACAATCGATGGCGCAGGGCGGTAGTCCTTGACCCCGCGCGACGACACGGCCTAGCCTCGAAGGAACGCCATCCACCCGCCATCACCATGCCCCACCGACGTCTGTCCCACTACACCCTGCTCGAACGCATCGGCGAAGGCGGCATGGGCGAGGTGTACCGGGCCCGCGACGAGCGTCTGGGGCGCACCCTGGCGGTCAAGACCCTGCGTGCCGGTGGTGGCGCCGATGACGAACTCAGGCGTCGCCTGATGCAGGAGGCGCAGGCTGCCTCGGCGTTGAATCACCCGAGCATCGTCACCGTCTACGACATCGGCAGTGCGGAGGACGGCGGGCTCGACTTCATTGCCATGGAGTTCGTCGACGGTGAGCCGGCGTCGGCAGCGTTGCGGCGCGGCGAGCATGGTGTCGACCTGGCGTTGCGCATCGGCGTACCGGTGGCCTCGGCGCTGGCCGCCGCGCATGCCGCCGGCATCGTGCATCGCGACCTCAAGCCCGCCAACATCATGCAGACGACGTCGGGGCAGGTGAAGCTGCTCGACTTCGGTCTGGCCAAGCTCACCCAGGCGCGCGTCGCCGGCGCCGATGTAGCCACCACGCCGCGAATGGAACTGACCACCGAGGGCATGGCCATGGGCACGCCGGCCTACATGGCGCCGGAACAGGTGGAGGGCCGCCCGGCAGACGCGCGTAGCGATGTGTTCGCACTGGGCCTGCTGCTCTACGAACTGCTGAGCGGCGAACGTGCCTTTGCAGGCGGTAGCGCAATGGCGGTGATGAGCGCGATCCTGCGCGACGCGCCCGTCCCGTTGGAGAATCGTTGTCGCGGATGCCCGGCCGGTTTGGCGCGCCTGGTGGCGCACTGTCTGGAGAAGGATCCGGCGCGACGGCCGCAGGATGCGGGCGCAGTGCTGGCTGAACTGGTGCGTATCCGCGCCGACTGGGCGCGTCGCGGCACGCTTGCCTGGCGCCTGAGCCGCACCCGCGTGTGGTTGCCGGCAGCCGTGCTGCTGGTCTCGATCCTCGGCGTCTGGGCGGGACTGGCCTGGCGCGCGCAGGCGGCGCAGGAGGCTTTCGATGCCGAACTGCAGGCATTGGCGGCGCTGGCTGCCGACGAGCGGCTGGTCGAGGCCTTCGCGCACCTGCGCGCACTCGAGGCGCGGCATCCCGGACATCCGGCGCTGGCGCCGTGGTGGAACGACCTGACCGTCCCCGGCAACCTGCGAAGTGAGCCACCGGGCGCACGGGTATGGGTCAAGTCCTATGTCACACCGGATGCGCCGTGGACCGACATGGGTGTCACCGATCAGGATGCGGTACAGATGCCGCTCGCGCACGTACGCTGGCGGGTGGAGAAGGCCGGCTACGAGCCACAGGAACTGTCCTCGCCCGGCTACTTCCTGCCGCAGGTGCCGATGACGCCGGTGGGTGAAGCCCCACCCGGGATGCTGCGCGTCCCGGCGGGCGCGCTTCGCCACCGCTGGATGCGCCCGGTGCAGCTCGATGCCTTCTGGCTGGGGCGCACCGAGGTGACCAACGCCGAGTTCCAGCAATTCGTCGATGCCGGCGGCTACCGGCGCCCGGAATACTGGCAGGAGCCGATCATCAGCGATGGCGAGATCCTCGATTTCGAGTCGGCGATGGCGCTGTTCCGCGACAGCACCGGACGCCCGGCGCCGGCTGGCTGGGAGCTGGGACGTTTCCCCGACGGCACCGCCGAGCATCCGGTTACCGGCATCAGCTGGTACGAGGCCAGCGCCTACGCGCGATTCGTCGGCGGTACCCTGCCGAGTGCCACCCATTGGACCCACGCCGCCAGGCACGACAACCACTCCGATGTCCTGAGCTTCGGCAATTTCGACGGCGCGCGCGTCGAACCGGTGGGTACGCGCAACGCGTTGAGCCCGTTCGGCCACCAGGACATGGCCGGCAATGCCTCGGAGTGGGTGGCCACCGAATCCGGCGGGCTGCGTCTGGTCCTGGGTGGCGACTACGCCTCGCCGCCCTACAAGTACGCCGACCTGCATCCCGAACCGCCGCTGACGCGCAGTCCACACATCGGCATGCGCCTCGCCATCATCGATGCGCCGATGGACGAGGCGTTGCTCAGCCTGCCCTGGCATGGTGCGCCGGATCTGCCGGATCCGGTCAGCGACGAAGTGTTCGAAACCTATCGCAGAATGTATGGCTACGACCCGGTGGAGACACCGGCCACTCTGGAGAGCCGCGATGAGAGCGAACACTGGCGCCTTGAGGTCTGGCGCGTAACGTCCGCCTACGGCGGCGAGCCGTTCCGTGTGAGGCTGTATCTGCCCAAGCAGGCCGATCCGCCGTTCCAGACCATCGTATTCGGCCCACATGCCGGCGCAACGCTGATGAACGACAGCGCCAGGGCCGGCACGCGTGAGTTTGCGTTCCTGGTGCGCTCCGGACGCGCCGTGGCCTTCCCCGTCTATTACGGCACCTACGAGCGGCGTCTGCCGCCCGACGCCGGCGAGCGCGCACGTCTGGCGGCCCGCGCCAACTGGACCCGCGACGCCGGTCGCACCCTGGACTTCCTGGAGACTCATCCGGAAGTGGACCCCGGAGCCTTCGGGTATTTCGGTGTGAGTCTGGGCAGCAATGTCGGCATCAACATCCTCGCCATCGAATCACGCTTCCGCGTGGCCGTGCTGCAGGCGGCCGGTCTCTATGCGGTGCCCATGCCGGCCGAGAACAACCCGGTGCATTTCCTGCCGCGCATCGACATCCCGGTGCTGGTGCTCGGCGGCAGCGAGGACTTCTACAATCCGCTGGCAACCAGCCAGATTCCGTTGTTCGAACGACTGGGCACGCCACCTGAACACAAGAAGCACTTCGTGTTCGACGGCGGCCACGTGGCGCCGCGACCCCAGGAGCTGGTCGGCGTCATCGTCGACTGGTTCGACCGTTATCTCGGACCGGTCGCCGCCGATGATTGAGCCTGCGGCTCGGGGAACCGCCTGCTCGGGCAGCAGCTCGATGCACGACACTGTCCTGCTTCGCCGCCCCTGCGCGATCATGAGGATCGATGCACCCTTCCTGAGGACACCCCGATGCTCCATGCCCTGATGCTTGCCCTGGTAGCCACAGCCGCCAGCGACCCCTGCGCGGCACCACGCGTGGGCGATTCCTGCTCGCCTCGCAACGGCCATTGCTTCGACCTTGCAATCGACGGCCAGCGTGTCGAGCCCTTGGTCGACCGCGCCCTGCGGGAGGAGCTGCAGGCAGCCGTTTCACAGGCAGTATGCTGGCGCCTGGCGCAACCGGTCGCCGGTGCCGCCGAGCCCGTCGTTTCCGCGAACAGCCGCACCGAGTCCGGGCTGCAGGGGTTGCGCGAGGGCGTGGAGATGGTGGTGATTCCCCTGCAGGGCCAGGAAATTCCCACCCGCAAGGGCGTCCGCACCGATCCCACAGTGCTGATCGGCGGCGTCCCGATGCAGACCGTGGTTGACGTGATCGACACCGAGGCCCTTCCCGGCGGTGCCTACGTGATTACTTTCCGGGTGCGCGGCCAGCGCGGTTGGGACCGCAAGGCGGTGTACGTGGAGGTGGCGCGGGAACCTTGGTGAGACCTCGCCGGGACGGGCTGTCGCGGTGGACGCTGCCGAGCAGGCATGTCCGGTGCCCCGTCGAATGGCGCGGCACTACGACGAGCGGGGCCA
>DAOMOD010000150.1:0-2208 GCA_035444205.1 Lysobacteraceae bacterium
GTCCTCGTTGGATGACTAACATTCAACTCGGTCCAGGGAACCTGGGGCAAGACACCTCGACCAACGCGAAACGACAAGCTTGCCGCTCCGCCCACATATCGACCCGGCGCCTATCGTCTGCGCCGTCCCCCAGGAGGGGGCCACGGGAGAGCATGAGGCATGACGAGGCTGGCGATACCCATCGTGTTGCTGATGACGGCGGCGCCGCTGCTGGCGCTGCAGGGCGTTGCGCTTGCCTCGCTGCTGGCCGGCGCGTTCGACCATGCCCCGACCGTCGCGACCATCGCCGCAAGCCTCGTGCTGCTGCGCGTCGCGCTGACCGTCGCCACGGCAACGGCTGAGAAGGCACCTGGTGGCGCGCTGCTGTGTCTCCTTTCGCTGCTCGGAACCGCGGCGCTTGCCGCCACGATCGCGCCAGGCCTGCGGACGGAAGTCCCATCTGTCTGGCCGCCGTTGGCGGTCGCACTGGGAATGGGCGCAACCCTGGAACTCGCCACCCGCGGCGCGACCCGCCTTGCGGTGCAGTGGTTCGTGCCGGCGTTCCGCCACGACTTCCTGTTCGACCAGCTTCTGCTGAAGCGTGAGGCCGAGACCGCCGCTGCCCTGGTCGCGACCGGCCTGCAGGACGAGGTCCTGCTCAGGCGCGCGGGCGGTGAACTTAGGCGCGCTCTCGCGAACATCGAGCGCAAGTTCGGCGAGGCGGTCCAGAAGGATGCCGCCCCGCGCCCGCAACAGCAGCCAGGCCAACCCTGAAACCAGCCACCACCTAGGAGACGACCATGGACAAGCACAACCCCGATACCCGCCGCGACGACGACGCCCCGGTTCGCGACAGCCTCGAGATGTCGCTGGCCGAGCCTGAATCCGTGCGCCGCCAGGCCGACGCCCACGACGCACGCGTCGAGGCCGCCCTGCGCAACCATGCGGGCACCTGGCTGGCGCGACTGCTGCCCGATCGCATCGGACGCGAGGTGAAGGAACACGAACTGGCCGAATTGCAGGCCGGCTTCGACTACCGGCGCCGCGCCCTGCAGATGGCCATCGAGACCAAGCTGCAGGCCGTCGAAGAGATGTGCAACCACGTACTTGTCACCGGCAAGAGCGAGGTCCGGCGTCGGCGCCAGGAGGTGTTCGCCGAGCAGCGACTGATGCTGCAGCAGTCGCTGGACAAGCTGGCGGACCGCTTCGGCGCGGACATGGAGCGGCGCTTCGAGGCGGTGGCAAACATCCGCAGCGAGGTGCTGCGATGCCACGAAGAAAGGCGCCTGGAGCGCGCGGTGGAGGAGTTCCACGGAACGCTTGACCGGCTGGCCGAGGACTTCGTGGCGATCATCCGCGAGGGGGTACAGCGCTGATTCCTGACAGCGGGAAAGGAGAAACAACATGCGAGGAACCGCCGTGATCGCCTACGACATCGCCAACAACCGCCGGCGACGCGCCGTGCTGCGAGTGCTGCGCGAATGGCGCATCGACGGGCAATACTCTGCCCATGAATGCCGGCTGGCGCGCGGCGAGGCCCATGAGCTGTTCCTGCAGCTGGGAGCGCTGATCGACCCGCTCTCGGATCGCCTGCTTCTCGCTTGGACCGACCTCCGCAATCGTCGCGGCCATGGTGCGGGGGCACACGCGAACAACCTGAGGCTGTTCCGGTGACCCGCGCCACCCCCGCCTGGCGCCTGCTGGCCTACGACGTGCGCTGCCCGCGTCGCCTGCGGCGGTTGCACTACCGGCTGCGCAAGGAGGTAGCCTACGTGCAGGAGTCCGTCGCACTGGCACGTCTCGACGACGAGGGCGTGGATGCGCTGCTCGGCCGGCTTGCGGAGTGGCTGGCGCCCGAGGACGACCTGCGCATCTACGAGCTGGCTGGCCTGCACGAGGTCTGGCTGGCGGGTCCGGCGCCGCTGCCCGGCGCGGCATTCGGCGCACCTGCCAGGGCCACGCCCAGGAAGGCGGTGGGAGGCCAACGATGAACGACCTTGTGTGCCTGGTGGATCGTCGCGGGTCGAGCCTGGAGTTCGAGGCCGGCGTGCTCACCGTACGAACGCCCGACCAGCCGGCCTGGCGGGTTGGCGCACGCCAGCTTGGACTGTTGGTGGTGCATGGCCGGGTGGCCGCTGACAGCACCGTATGGCGTGGTCTTGCCGATGCCGGCGTCGCCGTCGCCCTGACCGGCGGCCGCAACATCGCCCGGCTGGCCGAACAGGCCCG
>DAOMOD010000150.1:2218-10267 GCA_035444205.1 Lysobacteraceae bacterium
GCGGCCGCCACGGCGATGACGTGGCGTGGCTGGGTGCCGGACTCTCCACCAGCGGCGCGTTGCGCCGGCGCCAGCATCTTGCACATGCCGACCCGGCAGCGCGGGTGGCTCATGCGCGGTGGGTGCTGAAGGGGAAGATCGCCGCCATGCGCGCCGAACTCGACAACGGCTGGCTGGCCCAAGCCAGCCGCGTTGAGACAACGCTGGTCCGTGCCGAGGGCTCGCTGGAACTGTCCGGTTCCACGGCGTCACTCAACGGCGTGGAGGGCGCTCTGGCCGCCGACTGGTTCGGTGCCATGGCCGCGAGCGTCGAGCCTGCATGGGACTTCACCGGCCGCAACCGAAGGCCGCCGCGAGACCCGCTGAACGCCCTGCTGTCCTACGGCTACGCGCTGGCGGGCGCCGAGGCGCTCACGGCCGTGCAGCGGCTTGGCTTCGACCCGGCCGTCGGCTTCCTGCACGAGATGTACCCCGGACGCCACGCGCTGGCTCTTGACGCCCTTGAATGCCTGCGCCCGATGGTGGACGCGCTGGCCGTCCGCCTTCTCTGGTCCGACCTCGACCCCGTCCAGTTCAGAGCCGACTCGGCCCGCGGCTGCCGCCTGGACAAGGACGCGCGGCTCGCCGTGGTGAAGGGCTGGCACGCGCTGCGTGAGCAGGGCGCCAGTGCAGCGCTGTCGCGCTGGACCCATGCCCTCAGGCAACGCCTGGGCGCGGGCGGAATGCCGGAGGCGGAAGGCCATGAAGCCCAGAGCAACGGTGGACCGGCATGAGCAGGCAGCCCTTGCTGGAGCGCGCACTACGCCCGGCCAACATCGATGCCGCCTGGCGCCACCTGAACGGCGACAGCGCGCCCTGGGCGCCCGGAATGCCGCGCCGGCAGATGGAGCAGAACCGCCTCCGGCACCTGCTGGAACTGGTGGACGAGGCGCGTGCCGGGCGCTATCGCCCCTGCGGCATGCGCCACTTCACCCTGCGCAAGGCCGACGGCAGTGAGCGCGTGCTATCCGCGCTGTACCTGCGCGACAAGCTGCTGCAGCGCGCGGTCGCCCAGGTGCTGGACGCCGAGGGCGAGCGCCGCTTCCACCACGACAGCTATGGCTACCGCCGCGGGCGCGGCGTGCCGCAAGCACTGGAGCGCTGCGCCGAGCGCATCCGCTGCGGACTGCGCTGGCTGGTGGACGCCGACATCCGCGCCTTCTTCGACCGCATCCCTCACACCCCGCTGCTGCGCCTGGTGCGTAACGAGCTTCGCGACCCCGGCATCACCCAGCTGGCGGCCGCCTGGCTGGATGCCGGCACCTACGGCACCGGCATCCTCGGACGCCGCCGCGGCATTCCGCAGGGTGCCGTCGTGAGCCCCTTCCTGTGCAACCTGTACCTGCACCAGCTCGACCAGGCGTGGACACGCGAGGGCATCCCCTTCGTGCGCTACGCCGACGACTTCCTGCTGTTCCTGCCCGACCAGCGAACCGCCGAGCGTGCGCTGGCATTCACCCGCTCCCGCCTGGGGAGACTTGACCTCGACCTGCACCCGGAGAAGACCCGGGTGGTGCAGGCCAGCCGGAATGTCGTATTCTTGGGCGAACCGTTGAGGGTGCCGAAGCGATGCGTCGTAGGGCAAACTTCCAGCGCCAGCCCCGCCGCCCCGACCCGCCTCCGCAAGTGGCTGAATCCCGGAAGATTGTTTTCGTGAAGGCACCTTGATCCATGCCCCGCTTGAAAGGGGATTAAGACTTGCCTCTGTGCGTTGTGGCAAGGTCGAACTTCCTTGATCCATGCCCCGCTTGAAAGGGGATTAAGACGGCATGCCCCCACCAGGGAGACATACCCTGGTCCTTGATCCATGCCCCGCTTGAAAGGGGATTAAGACCATTCCTTCTCGTCCTCGTACCCGAAGTATCCGCCTTGATCCATGCCCCGCTTGAAAGGGGATTAAGACTGGCCACTAAGGGCCTGATGGCTTCGATTGATCCTTGATCCATGCCCCGCTTGAAAGGGGATTAAGACGCAAGCCGGCAGCGATGAAGACCCATATCAGGCCCTTGATCCATGCCCCGCTTGAAAGGGGATTAAGACCCCAGCACCACCGCAACCAGGAACATGGTCTCGCCTTGATCCATGCCCCGCTTGAAAGGGGATTAAGACCCTTTCGTCCGGCTCTATGCCGGTTTGGTTGTCCTTGATCCATGCCCCGCTTGAAAGGGGATTAAGACACCATCCTGGTGATCGAGATCGCGAGGAATGCCCTTGATCCATGCCCCGCTTGAAAGGGGATTAAGACTGCAGGCGCTGGTCGCCACACCGGATGGCGTGCCTTGATCCATGCCCCGCTTGAAAGGGGATTAAGACCATACGACCCCAAGCAACAACAACACGATCCATACCTTGATCCATGCCCCGCTTGAAAGGGGATTAAGACCGTTTGGGATCGGCTTCCATTCCTTCTCGTCCCCTTGATCCATGCCCCGCTTGAAAGGGGATTAAGACCCATGTTGAGGTCCTCGCAGAGCCGGTCGATCTCCTTGATCCATGCCCCGCTTGAAAGGGGATTAAGACTTCTCTGGCGTGATGACGTAGACGTACCTTCTGCCTTGATCCATGCCCCGCTTGAAAGGGGATTAAGACCGTCCTGGACGGCTCGGGTGCGGCGCGACTCTCCCTTGATCCATGCCCCGCTTGAAAGGGGATTAAGACCCGAACCCGCCCGTATCTCGGTACCAGATGTTCCTTGATCCATGCCCCGCTTGAAAGGGGATTAAGACGCTTCCGGCAGCTCGGCAATGGCCTGCTCGGCCCTTGATCCATGCCCCGCTTGAAAGGGGATTAAGACGTTTTCCATTCCGCGGCGATCTTCATCGCAGCCCCTTGATCCATGCCCCGCTTGAAAGGGGATTAAGACGCGTGCCGCTCGGCGAGCGAGCGGATGTCGCTCGCCTTGATCCATGCCCCGCTTGAAAGGGGATTAAGACGGGGGAGGGCCCCGCGCAGAGAGTTTTCCCCCCGCCTTGATCCATGCCCCGCTTGAAAGGGGATTAAGACTGGTGGTCATTGCCGGGACATCGATGTCCAGCCCTTGATCCATGCCCCGCTTGAAAGGGGATTAAGACGCCTGGATCAGATCCAGGTCGTCCACGGCTGCCCTTGATCCATGCCCCGCTTGAAAGGGGATTAGGACGTGTTCCATGGCGCGCTCGGCTGCACGCAAGGACCTTGATCCATGCCCCGCTTGAAAGGGGATTAAGACCCTCGCATCAATTTGCTCATGCAGAGGAGCAAGCCCTTGATCCATGCCCCGCTTGAAAGGGGATTAAGACCAAACCTCCTGGTCCGTCTTGTTGACCTGGACCCTTGATCCATGCCCCGCTTGAAAGGGGATTAAGATCCAAGCGGGGGTTGGGGTTTTCCCGTTCCCGTCCTTGATCCATGCCCCGCTTGAAAGGGGATTCTTGTCCAGGCGGAATACGTCCGAAACTGATATCCGAAGCCGCACGAGTTGAGCACGCGCACGTCGAAGTGTGCGGAGTACCCAGGAGCAGGTGGTTAGAGACAGTCCTTCGATCCGGCAGCGCCGGCCTCAGGGCTTCCTCACCACGAACGGAGTTCCGTAGCTTTTCTGCAGGATCACCAGGACATCCTCGAGAAGCTTTACCCGCAGATCCTCTTGCTTGATTCATCCCTGCTTGAAAGTCGGATTGTTCCGGCGCGGCTGCCTCGAACACAATTCGGAAATGTCTGAGGACTTACGCATGAAGCACGAACTGCCATCCGAACAAATTGCGGCGATTGCTGCGCTTGGCGACACAGCTCTCGAGGCGTTCATGGTCGACTCACTGACGAACGTGGACTTCCCTTTGTTCGACGCTGCGTGCGCCGAGATCGACCGTCGGCGTGGCCTGCGCTGGGAAGGATGCGAACCGGAGTCGCGCACGATGAAGGTGCGCGTCTAGCGCAAAGGCAGATACTGTTCCGAAGCCCAGACGACGCGCGCCATCAGACCCGCGGCATCTCCGCTTCCGCGGACACGACCCTGATCTCGTTTCCGGTCCGCTCAACCCTCACGCGTGCAGTAAGCTTTTCCTTCTTCAACCGGCTTCGTAGGGGAGCATCCAGCGCATCGACCCAGGCCTTTGCCTCTGGCCCACGCCAAAACGCCCGCTTGCCGTCTACGAGGAACTCAAGCTCCTGCCGGCCCGAGTTGTGCAGCACCTTGCAGCCCGCCACCTCGTCTTCCTCGGACTGGAGCGACACCGCGCCCTTGGCCAGCGGCGGCCGGGGCAGCACAAGACCGGAATTCTTGATGTTCTGGAATTCGCTGTTTTCGAGGCTCGGATAGCGAAGCATGCCGACATCGCGACCTATCGTTGCCATGCCAAGCAGGCTGGCCACCTGCTGGCTGTTCCGCCAGCCCTCGCGCCCTGGGCATACCTGTTCCATGTGCGCCAGGAAACCTTTGAGGAAGCTTGGGATCGATTCCGGCGCGGCACCGGGACGATTGGGGACGATTCGGCTGGCAGCCTCGTTGATCTCGAAGTGGACCTGACCAAGCCCGAAGGGTTTGCCCATCCCCAGACTATGGCGCGCGCCCTCGGTGCCGCCCAGGGTCATGGCCCACAGCACGGCGCCAAGCTCCACCGCACGCAGGTTGTGGAAGACGATGCGGCCATCGAATCGGGCGCCAGTCTCGAGCGGGAACAATTTGACCTGTACTGTTGGCTTGCTCTTTTCGGGGGGCGGCGGCACAGCCAGGTCTGGCCGCAGCAAGTAGCGCTTCCAGCCACGGATACGCACCGGCATTCCACCCTTGTCCCCGTCCCAGGTCCTGTAAGACTCCCTCTCGGGGATCGCATCCTTGTGCGCCTGCTCAAGGTAGGCGGGGAAAAAGCTTGGCTTGGGGCTGGATAGCACCGTAGGCCCCAACTCTAAAACTTTCGGTTCCGGGTCGCTTGCCAACGCCGGCGGAAAGGACAGCCGGCCTTTCAGGCTCGAAGCAATGCACGAACCGCCGTCGCGCAGGTCGCCGCCGAGCCGGCCAAAGAGCAGGTCTGAGAAGTCCGCAGCGTCGTCATGGATGTGATCTTCGCTTGCGTCGGCGATCGCGTCGCACACGCTGTACCGTCCTGCGAGCCGGAACATCCGCGCCAGCCCGAAACGCAACGGCACACCGTCAGCCGGCGGCAGGTAGAAGACCGGCACTTCCTCGCCCTTGAAGAACTTTTCCTTCCAGTAGCCCGGCCAAGGACGATCCTTTTCCTCGCCATCGTGAATCCACAGGAAATCCCGCCAGGCTTCAGATTCGACAGGCACCACCGAACCTGCGCGCCTCGCGTAGAACACGAAATCGAACTTCTTTCCTTTGCCGTTGTTCTGATCCCACTGGCTTATCTGGGTGGTGACCACCAAGCGCCCGACGGTCTTGCCACTGCCCACTTCGGTGGCGCGTCGCAGCGCGCTCTCCGGCAGGTTTCCTGCGCCGCCGACGGGCGGCGTGAATCGCAACTCGAGCGTGCGTTCAAGCGTCCTGGCTGCTGCCGTTTCCTTGTCCCTGACGCTCGCGCCACGCTTGGAGAAGTCACTCGCCTTGATCCCCAGCCCGTGGAGGTCAGCGTGCGCCACATAAGCGTACTCGCAGGGCTCGATCACGATACGCCCGTCCTGCTGTCGCTTGAGGAACCCTGCCTCCACCCGCTTCATGGGCTGGCTATAAAGGTCCTTGACGCGGGTGCCGCTGAGGTCGCGCAGCGCAAAGCGGAGGTCGTCCACCTGGCGCATGCGGGAAAATGTCAGGATCTCGGTCACGGCGCGCAACATCCCCTGAAGGCTGGCACCGGGCACCGCGGGCCTGCCGTCAGGCATCCGGAAGGCATGCACCTCACCAGGCCGAGTCGCACTCGCTGGCTCCTGCCGGCCGCCCACCAGAAGCGGGGAATCCGCCACAAGGGTGTAGCGCAGCTCACCGCTGAAGGCGTCAGCAAACGGCACGTCGTGCGACACGAGCTCTGCCCATTCAGGGCAATACACCCATTCGGCCAGCGGCACGAAGTTGTAGGGCGACGTAAATTGAGTCATTTCCGGGCCTCCTCGAATCCGCGAAACGTACAGGCGCGCACGCGCGGCGCGCCCCCTTCCATGTTCCAGTAGCGCCGGTAGAGGAGCCGACCGGGTGCACCCCGAGTGCCCCGCACCATGAAGCGACCGACCAGACAGTCTTCCCCCTCGCCCTCGACAAACCTCAGCGCCCGCCAGCACCCGCCGCCCAGGTGAGAGAAGCTGGCCGCCGAACCATCTTCACATTGGAACTCGCCCTCGATCCAGGTGCCAGCGTCGGCATCAGGCCGCTCGTCGGGTCCAAGCATCAGCCAGTGCGACGACTGGCAGACCATCCAGCCGCTCCTGGGGCTCATCCGATCCAGCCATGCTGCGAGCGCCTCGGGGCTGGAGAGATCCTCCCGCTCAATGGCGAGCTGCGCTGCTTCGAGATCGGGCAGGTCGAGCTCTCGTGCAACCGCCGCATACGCGGTCAGTACGCGATCCGGGGTGATATTCATGCGCCCACCTCCTGCTCAGCGGTGATCCACTTTCCGCCATCGCTCCACTCAATGCTGCCCGTGAAGTAGCCGTGCCCGCGTGTCGATCCCGCACCGAGCGCAAGACGCCCACGACAAAGGTCTTCCAGTGCCAGTGCCAAGGCCCTGCGTGCGTCGGCAGGGATGATCCAGGCGTGCTGGATGTCGAGTTTCAGCTCGATATCGCCACCATGCAGCAGCTCCTCCTCGAACAGCATGTGCTGGCGAACCCCCCCGCTGAACCGGTCGATTACGTTGTGCATCTGGCCGCAAGGTTTCACGGTAGAGCGGTCGACGAAAACGTCGTCGATGACAAGCCGGCCTGCACGCCCGGCGGGCGCGTCCTCGCTGCCACCCCGGTCATCGCGCTGCCAGCCGAACAGCTCACGGACAGCCGGACTTTCCGCAGACTTGTCGAAACGATCAAGCGCATCGGATCCCAGGTCCTCGGCCCAGATTTCCCGCCACCGGCAGTCGTGGAAGGCGACACGGTGCGCCAGCGCCCCCTTGACCGATGATCCGGGAAGCAGGATCTGACCTTCGGCGATACGTGCCCTGCCCTTGTTCCAGACGACCCGATGCTCGGTGAGCGGAAGCAGGTCGGCGGGTTTCTGGTGCGGTGCGACGTCTCTCAGCGGTTGATCGCCCTGACCGACGCGCCAAAACGACTCCGGCACCAGTCTGAGCGTGGCGGTGACATCTGAGGGGCGAACAGCAACAGCGCGCGGTTCCAACCCCACCGTTCCGCCCAGACGCCTGCCGACAGTCGCGAATGCGCTTGCATGATCCGGTTTGGTCAGGTCGAAGCTGCCACAGTGCATGGCCACAACGTCGATGCCGCCAAGGCCGCTGCGGGTCTGCCCCCCCAGCCGGAGCCGCCGGTCGCCTAGCAGATCGAGCAACCGGGTCCAGCGCCCGTCATCGAGTGAGGCGCTCCACAGGCGCAGCTCCACGGCGAAACGTACGCCCGCCGGCACCACGCTGCGGTCGTACTTGGTCCGGTCAGCAGCGGTTCCGCGATGGTTGATCGCGACCCTGTCGCGCTTGCTGGGGCGTTCGGCAGCACGAGCGAGAAAGGCGAGCAAGCGGTCATCCTCCAGTCGCCCGGATTCCTGACCCAGCAGGAGTCCATCAACAGGCTGGCCATGACTGCCAAGGACGTGCCCCCAACTCACCAGCAGGTCGGATGCCTGACCGTCGTCCCCGGACTGATACCCGAACAGGTCGTCCGCACCGTCCCCATAAAGATGCCTGAGAACGCCGGCAAGCCCGCTGCCGGGAATCGTCGGAAGTCCGTTGGCGTCCGTGGCTAGCACCAGGTCATCCAGCTCCCCGCCCTTTTCGGCTCCGATCGACAGCGGGGTCCTGCACTCGAGGGCGAGGCGCGCCCCGTCGACTACTACGACGTGAACGTGAACGGCACCCTGTCGCTTCTGGAGGCGATGCGGGCGGCGGACTGCCGGCGGATCATCTTCTCCTCCTC
>DAOMOD010000151.1:0-9939 GCA_035444205.1 Lysobacteraceae bacterium
AGGGAACGACACAACCATCCGCGCCGCAGGCGCGCCGAACACGCGCCCCGAACACGCGTCCAGTTCAGTTACCCTTGAGGTCCCTCAAGGCACGCCGTGCGCGCTTGTCCGGACGTGCCGGGGGGTGATCGATGCCGGCACCGGTGAGGCGGCGCTGCTCACGCACCGCTTCGCGTGCGGTGAGGCTGGCTTCGGATTCCCGGTAGAGAGTCTTTGCCACGCTGGCGGAGCCGCGCTGGTCGGACAGGGCCAGCACTTCGACTTCCATCGCTTCCTCGCCGCGCCGGATGCGCAGCCGATCGCCGACGTGCAGCCCCCTGGAGGGCTTGCAGGCAGCACCGTTGACCAGCACCTTGCCGCCTTCGATGGCGTGCTTGGCCAGCGAGCGGGTCCTGAAGAAGCGAGCCGCCCACAGCCACTTGTCGGCGCGGGCGGCTTCCTCGCTCACGCCGACAGCAGGGTATTGACCCGGCGCACGAAGGAGGCCGGATCGTCGAGCTGGCCACCCTCGGCCAATTGCGCCTGTTCCAGAAGCACCAGGGCGATGTCGCCGGCACGAGCCTCGTCGGATTCACCTTCCAGCCGCTTCAGCAAGGCATGGCCAGGGTTGACCTCCAGCGTGGGTTTGCCGACCGGAATGTCATGGCCCGCTGCCTTCAGCATGCGCTGCATGTGCAGTGCCATGTCGTGCTCGTCCAGCACCAGGCAGGCCGGGGAGTCGGTCAGGCGCTGGCTGGCGCGCACGTCCTTGACACGCTCACCGAGCAGGACCTTGAGACGCGCGATCACGCCCTCCGCGCTTCCGGATTCAACCGGCGCCGCCTCGCCCGGCAGGGTGCCGAGGTCGCCCTTGGCGACGTTGCGGAAGGGCTTTTCACGGTACTGACTGAGATAGCCGCTGACCCACTCGTCGACGCGGTCGTACATCAGCAGCACCTCGACACCACGCGCGCGCAGCGCTTCCAGGTGCGGGCTGTGGGCGGCAGCGGCGAAACTGTCGGCGGTGATGTAGTAGATCGCCTCCTGTCCCTCCGGCATGCGTTCGATGTAGGCGTCAAGCGAGACATCCTGGCGCTTCTCGCCGCTGCGGGTGGATGCGCAACGCAGCAACTTGAGCAGGCGCTCACGGTGGGCGAAATCCTCGGCCAGTCCCTCCTTCAACACGTTGCCGAACTCGTCCCAGAATGACAGGTACTTGTCGGCGTCTTCCACGGCCATGCGCTCCAGCAGGTCGAGCACGCGTTTCACGCAGCCGCCACGCATCTGCGACACCAGGCGGTTGTCCTGCAGAATCTCGCGCGACACGTTGAGCGGCAGGTCGTCGGAATCGACCACGCCGCGCACGAACCTGAGGTACGCCGGAAGCAACTGTTCGCTGGCGTCCATGATGAACACGCGGCGGATGTAGAGCTTCAGTCCCTTGCGCTCCTCGCGCCCGCTCCACAGCGCATCCAGCGGCGCCTTCGACGGCACGTACAGCAGCGAGGTGTAACTCTGCGTCCCCTCGACGCGATTGTGCGCCCAGGCCAGCGCGTCGCCGCTGTCGTGGGCGATGTGGTGGTAGAAACTCTGGTAGTCCTCGTCCTTCAGTTCGGCCTTGGGGCGCGTCCACAGCGCCGAGGCATGGTTGACGGTCTCGAAGTCCCCGCCCGGCTCTCCGTCCTTGTCCTCGCGCATGCGGATGGGGAATCCGATGTGGTCGGAATACTTGGCGATCAGGCTGCGCAGGCGCCACGACTTCAGGAACTCGTCTTCGTCGGGCTTGAGATGAAGGATGACGGTGGTGCCGCGCTGGGGCAACTCAAGGCTCTCCAGCGTGTACTCGCCGCTGCCGTCCGAACTCCAGCGCACGCCATCGGCTGCCGGCAAGTCGGCGCGACGGGTCTCCAGCACCACGCGGTCGGCGACGATGAATGCGGAGTAGAAACCCACGCCGAACTGGCCGATCAACTGCGCGTCTGCGCGCTGGTCGCCAGTCAGCGACTCGAGGAAACGGCGCGTGCCGGAACGCGCAATGGTGCCGATGTTGTCCACCACCTCCTCGCGCGACATGCCTATGCCGTTGTCGCGCACGGTGAGGCTGCGTGCCTGCTCGTCGTATTCGATCTCGATACGAAGCTCGGCATCCTCACCCTGGATCCCGGGCCGGGCCAGGGCCTCGAAGCGCAGCTTGTCGCAGGCATCGGAAGCGTTCGAAATCAGCTCGCGCAGGAAAATCTCCTTGTGCGAGTAGAGCGAATGGATGACCAGGTGCAGGATCTGCTGCACCTCGGCCTGGAAGGAACGGGTTTCGGTGGGGGCAGTCATGGGATTGCGCGATGGTTGCCGAGTGTTCGGCAATGGGGTGGGTGTGGGGGGAATTCAAGGGCCTGTGGCTTAGGGCCGAGGGCTTGGGGCCTAGGGCCTAGGGATGGCAAGTTCGAAGCATTATTGCGTTTCCGGATGCGCTTCGGCACGTCGAAAGGCGTTGCAATCTGATTTCCATTGGAACTGCGAGCTCTTCTAGGCCCTAGGCCCTAAGCCCTGAACCAGAAACGCAAACGGCCGCCCGAAGGCGGCCGTTCCGAAAACGAATGGCTCCGAAACTCAGCGGCGCGCGGCGGCGGCGTCGCGGGCGGTGGCGGCCAGATCTTCCTTGATTCGGGCCGACTTGCCCTGGCGGTCGCGCAGGTAGTACAGCTTGGCGCCGCGCACCTTGCCGCGACGCTTGACCGTCACCGACTCGATGGCCGGGCTGTGACTCTGGAACACACGCTCGACACCGGTGCCGTGGGAGATCTTGCGTACCGTGAACGAGGAGTGCAGGCCGCGCCTGCTGATGGCGATGCACACGCCCTCGAAGGCCTGCACGCGCTCGCGGGTGCCTTCCTTGACGCGCACGTTGACCACCAGAGTATCGCCCGCGCCAAAGGCCGGGAGTTCGCGAGTCATCTGCTCGGCTTCGAATTGTTGGACGATGTTGCTCATGACACTCACCAGCGATGTGAATAGGAAATTATAGCGGCTTTTCCGCCTTGTGCGGCGGGTTGGAAGCGAAATACGCGTCGATATAGCCCTGCAGCAGTCCACGCGCCTCGGCGTCCAGACTGACGCGCGCCAACAAATCCGGACGCCGCAGCCAGGTACGTCCCAGCGCCTGCTGCAGGCGCCAGCGGCGGATCTCCGCGTGGTCGCCCGATTGCAGCACTGCCGGCACGGCGTCCTCGCCGTCGCGCTCGGGACGCGTGTAGTGCGGGCAATCGAGCAGTCCGGTCGCAAACGAATCCTGCGCCGCGGACTGACCATGCCCCAGGGCACCTTCCTGCAGCCTGCCGACTGCGTCGATCAGAACCAGCGCCGCCAGTTCACCGCCGGACAGCACGTAGTCCCCGATCGACAGCTCCTCGTCGACCTCGCGCTCCAGAAACCGCTCGTCGACACCCTCGTAGCGGCCGCACAGCAGAGCCAGTCGCGGCTCTCGCGCCAGGCGCTCCACGGTCCGTTGCGTCAGTCGCGGTCCCTGGGGGCTCAGATACACCAAGCGCGGCCTGTCCGCGGCATCCGCGCGCAGCGCCTCAAGCGCCCGCCGCAGCGGTTCGCTCATCATCACCATGCCGGGTCCGCCACCAAAGGGGCGATCGTCGATGGTGCGGTAGTTGTCCCTTGCGTAATCGCGCGGGTTCCAGCAGCGCAGATCGAGCAGCCCGCGCTGGCGCGCCCTGCCGACCACGCCGACCGCCGCGGCCTGGTCGACGAACTCCGGAAACAGGGTGAGTACGTCGACCCGCATCAGAACTCCGGATCCCAGTCCACCAGGATCTCGCCGGCGGCGAGGTCCACCTTCTTCACGTAGGGGCCCTGCACGAAAGGCAGCAGCCGCTCCCGCTCGCCCCGCACCACCATCACGTCATTGGCCCCGGTCGCGAACAGCCTGGCCACGGCGCCCAGTTCGATCCCTTCCAGGTTGATCACGCGCAGCCCCACCAGATCGATCCAGTAGTACTCGCCCTTCGCCAGCGGCGGCAGTGCCGAACGCGGCACCTCGATCTCGGCGCCATACTGGGCACGCGCTGCAGCAGGGTCCGCGCAACCGGGCAACTCGGCCACCAGTCCCTTGCCCTGCACACGGCCCCGGGGTTCCTCGACCACGCGCTCGACACCTCCGAGGCGCATGATCCAGGGCCGATAACGAAAAATCGCCTCGCGCGGCGAGGCGTAGGATTCGATCTTGACCAGGCCGGCGATGCCATGCACGCCGACCACGCGTCCCATCAGAACGCGGCGGTCCACGGCCGCGCCCCCGATCCGGACGGAATCAGGCCGCGGCCTTGGCCTGGGCGGCGGACTGCTTGACCAGCGAGCGCACCTTGTCGGTCATCTGCGCGCCCTGGCCGATCCAGTGGTCGACGCGACCGTGATCGATCTGCAGCGGCGCTTCGCCGCCGGTGGCCACCGGATTGTAGAAACCGACACGCTCGATCCAGGCGCCATCGCGACGCTTGCGCTCGTCGGTGACAACGATGTGGTAGAACGGGCGCTTCTTGGCGCCGGAACGGGACAAACGGATCTTGACCATGGGTTGCGCGACTCGCTGGCGAAATCTGGACGAAATCAGGCCCTTCCGGGCCGGGAACCCGACATTATAGCGGGGTCGACGCGGGCTTGCCTATAGCTTGCCCCTGCGCAGCCCTCTGGATCAGGGCGCCGGGCAATCCACACCGCGCGGACGACTGAGTCGGAGCAGCGCTGCACGCGCCACAGCGGATGGATTGGTGCCCGCAGTAGAGCCTGTCCAGGACCTGACCCCTGAAAGGTTGCGAAAAAAGCGGGCTAAGCTGTGCGCCCATGAGCGCACAGACCCACATGGCCGACACCACGCACAAGCCGTCGCCTGCACCCCGTCACTTGCGGGTGCTGGCCGTGCACCTGTCCGTACTTGGCCTGTGGATGGCGGGATTTCTGGCGGCGCGCCTGGTCGAATATGCACCCCATGCCAGCCTGTGGTTTCCACCTGCAGCGGTCACCTTTGCCGCCCTGCTGGTGCTCGGCGCGCGTGCCCTGCCCACGCTGTGGCTGGCCTGCGTGCTGGCCACCGTGCTCACCGACATCGCCTATGCCAACGACCTGCCGGCCAAGGCACTGCTGGCATCCAACGTGGCGTTTGCCTTTGCCCATACCCTTGCCTATGGGCTGGTGGCATGGCCATTGCGCCGCCTTGCTGGCACCAGGGCCACTCCCAGGCGGTCCTTGCGTGCGCTGGTGGCCTTCCTTTTGGGCGGCGCGGTGGCTGCAGGACTGGCCGCGCTGCTGGGCGCAGGCGGACTGCGCCTCAGTGGCATGATTCCTGCGGGGGACGTTGCTGCCATTCTGGTGCCCTGGTGGATTGGCGACTATGCCGGGCTGGTGGCGCTGGCACCGCTGGTGGCGCTGGTGATTGCCCGCCTGAGCGACTGGGCCGGCCTCGCCGGCAGCGCGGATCTGGCTGGCTTCATGGCGACGCGTACGCGCTCCGACCGACGTTTGCCTTTCCTGCTGAAGCTCGCGCTCCTGCTCGGATTCAGTGTGCTGGTTCTGGTGGTGGCTGCCAGTGCTCCAGAGCAGGAAGCCCTGGTCTTTGCCTTGTTCGTGTCCGTGATCGTGCAGCTATGGATCGTTCACACCGAAGGCGAAACCCAGGCGCTGCTCGCGATCGCTGCGTTCAGTCTGCTGGTTGCCGTTGCCACGGCCACCCTGCAACTCGGCGCCCAGGCGCTGACCCTGCAGTTTGCGCTGATCTGCCTCGCCGCCAACAGCCACTTCGGTCTGGTCGTGCCGAGACTGTTCGCCGACAACCAGCGCCTGCGCCACCTGCTCACCCATGATGCATTGACCGATACGCTGTCGCGTGCCTTTTTCGAGGACCGCGCGCGCGAAGGGATGGCCGCATGCAGACACAGGCACGAACCCGCCGCACTGCTGATGATCGACCTCGATCGGCTCAAGGCCATCAACGACGAACTTGGTCATGCGGCAGGCGACCGGGCGCTGCGCGCAGCGGCCCAGGCCTGCCTGGGCTGCCTGCGTCCGGGCGATGCGCTCGGGCGATTGAGTGGCGATGAATTCGGCGCGTTCCTGCCGGGTTGCGACGCCGCTGCGGCGGGCAGACTGGTCGACGACATGCGCCGGGCTCTGGCGCGGGCTTCCAGCGATCTCGGCCTGCCGCTCCAGGCAAGCTTCGGCGTCGGCCTGGTGGATGGTGGCAGCGAAGGCTACGAGTCGGTACTGGCGAACGCCGACCAGGCGATGTACAAGGACAAACGGCGGCAGGCAGGCGAAAACGGCTGAGAGGTACAAGCCTCAGCGCGGAAACATGCCACCCCCGCCCAGTGCGCCGCCAAGGCCGCGAAGCATGCCGCGCATGCCGCCCTTGCCCATCTTCTTCATCATCTTCTCCATCTGCGCGAACTGCTTGAGCAGGCGGTTGACGTCGGCCGGCTGGGTGCCGGAACCTTTCGCCACACGCAGGCGGCGCGAGCCGTTCAGCAGGTCGGGGCGCTTGCGCTCCTTCGGCGTCATCGAATTGACGATGGCGATCATGCGCTTCACCTCGCGATCGTTCACCTGCGACTTCGCCTGCTGCGAGATCTGGCCGATGCCGGGCAGCTTGTCGAGCAGGCCGGACAGCCCGCCCATGCTGATCATCTGGTCGAGCTGGTCGCGGAAATCGTTGAGGTCGAAGCGCTTGCCCTTCATCACCTTGGCGGCAAGCTTCTCGGCCTTGTCCTTGTCGACCTTGCGCTCCACCTCCTCGACCAGCGACAGCACGTCGCCCATGTCGAGGATGCGGCTGGCGACGCGGTCGGGATGGAAGGGCTCCAGCGCTTCGGTCTTCTCGCCGGCGCCGATGAACTTGATCGGCCGGCCGGTGATGTAGCGCACCGACAGCGCCGCACCACCGCGGGCGTCGCCGTCGGTCTTGGTCAGCACCACCCCGGTGAGCGGCAGGGCCTCGCTGAAGGCCTTGGCGCTGTTGGCGGCGTCCTGGCCGGTCATGGCATCGACCACGAACAGCGTCTCGACCGGATCCAGCGCCGCGTGCAGCGCCTGGATCTCGGCCATCATCGCCTCGTCCACGGCCAGGCGGCCGGCGGTATCGACCAGAAGCACATCGGCGAAGGCCTTGCGCGCGGCATCGACGCCGGCGCGGGCAATGACCTCGGGTTTCTGCGCAGGATCGGCCGGGTGGAACAGCACGCCGACCTGCTCGGCCAGGGTCTGCAACTGGGCAATGGCGGCGGGACGGTAGACGTCGCAGCTCACCACCATCACTTTCTTCTTCTGGCGCTCCTTCAGCAGGCGCGCCAGCTTGCCCACCGTGGTGGTCTTGCCGGCGCCCTGCAGGCCGGCCATCAGGATCACTGCCGGCGCCGGCACGTTGAGATTGAGCGCGCTGTTGGCGCTGCCCATCACCGTGGTCAGCTCGTCGCGCACCACCTTGATCAGCGCCTGGCCCGGCGTCAGGCTCTTCGCCACTTCCTGGCCAACCGCGCGCACCTTGATGCGCTGGATCAGCGCCTGCACCACCGGCAGGGCGACGTCGGCCTCGAGCAGGGCGATGCGCACATCGCGCAGGCTCTCGCGGATGTTTTCGTCGGTCAGGCGGCCGCGGCTGCGCAGGCGCTCGATGGTGCCGGAGAGGCGTTGGGTCAGCGATTCGAACATGGCATCTGCAGGCGCACCATCGGCGGCGGCACCGTACTCGGGGAAGTCGCGCATGATACCAGCGCGGCGATGCAGACACCGCGCCCGCTGTGACACACTTGCCGGCACGACCCAGTCCGACGCCACACCTGTCCGCATGCAACCCGCCCTTGTCAGCCTCGCCCTGCTCGCCTATCTCGCGGTCGCCGCACTGCTGATCGTGCGCTTGGCGCGCGAGGAGAGCGTGGACCACGGCGAACGGGCGCTCGGCATCCTCGCCGTGCTTCTGCATTTCCTGGTACTGGCGCGCGGCGCCAATCAGGCCGGCGGCATCGACCTGCACTTCTTCTCGGCGCTGTCCCTGGTAGGCATGGGCGTGGCCGCGGTGTACGTGGTCGCCAGCCTGTCCAAACCGATCGACGCGCTCGGGGTGCTGGTCTATCCGATCGCCGCCACCATGCTAGGTCTTCAATTCCTGCTGGGCGGCGAACCTGCGCCGCGCCCGGCGGAATGGCAGATCCAGCTGCATGTGATGGTGGCGCTGGCTGCATACAGCGTGCTGTCCTACGCCGCCTTGGTCGCCGTGGTGCTGGCCTTCCAGGAACGCGCGCTGCGCCGGCACCGGGTCGGCCGCCTGGTGGTGGCACTGCCGCCGCTGACGCTCACCGAAGCCATGCTGTTTCGCCTGATCGCAGCGGGCTTCCTCCTGCTCACGCTCACCCTGCTGTCCGGCGTGCTGTTCGTCAGCGACCTGTTCGGCCAGAAACTCGCCCACAAGACCACCCTCAGTTTCCTCGCCTGGGCCGTCTTCGGCGTGCTCCTGTACGGCCGCATGCGTCACGGCTGGCGCGGCCGCCGCGCCGTGCGCTTCACCCTGGCCGGCATGGCGGTGCTGCTGCTGGCGTTCTTCGGGTCGAAGTTCGTGTTGGAGGTGGTGTTGGGGAGGGCCTAGGGAGCGGGGAGCGGGGGAAGGCTCACCCTTCGCTATTCTGAAAAGCCAAGGTTCTCTTGTGTGCGGCGAGGACAGGTCGAGCCCCCCCCCCATACCCCTCCCCCGCAAGCGCGGGAGGGGAACAAGAATGAACGAACCCGAAAGCACTCTCCGCTCGCCACTCCCTACTCCCTACTCCCTACTCCCTACTCCCCGCCTCTCACCCAAACGCCTCCCCCAATGCCTCCGCCAGCCGCTTCACCCCCACCACCTCCACGCCGGCCGGCAGCTTCTTCGGCACATTGGCGGCCGGGACGATCAGGCGCTTGAAGCCGTGCGTGGCCGCTTCGCGGATGCGTTCCTCGCCGTTCGGAACCGGGCGTATCTCGCCGGACAGGCCGACTTCGCCGAAGGCTGCCAGCCCGCGCGACAGGGCACGGTCGCGGAAACTCGACTGCACCGCCAGCAGCAGCGGTAGATCCGCCGCGGTTTCCTGCACGCGGATACCGCCCACCACGTTGACGAACACGTCCTGGTTGAGCGCGGCGACGCCGCCCTGTCTGTGCAGCACCGCGAGCAGCATGGCCAGTCGCGTACCGTCGAGGCCAAGCGCGACCCGCCGCGGATTGGCCAAGGGGCTGTCGTCGACCAGCGCCTGCACCTCGACCAGCAGCGGCCGGGTGCCTTCGCGGGTCACCAGCACCACGCTACCGGGCATGTCCTGCTCGCGCCCGGACAGGAAGATGGCGGACGGGTTGGCCACTTCGCGCAGGCCGCGGTCGCCCATGGCGAACACGCCGAGCTCGTTGACCGCACCGAAACGGTTCTTGAAGGCGCGCAGCACGCGGAAGCGGCTTCCGACCTCGCCCTCGAAATAGAGCACCGCATCGACCATGTGCTCGAGCACGCGCGGGCCGGCAATGCCGCCCTCCTTGGTGACGTGGCCGACAAGGAACACGCTGGTGTCGCTCTCCTTGGCGTAGCGCACCAGGCGCGCCGCGCATTCGCGTACCTGGCTCACCGAGCCGGGCGCCGCGGGCAGGTTCTCCGACCACAGGGTCTGCACCGAGTCGATCACCGCAAGACCTGGTCGTTCCGCCGCCAGCGCCTCCAGGATGCGCTCGACGCCGGTCTGCGCCAGGCAGTGCAGGCCACCCAGTTCCAGGCCAAGCCGGTGCGCGCGCGAGGCCACCTGGGCCAGACTCTCCTCGCCGGTAACGTACACGCCCTTGAGGCGCTCGCCGAGCGCGGCCAGAGCCTGCAGCAGCAAGGTGGACTTGCCGATGCCGGGGTCGCCGCCGATCAGCACCACCGAGCCCGACACCAGGCCGCCACCGAGCACGCGGTCC
>DAOMOD010000152.1:0-9809 GCA_035444205.1 Lysobacteraceae bacterium
GAACGGCCAGATCGGCGACTACGTGACCATCGTGCGCCAGGACCGCCACAGTGAGGACTGGTACCTCGGCGCCATCAGCGACGAGCACGGTCGCCTGCTGCGCGTGCCGTTGTCATTCCTCGATCCGGGCTTCGCCTACGAAGCAGAGATCTACCGCGACGGCGACGAGGCCCACTTCGAGCGCAAGCCCTTCGCCTTCGCGCGCGAGACGCGCGAGGTCAACAGCGCCGACGTGCTGGAGCTGCGCCTGGCACCCGGCGGCGGCCAGGCGATCCGCTTCCGGCTGCTGCCATCCAGGTAGACGCGCAGCGGCGGAGCGGCGCAGACCGGCAACATGTTCAATCCCGTTCCGCGCATCGCAACCATCCCGATCCTGCCTGGCCAGGACTGTCTGGTGATCGACGATGCATTGCTCGATCCGGAGCGCTGGGTAGCGCTCGCCGCCGAACACTGCGAGGCCTTCGAGCCCTCGCCGCACAACGCCTATCCCGGCGTCGAGCTGCGCATGCCCGATGCGCTATCGGCCGAGCTCGACGCATTCTTCGCCCGTCACATCCGCGCCCGCCTCGGCGCACGGCGCACGCTGCGCATGTACAGCCGCCTGTCGATGGTGACGCGGGCGCCGTCGGATCTGGCGCCACGCCAGTGGCTCTGTCATCGCGACCGCATGGAGATCGAGCCCGGCCGCGCGGTCGCCGCTTGCGTGCTGTACCTGTTCCGCGATCCTGCCATGGGTGGCACCAGCTTTTTCCGCGCGCGGCGCAGCGAGCGCGAAACCGCCATGCTGGTGCACGAGTCGGGCGTTCTTCCGGGTCCCGAGTATTCTGCGAAGTACGGCATTGCGCCCGGCTACATGCTCGATTCCAACGACTGGTTCGAGCACCTTGTCACCATCGAGCCGCGCTTCAACCGCCTGATCTTCTACGACGGCATGCTTTTCCACGGAGGCGACATCCGTCATCCCGAACGGCTGGTCGACGACCCGCGCCATGGTCGCCTCACGCTGAACGGCTTCTTCACCTGCCGCGCCGCTGCCCGATAGGGCGACATCCAGTCGTAGCCCGGGTAAGGCCAAAGGCCGCACCCGGGGCATTCCGGGACCTGGCCGAGCAAGGCATGAATTCCCGGGTGCGCTGCGCTTACCCGGGCTACTCGGGCTAGTCCTCGGACTCGAAGCCGTCGCTGAAGATCGCTTCCGTCAGCGCCGGCGCCTCGCCCGCGGTCCAGAAGCCGGGGCGGAGCGTCATTCCGCCGCCGCTGGAGGCAGGCGCGGCCAGCGCCTGGCCGATGGTGCCCGAGAGTTCGAAGCCGCCGCCCGCAGAACTGCCGCCGCCCGCCGCGACCACCGTGCGTGGCATCTCGAACTCGCCGCCGCTGGATTGCGCCAGCGCCAATGCTGTGGGCAGCAACGCAAGGCTGGCGAGGGTGATGAGCAGGCGTTTCATTGGCAGGTCCGCGTGCCGCACTTCACGACGTAGAGATTCTGGCTGGTGGTGTCCGTGTAGACGATTACCGGCAGGTGGTCGTGGCCGATGGCGAGCCTGGGATGGGTTCTGGTGTTCTGGGCATCGACCGGGGCGGTCTGGCTCAACGAGCACACTGGGTCGCTGCAGCGCGTCAGGCGCACCCCACCCAGTCCGCCGCTGCTGGCGATGACCGGAATCTGGTCCTGGCCCATGGCCATCGAGGCGAAAAAGCCGGTGTTGTCGGTGTTGGTCCTGACGATGAAGCCTGAGCACATGGGTGAGGCGGTGGCGCAGACCGCGACCCGGATTCGGCCGTCCGTGTTGTTGCGGTAGCTGATTAAAGGTTCCCCGAAGCTGGTGAAGGCCACCGAGGTCTGGTGCCCGACGCTGGCGGTCCCATCGATCTCGCGGGTTTCGAAGTTGGAGCAGTCAAGGTTATGGCACTCGGCGCTGCGGATCCGCGACTGCCCGACATCCACGTAACTGATGAAGGCGAAGCCATCCGGGGCGATGGCGATGGCGTTGAACTCGCCCTTGTTGCCGGTCGCGTCCAGGGTGCGCAGGGTGGCACTGCCGGTGCAGGCGGGATTTGCGCAGCGCGCCAGCTTGAGCCCGGTATTGGTGACATCTCGATAGGCGATCAGCGGAAGCCCGTCCGTCGGTACCGCAATGGCCGTGTACTGGCCGACGTTGGCCGTGCTGTCCACGGTGCTCAGGGTGGCACTGCCGGTGCAGGCCGGATTGGCGCATTTGGCCACCTTGAGGTTGCCGTTGCTGCGGTCGTAGTAGGCAATCACCGGCAGGCCGTCGTTGCCGATGGCGATCGAGGTGAACTCGCCCACGTTTCCGCCCGGGTCCACTGTGGTGAGGATTGACTGGGTGCAGGCACTGTTGGCGCAGGAGGCCACCTTGAGCGCGGTGTTGGTTTCGTCGCGGTAGGCGATGACCGGGTGGCCGTCGGTGCCGATGGCGATGGAGGGCCAGGTGCCGACGCTGCCGCTGCTGTCCACCTCGGTGATCCGGGGTACACCCGGCACCGGCTCGCAGGTCACGCTGCCGTTGGCGGCAATGCCGCGGAAGTACTCGCCGACCGGGCAGGAGCCGGTTACCCTGGCCTGCACCACCGTGCTGTCCACTGCCAGGGTGCCGCTGCCGGTGATGGTACCGCCGGTGAGGCCGGCGCCGGCGGTGATGGCGGTCACCGTTCCAGGGGTGAAGGAGAGCTTGGCGGGCGTGATGGCGCCGTCCTCGACCTGGGCACTGCCCACCGATCCCGGGGCCAGCGCCTCGCGGGTGACGCCGCCCTCGCGCACCGAGAGGCTGGCAATGGCGTAGGGGGTGGGCGTCACCTTCTGCCGCGGCAGCAGTTGGGTGTAGCCGCCGCCGCTGTCTGCCACACGCACCCGCACTTCCAGCCAGTACTCTTCGCCGAGCAGGAAGGGTGCATCGGTGAAGTCGAGTTCCACGCTGAACAGCCCGCCGCTGACCGGGACCCCGCTCAGGGTGTTGCTCGCGACCGCGCCGGGAACATCGTCCTCGGCCTGCAGGTAGAGAAGGAACTGCATGTCGAAGGCGCCGTTGGCGGGCACACCCGCCGTGCGCAGCTCGCCCTGGTAGGTAAACTGCGGCCCCGCTGGCGCGGCGTGGGCGAGGGTGGCGAGGGCGAATCCGAAAGCAAGCAGGATCGAACGAGTCATGGCGACGCTCCATCTGACGAACGGCTTCCCTGATCGATACGCAGTCGGGCGACGAACCGGTCCAGCGTGGGGGTGCAATTTCGACCGTAGCCCGGGCAAGGCCAAGGCCCGCACCCGGGGACTTGCGCGGCATGGTCGGCGCTCGCACGCTGCAGGATCCCCGGGTGCGCTGCGCTTACCCGGGCTACGTGCTGGGGATCGACATGCCGTAGTAGGCGATCGGCACGTCCTCGCGCTGCGCCACGGTCTCGCGTGCGCTCTTGATGCACTCGAAGCGCATGCCGAGTTTCTCGGCCACCCGCTTCGATGCGGCGTTGTCCGGATCGATCACCGCCACCAGTCGCGTCAGACCCATTTCCTTGTGCGCATGTGCGATGAACGGCTGGATGCCCTCGAACGCATAGCCCTGCCCCCAATGATCCTTCCACACCCACCAGCCCAGCTCGAACTGGCCGTCGTCGTGCGGCTGCATGCCGATGATGCCGATCACCTCGTCGGAGCCGCGCAGGTTGGCCGCGCCCATGCAGACGCCATGGTTGGCCATGTGCCGCGCCTGCCGACCGAGGAACTCGTCGGCGTTTTCGGTCGACCAGGTTCGGCCGCCGGTGATGTAGCGCATCATCTCGGCGTCGCCGGCCATGCGCATCAGCCAGGGCAGGTCGTCCGCCAGCCAGGGCCGCAGGGTCAGGCGCGAAGTCTCGAAGCGGAAGCTCATGGGGTGGAGAGAGATAATTGCTGCGCAATATCGAAGATTGTACGTCCGCCAGGGACGCTGAGCGGACATCCATTCTCAGTGCGCCCGGCGAAGCGCACCCGGGTCGCCCACAAGGTGGGCTCCTACAGGAGTTGTCGTAGGTCGGCACCACTGTGCCGACATCGTGCCCCATGGGCCGACTCGAATGACCGCTACGCTTCCTTTGCAGACTACTGGACGGTTGATTCGGGCACGACGACGGTCGCGTCGTCCATGACCAGCGGTTCGCGACTGCCGTCGCCGCCGCCGAAGCTGTGCGAGCCGGGTTGCGGCGTCAACGCACGGTAGGCGCCGTCCTGGTCCCAGGTGGTGATATGGATGCGCGCGCCCGCAAAGCCGGCCGGATGGCCGAGGCCGGCAGCGGGTAGCGTGAAGCGGATGCGCTGCGCCTCCGTGTCGACCTCGATGCGTGCGCCGGGCGCGACCGGGGTGCCTTCGTGGTCGGCACCGGCGCCTGCGGCGCTGAACAGCACGTTGGACCAGCCGCCGGCGCGCAGGCGGTAGTGCCAGCGCATGTCGCCGGCCAGATCGGCGTTCTGCTTCGGCATGGTGCGTATCCCGTCGTCACGGCCGGGCAGCTCGATGAAGGCGGTGATGGCGACGTGGTCGAAGCCGTTGGGCGGGTTCCAGCTTTGCGTGACACGATGCATGTCGAGCTCGATGGCCAGTGCGCCACCGGAGCCGTACACGCGCACACGCCGGATGTCGGCCTGACGGTGATCGCCGAAGCTCGGATCGGTGGGGTAGAGGTAACGGCCGTGCGGGCCGTGATCGTCGCCGGCGGGGTCTTCGACCTCGGCGAGCAGAGTCCATTGCCGTTCGACGCGGAAACGCAGACGTTCGGACACCGCGGGCCGGGATTCGGACCATGCCACGACGCTGTGCTCGATGCCGGGGTCGATCATGCTTGTGGTGTCGACGCGCGCCTGCCAGTGGCCGTCGTCGTCCAGGAGGATGGTCTGCGCGGATCCAAGATCACCGTCGATGACCAGCAGAAAGCGGTCGAGACCGCGGGCGTGGCCGGCAAGCGCAAAGTTGCCTGTGAAGACACAGTCGCCGTGCAGCGCAGGATCCATCGGCGCGCACACCGATGAATCCAGCGTCAGCACCGGACCCTGCTCGTCGCCTGTCGAGCCCTTCTCGTCCTCGGGCTGCACGGCCTGCGCGCGCCATACCCAGCCGGCACGCGCCGGCAACTTCAGCGTCAGCCGCCCCTTCAGTCCCACTACGCGCGTCCCGGCTTCGCCGCCGATGGCGAACAAGGGATCGAGTCGCGTGCCCGCCGGCCAGCCGCTGTCGGCGATATCGAGCAGGGACTCGGCGTCGGAAGTGTTGAAGACGACCAGCGCCGCCTGGTCGCCGTGGTCCATGCGCCAGGCCAGGGCGCCAGCCGCCGCGGCGTTTTCGTCGAGCACGGTTGGTACGCCACGCGAGAACACCCTGTGTTCGCGACGCAGCGCCGTAGTGTCGGCGAGGTAGCGGTACAGCGGTGCCGCACTGTCGAAATGATCGACGCCGCCGGAGCCGTAGCCACCGGCAAACATGGCGCGGCGGCGCTCGCGAAAACCCTGTTCGGTGCCGTAATAGATTGTCGGGATGCCGGGCAGGGTCATCAGCATCAGCAACGCCTGCTTGAGTCCGGCCTCGCTGCCGCCGGCAAGGAAGCGGTCGACATCGTGGTTGTCGATGAAGGTCGGCATCAGGTGTGGCCGCTCGTGCACCGCCATCTTGCTGCGGATGCGATGGCCAAGTTCGGCGCTGGGGCGGCCGCGTGCGAACACGTCGACGGCGCTGCCGTACAGCGGGAAGTTGATCATCGAGGAGAGCAGGGGTCGACCTGCGGCGTCGCGGACGTAGGTCTCGAGCTTGCGCTGATGGCGGTCGTCGAAGGCGCGGTCGATGCCGAAGCCCTCGCCGAACGCGAGGAAGTCCTCGCGGCCGGTGGCACGCGCCACCGCGGTCATGCCGGGATGCTCTGCGTCCTTGTCGTACAGAAAATCGCGGAAGAACCCGGGTTCCACGTGGTAGGCGGTGTCGACGCGGAACCCGTCCACACCCACTTCGCGAATCCAGTGGCCGAAGCTCTCGCGCAGGGCGCGGCGCACGACCGGATTCCCGGTCGCAAGGTCGTCGAGGTCGGCAAGCTGGTAACTGAGTTCCTGCTCGCGATCCGTGAAGTCGGCGATGACCGGTGTCCAGTGGTAGATGCCGGCCTCGCGGTGGGCCGGCACGCGCACGTCGTTCAGGCTGAACGGCCATTGCGTGGGGGCCGCGACCGGGCGCGAATCCCTGTTGAGCCGGAAGTGGCGGGTGGGATCGTCGGGGTCCCAGCCGTCGCGATAGGTGAAGAAGTTGCCGGTGTGATTCACCACCACGTCCTGGATCAGGTACATGCCGGCGCGGTGCAGGGCATCGGACAGTGTGCGGTAGTCGTCCAGGGTGCCGTAGTGGGCGTCCACCTTCATGAAGTGCTCGGCCCAGTAGCCGTGGTAGCCGCCGTAGCGAAGCTCCCCGTCCCACCATTGGTTGGCCACCGGCGGCGTGATCCATACCGCCGTCGCGCCGAGGCCGCGGATGTAGTCGATGCGGCGCGCGATGCCGGCCAGGTCGCCGCCGCTGTACTTGCGGTGGTCGGCGGGATCGAATTCACCGGTGCCCTGGTCGTTGTTGGACGGCTCGCCGTCGTCGAACCGGTCGATCATCACGAAGTAGACGATCTGGTCGCGCCAGTCGGGGGACTGCACATGCAGCCTGAGGTCCTCCCCACCGGCCGATGGACTGCCGGCCAGAGCCAGGACCGCCAACCAGGCGAATGGGCTTGCCTTGGGAATTCGCATCAGCGCTCTCCGAACGACGGTTGGCTCCTGAATACCCTATCGGGGCGCGCCAGCGACCCGATTGCATACGTGTGCATGGCGATGAATACGTATGCAGGGGCGCGCAGCCAGCGGGACCCGCGGCTACCATCGCCGGCAAGTCATGGTGTTGTCATGTGCAGCGCCGGAACTGAATCCTTGGCCAGCCGTTTGCGGCCACCGAGGGGGCGTACTCAACCAACCAGAGTTCGAGGGGAAAGGCAGATGGTGAAGTTCAAGCGCAACACGCTGAGCGTCGCACTGGCGTCGGCCATCCTGGTGTTCGCAGGCGGCGCGCAGGCGCAGTCCGCCCAGGATCCGGAGCGTGCGGCGACCGGCGGCGACGCCGAAGGTCAGACCGACGAGGCTCGCAGGGAGCGCGAAGACGACGAGGCCGTCGAACTGGAGGCGGTGACCGTCACCGGTATCCGCCGCGGCATCGAGGGCGCCATCAGCATCAAGCAGGATTCGACCTCCATCGTCGAGGCGATCTCGGCCGAAGACATCGGCAAGCTGCCCGATTCCAGCATCGCCGAGTCCATTGCCCGCTTGCCCGGACTCGCGGCGCAGCGCGTGGCGGGGCGTTCCTCCACCATCAGCATCCGCGGTCTGGCCGGCGACTTCTCGACCACGCTGCTCAACGGTCGTGAACAGGTCAGCAGCGGCGACAACCGCGGCGTCGAGTTCGATCAGTATCCCTCCGAGCTGATCAACGCGGTGGTGGTCTACAAGACCCCAGATGCCAGCCTCGTCGCCACCGGCATCTCCGGCACCGTCGACCTGCAGACGGTGCGGCCGCTGGCCTACGGGCAGCGCGTGGTGGCGCTCAACGCGCGCCTTGAGAAGAACTCGCTGGGCGAGCTCAATCCGGGCTACGACGACACCGGCTACCGCTTCAGCGCCTCCTACATCGACCAGTTCGCCGATGGCACCGTGGGCCTCGCGCTCGGCTTTGCGCGCCTCGATTCCCCCGGTCAGGCCAATCGCTGGAACGCCTGGGGCTACCCCAACGACATCGGCGCGGCGCCCGGCGCCTTCGTGCTGGGTGGCTCGGAGTCCTTCTCCACCTCCAACAGCAACAAGCGCAACGGCTTCATGGGCGTGCTCGAGTTCGAGCCCAACGACTTCTACTCCGGCGCCGTCGATGTCTACTACTCCACCTACGACCGCGTCGAGACCACGCGCGGCCTGCAGGTGGGTCTGGGCTGGTCGGGCGCGTCGCTGCTCAATCCGGTGGTCGATGACGGGCTGCTGATCAGCGGAACCTTCGACGGCGTGCGTCCGGTACTGCGCAACGATGTGAACACGCGCGAAGATGACATCTTCGCGATCGGCTTCAACAACCAGTTCCAGTTCAACGACCACTGGAAGGGCGTCGCCGATTTCAGCCTGTCGAAGGCCACGCGCAGCGAGTCGATCCTGGAGACCTATGCCGGCACCGCCTCCGAGGAGGACACCGTGCACGTGGTCATCGACCCGCGCACCGGATTGCCGACGCTGAGTTTCGGCTTCGACTACGCCGATCCCAACCGCATCGTGCTCACCGACCCGGGTGGCTGGGGGCAGGATGGCTACATCAAGTTCCCCGAGTTCGAGGACGAACTGCGTTCGGCGCGCTTCTCGCTGGAGCGCACCTTCGACGCCAGCTTCGTGCGCAGTTTCCAGTTTGGCGCCAACTACTCCAATCGCGAGAAGAGCCGCTCGGTCGCCGAAGCCTTCCTCGATCTCATCAACCGCCCGACTTCCATTCCCGCCGATCTGCTGCAGCGTCCGGCCAACCTGAGCTTCACCGGGATACCCGGGATCATCGCCTACGATGCGACGCGGGCCTACCGCAGCCTGTACGCGACGCGCACCCACCTGCACCCGGACATTCTCAACAAGGACTGGGAGGTGGAGGAAACCGTCTGGAACGTCTTCGCCAAGCTCGACATCGATACCGAGATCGGCTCGATTCCGCTGCGCGGCAACCTGGGACTGCAGTATGTCGACGTCGACCAGGAGTCGCGCGGCTTCGCGGTGCCGGGCGGCAACGCCAGCGGCGCGCAACCATTCGCCGGTGGCGCCAAGTACAGCGACTGGCTGCCCAGCCTGAACCTTGTGTTCGAGCTGCCCTACGAGCAGATGGTGCGTTTCGGTGCGGCGCGCTCGGTGGCGCGACCGCGCATGGACGAGATGCGCGCCAACAACGGCTTCGGCATCGACCAGACCCGCAACGAGTGGTCCGGCGGCGGCGGCAACCCGGAACTGCGGCCGTGGCGTGCGACCGGCTACGACCTGAGTTACGAGAAGTACTTCGGCGTGCGCGGCTACTTCGCCGTGGCAGCCTTCCACAAGGATCTGAGTTCCTACATCTTCAACCAGACCATCGACTTCGACTTCAGCGTTTTCGACCTCAGCGGCTTCGAGGGCCCGTTGCCGCCCAGTACCATTGGCCGCTTCGGACGTCCCACCAATGGCGATGGCGGCACCATCAACGGCCTGGAGTACACGCTGTCGCTGCCGTTCGACCTGCTCTCGGACTACCTGTACGGCTTCGGCATGGTGGCCAGCTACGCCGACACGCGCAGCTCAATCCAGCCGCTCGGGCCCGGCACCGACCAGCCCCTGCCGGGCCTGTCGCGCTACGTGTCCAACGTCACCCTGTACTACGAGAACCACGGATTCTCGGCGCGCGTCAGCCGGCGCAGCCGTTCCGCCTTCATCGGCGAGGTGCAGGGCTTCGGCGCCGACCGCGAGACCCGCTACATCGAGGGCGAGAAGCTGATCGACTTCCAGACCAGCTACGACTTCGGTCCGGGGCGGCTGGACGGACTGACGCTGCTGCTGCAGGTGAACAACGTCACCAACGAAAGCTACCGCGAATTCTTCCGCGATCCCGGCACCCCGGACCGGCCGCGGTCCTATAACGAGTACGGACGCACCATTCTCCTCGGAGCCATCTACAAGTTCTGAAGCCCCCCCGGAGCCCTCTCCAACCCCTGCCGACCGGAAGGTCGGCAGGGGTTTTTTTTTGGCGTCCCTTGCGGTCCGCGGT
>DAOMOD010000153.1:0-2965 GCA_035444205.1 Lysobacteraceae bacterium
CACTGCGGAGACGGGATCCAGATCGGGATCGTTTGCCGTGACGCTGCCCACGTTATCGATGGATCCGCCCGCGGCAACGTCGCCGGCCGTCACCACATAGGTACCCGTGCAGGTCACGTTCGCGCCTGGTGCCAGCGTGGCAGGAAGCGCAGGCAGGCAGACGAGCGTGATCATGGGGTCGCTTACGACCACGTTGTCGAGTGTCACGTTGCCGGTATTGGTTGCAATCAGTGTGTAGTCGATGGTCTCGCCGGCGTCGGCGAACCCGTTGCCGTTGGTGTCGTTGAGCACAGCCGACTTGCTCAGGCCGATCGCAGGGCCGGCGCCCGCCAGTGGTGTCGAGGTGGAGTCCTCGTCCTCGACCGTCGCCCCGCCCGGGCCGTCCGCGCTGACCGTCGCCGTGTTGACGATGAAGCCGCCGCCGTCGACGTCGGCCTGTGAGACCGCGTAGGTCCCGGTGCACACCACAAACTCGCCTGCAGCGAGCGTGGCAGGAATCGAAGGCGTGCAATCCAGGGTGACCAGGTCGTCGCTGACCTCGACGTTGGTGAGAAGCGTGGTGCCCGTGTTCTCCACCTCGATCGTGTAGTCGATGGTTTCACCAGCATCGGCGAAGCCATTGCTGTTGGCGTCGTTGAGGAACGCTGTTTTCACGAGAGCGATGTCGGGCGTTCCCTGTCCGCAGCCCTCGGGTGCCCCCTCGAACTGGGCTGTCGCGACAATGGCCGCACCGGTGTAGCCGCCCACCGACCACACCTCGCCATCGGCAGCTGCCGAGGTGCAGAAACCGCCCTTCATTGCCGTCAGGGCCGCCGGCAGCGGGTCGATGGCAACCCAGGCACCGCCCGGCCAGTCCGAGAGGTCCAGTTGCTCAACCAGGGCGGTCGGGTCGAAAGGACCGCCGCCGTTGGCGTCGCCGCCGATGGCATAGAGAAAGCCGTTGCTTGCGGCAAGGGGGAAATCGCCGCGGGCGCTGCTGAACGCGGGTCCGGTTTCCCAGCTGTCGTTGGCCATGTCGTAGCGCTGGGTCACGTTGACGTTCGAGCCCGGCGAAGAATCGCCCCAGCCTCCGACCACGTACAGGAACTCGCCGGACTGCGCGAATCCCGAGGTTACCGCGGCGGTGGGCATCGGTGCACCGACGCCGGTCCACGTGTCGCTGGCGATATCGTAGATGTTGACGACGTCGGAGGTGCCGCCGAAGCTGAAGTCGTTGTCGCCGCCCGCCATGAAGATGCTTCCGTCATGTGCGCCGACGGCGGCCCCCCAGGCATTGCGCGGCATGGCGGCTCCGGTCGACCAGCTGTCGTCGTCGATGTCGTAGATCTTCAGGACGCCTGTGACGCCGAACACATAGATGCGGCCCTCGAAACAGGTTGCAGTCGAGCCCTCTTCGGGATCGGGAATGGGTGCCAGCGGCGTCCAGGTGTCGGTGCCGGCGTCGTACCGCCAGACGTTCGCCGTCACGCTGAAAGCCTCGCTGACACCGCCGATGACATAGAAACTTTCCGGGGCGTCCACGCATTGGGCATGCGCATAACGGACCACGCCTGCACCGGCCGGCATCGGCGATGCGCCGACCCAGTTGGGAGAAGGCCCTGGCGGCTCATGTTGGCCCCCGGGCGCGAGCGAAAGGACACTGGCAGGGCCGGCCGTGGCGGTCGCGGCGGATGTTGCCACGAGCGCCAGAACCATCCAGAAAGACCTGAGGGCGGAATTCCGACGATATTGAAAGCTGGCACTGAACACGATGGTGATCTCCCCTTATCACGCAGCCAGTCTTGGCCGCAGGAGATCATCGCACGCCAGCCGCGTGCCGGCAAAGCGAGCCCTTCGGGCCTTGTTGCCGCTGCGACACAGGCGGCCCGGGGCGGCGCTGTTTTCCGTGGAGTACGACATCGATGCCACGGAGAACTGACCATGCGAATTCGAATCCTGACCACCTGCGCCCTGGTGCTGTCGCTCTGCGCCACCGGCCTCCGTGCCGACGACGCGTTGCCACCGGCCTGGCAGCTCGGCCCAGCCCTTGAGGCCTACGACAATCACGACGGTCCGAAGATGACCGGTGAACACCTCAGGCGTTGCGAACAACTCGACTACGACGGTCGCCGGGTGGAAAAGATCATGAACGAGCGCAAGGGCGCGTTTGCCGCGGTGGGAAGGCGACTGGACCGCATCGACGCCGATCTGGACCGGCGCCGGGCCACACTGGACAACCGCGATGGCCCTGCTGTCGATGCCTTCAACCGCGTCGTTGCCGAGCAGCAGCAGCTGGTGGACGAATTCAATGCCAGGCTTCCGGCCTTCAACGAGGCGGTGCACGAGTACAACGAGCTGGTCGACCGCTTCAACGAAGACTGCGTCGGTCGCGCATACATGCAGCGCGAGTGGTGGGAACTGCGCATGCAGCGCGACCGCTGAGCGAGGGGCCCGAGGGACTGATTTGTCGGCGGTGGTCCGTCGAGGGTAGGGTGTCGCATCCGTCCCTGTCGAGTGCGCCGCAATGATCCGCCGACTGCTTCCGGTTCTCGTCCTGCTGCTCCCAGGTTCCGGCCATGTGCTGGCCGATGCTGTCGATGAACGGGTGGTCGTGGTCCACGCCGGCCAGTTGCTCGACCGCCCCGGTCAACCGCCACGTGGCGCCTCCACCCTGCTGATCCGGGGTGAGCGCATCGCCGAGGTGCGCGACGGGCACCTCGACGCGGCTGCGTTCGGAATCGAGTGGGCCGAGGTCATCGATCTCGGCCAGCAATTCGTCCTGCCCGGCCTGATCGACACCCATGTCCATCTCACCTCCGACCTGGGCGGTGTCGCGGCGCAGGTGGCGGCAGTGGAGCGCAGCCAGTCCGACGTGGCCTACGAGGCGGCGCTGAATGCGCAGAAGACACTGGCTGCCGGCTTCACCACGGTGCGCAATCTCGGCGATCGCGACCAGTTCGACTGGCGGCATCTGGAACTCATCCGC
>DAOMOD010000153.1:2975-9788 GCA_035444205.1 Lysobacteraceae bacterium
ATCGCGACGGTGTGATTCGCGCCCTGCGCGACGCGGTGAACGCCGGCAAGCTGCCGGGGCCACGCATCCAGACCTCGAACACCAGCATCTCGGCGACCACCGGCCACGCCGACCCGACCCTGGGCTATCGTCCCGAACTGCACGAGGCGCTCGATCGCGGCGAGAACCTCTGCGACGGGGTCGAGTCCTGCCGCCGCGCCGTGCGCCGGCAGATCGCGCAGGGTGCCGACCTGATCAAGATGACCATCACCGGCGGCGTCAACAGCCGCATCGGTGCCGGCCTCGGCGCGCAGATGTTCGAGGACGAGGCGCGCGCAGTTTTCGAAACCGCGCGCATGTACGACAAGAAGGTGGCGGTGCACGCGCACGGCGCCGACGGCATCGCGCTGGCACTGCGACTCGGCGCCGCCTCCATTGAGCACGGCACCCTGCTCGACGACGCCGGTCTCAGGCTGTTTCGCGAATCAGGCGCCTACTACGTGCCGACGTTGTCCACGGTGAACGGCTACCTGGAGCGGCTCGAGGCCAACCCGGAAGCCTACAGCGGCGAGGTGCTGGCCAAGATCCGCTGGCGCATCGGCATCACCGGCAAGTCGCTGGAGCGTGCCGTGCCGGCCGGGGTCAAGATCGCCTTCGGTACCGACGCCGGCGTCAGCATGCATGGCCGCAATGCCGACGAGTTCGAACTGATGGTCAAGCACGGCATGACGCCCATGCAGGCGATCGCGGCGGCTACCGTGAATGCCGCCGACCTGATGGGTGTGTCCGACCAGGTAGGCACCCTGGAGCCCGGCCGGTTTGCCGACCTGATCGCCGTGCCCGGCAATCCGCTGGAGGACATCTCCGTCCTGAAATCCGTGGAGGTGGTCATCAAGGGCGGACAACGCCACTGAACGCGCCGCCCGGGCGCTGCGCGCCTTCCCACCGCGACAGCGACGGGAAGGCGAGAACGCAGGGAGCGTTCAATCGCTCATGCTGATGCCCTGAACCATCCAGCGGCCGTTCACGCGGGCCATGGTGGCGGTGCCCTTGACCGGGGCGCCGTCCATATCCCCGCTGAAGCTCACCTCGGCACCGTCGCCGTCGGAGGTGCCACCGTGGACCGCGACGTTGTCCGGCAGGAAGGCCTGCATGAAGTCGATCATCATCTCGAACTCGCCGCTGGCGATGGCGGCGTCGAGCATGGCGTGCTCGTCGGGGTGGGTTTCCTCCTTGATGCGGTTGGCGTCTCCAGAGCGGACGGCCTCGAAGTGACGCAACAGGGCGGCGCCGGGTTCGCCGCCGCCGGTGGGCAGTTCGGCGGCGAAGCCGACGGATGTGCCGAGCAGCAATACGATCAGCGCGGCCGCGGTCAGGATGCGTTGGATCATGGGTGTTTCCCTCAGACTACGAATGCGACCGGCCCAGCGCCGGTTGCTGCAATGGAAAACGCGAGGTGGGAGCGGATCGGTTCAAGGCTGTCGATTTCGCCCTTGCCGGCGCTTGCTATCATCGCCGCCTCGTCCCAGCACTGCCGCGCAGTTCCTGATCCTTATGGCCCGTTCCCGACACGACAAGAAGCGCGCACCGCGCACTGGCAATCCCATGGCGCCATGGAAGCTCGAGCCCGACAGGGTTCTGCTCGGCCTGGCGCTGTTCGGACTCCTCATCACCGGGTATCTGGTGGTGGTCGCCTTCAGCGCCGGCAGTGCCGCCTTCTGCGCCGAGGGGTCAGGCTGCGACCTGGTGCAGGGGAGCCGCTGGTCCACCCTGCTCGGTGCGCCGATCGCGCTCTGGGGCTTTGCCCTTTATGCGTTGATCGCGGTGGTCGCCGGACTGACGCCGCCACGCCCGAAGCGCTGGCGCAGACTCTGGGTGCTGGCCCTGCTCGGTGTGGCGGTGAGCCTGTATCTGACCGTGGTCGGCGTAGTGGCGCTTCAGGCCGTGTGCGCCTGGTGCCTGGCGTCGCTGGCAACCGTTCTGGCCATGTTCGTCGTGCTCAATCTGCGCCGCCCGGAGTCACCGGGCATGGCGTGGTCACGCTGGTGGCTTCGCAACGGCGCGCTGGCCGTCGTCGTGCTGGCCGCGCTCCAGCTCTACCACAGCGACCTGCTGGCGGCGCGTGAGGATCCACGCCTGGCGGCGTTGGCCACGCACCTCGATTCCATCGGTGCACGCTACTACGGGGCATCCTGGTGCCCCAACTGTCAGGCCCAGCACCGCGCCTTCGGCGCCGCGCACAAGCGCCTGCCCTATGTGGAATGCAGCCCGGAGGGACGCGGCGGGCCGGTCGCGTTCGCCTGCGTCAGCCAGGAGATCGGCGCCTACCCCACCTGGATCATTCGCGGCCGGCGCATGGAACAGATGCTGGAGCCGGAAACCCTGGCGCGCTATTCGGGATTCGACTGGGACGGCTTCCGTCCCGACTGAGGCCGGGCGCACCTGCGTCATGTTGCAGCGCGGCGTGGCAAGTCGCCGCCGTTAATGGACACTTGGTCTCATAGTCCAGCCAGCTGGCTGGGGGGGAGGGCAAGGCCCGCGTCGGGCGACCGACGCGGGCCTTTTTTCTGCGTAGCAAGTCTTTCCCGAGCCCGCGAAGATCGCAAGGTTCGGTGATCGTTTTCCGTGCCCATGGCCCCGTCCGTCCGCTTTCTCCGTTCAGGGCGACAAGGAGGTGCCGCATGCACACGATGCCAGGGCAACTGCGCAGGCGCAGCGATGCGACCTGTGGCATCTGCGTTGCCGCCCAAAGGGGCGCTGTGGCATCGTGTGGCTTCCGGCTGGGGAGCGCAGCGCATGCACGAGGTCACGGCTTTGCTGGCGCAGGTGCGCGGCGGCGACAGGGCCGCAGGCGATCGTCTGTTCGAAATGGTCTACCGCGACCTTCGACAGCTTGCCGCCCGCCAGCTCGGTCGCGGCAACGCCGCCCTCGGCGCCACCTCGCTGGTGCACGAGGCCTGGTTCCGGCTGGCGCGGCCGGATGCCCAGGTCGTGAACGATCGTCAGCATTTCTTCGCAGTGGCGGCGCGGGCGATGCGCCAGATCGCCATCGACCATGTGCGCGCGCAGCAGGCTGGCAAGCGCGGGGGTGGCCAGGTGGCGGTCTCGCTCGACGACATCGGTCCGCTGCCCGAGCGGCAGACGGCCAGCGTCGATCTGGTGGCGCTGGATCAGGCGCTGCAGCGCCTTGGCGAGCTCGATCCGCACCTCGTGCAGTTGGTGGAGATGCGCTTTTTTGCCGGACTCGACCTGGACGAGATCGCCGGCCTCACCGGCAAGTCGACGCGTACGCTGAAGCGCGACTGGCGCAAGGCGCGCGCCTTCCTGCAGGTGCAGCTTGGCGGGATCGCGGACGATGACGACACCTGAACGCTGGCTACGCCTGTCGACGCTGCTTGACGAGTACCTCGACCTCGACCGGTCCGAACAGGCGGTGCAGCTTCAGTCGCTGCAAGCCAGCGACCCGGAGCTTGCCACGGAGCTTGCGCGATTGCTGGCGGCCGACCGTGAAAGTGCGAGCCCGCTCGACGGCTCGCTGGTGGACCACCTGCCGACCTTGCTCGACCGGATCGCCGACACGCCGGAGCCCTCGACGGCCGGCAGCCCGCAGATGCGCATCGGGCCGTTCCGGCTGCTGCGTCTGCTCGGGCGTGGCGGCATGGGCGAAGTGTGGCTGGCCGAGCGCGCCGACAGCGACTTCGCGCAGCAGGTGGCGCTCAAGCTGCTGAAGCGCGGCATGGACAGCCTCGACATCCTGGCGCGTTTCGAGCGCGAGCGGCGCATCCTCGCCGCGCTGGAACATCCCTTCATCGCGCGTTTCGTGGATGGCGGTCTCAGCGACGATGGCCTGCCGTGGTTCGCCATGGAGTACGTCGAGGGCGAAACGATCACCGACCATGCGTGCAGCCAAGGTCTCGACCTGCGTGCGCGGGTGGCGCTGATGGCGCGGGTCTGCGAGGCAGTCGCGTATGCGCAGTCGCGACTCATCGTGCACCGTGACCTCAAACCCTCGAACATTCTCATCGACCGCGAGGGACGCCCGCGTCTGCTCGACTTCGGCATCGCCAAGCTGCTCCAGGAAGGTGGCCTCGACGACCAGACACGCACCCAGATGCGCGCCTTGTCGCCGGCGTACGCGGCGCCCGAGCAGGTGCTCGACCAGCCGGTCGGCATGGCCACCGACGTCTATGCGCTTGGCGTGGTGCTGTACCAGCTGGTGACAGGGCGCCTGCCGCAGCGACGCGATGCCTCCAGCCTGGAGGCCCTGTCGCAGCAGATCACCCATCAGGACATCGCGCGTCCGAGCGCGGCCCTTGCCGATCACCCGGCTGCGGCGGAAGCACTCGGACTGTCGCCGGGCGAAGTGGGCCGGCAGGCACGACAGATCGCCGGCGATCTCGACGTGGTGATACTGAACGCACTGCGCAGCGATCCGGCACGACGTTACGCCAGTGCTGCGGCGCTGGCCGATGATCTGCATGCATGGCTGGAGCGCCGTCCGGTGCGCGCGCGCCCTGACTCGCTGGGCTACCGCACACGACGCTTCATGCAGCGGCACGCGGTGGGCGTTGTAGCGTCGGCGGCTGTGCTTCTGGCCCTGCTGGCAGGTCTCGGCGTGGCGATGTGGCAGGCGGAGCGAGCCAACGCCGAGGCGCGGCGGGCGGAAGCGCAGGCCGATCGTGCCGAGCGCAGCAAGGATTTTTTCGCCGGACTGTTCCACGATGCCAGTCCGGTGCGGCAGAGGCGTGGCGCCGAGTTCACTGTCCGCGAGCTGATCGAAGAGGCCGCCGCCAGGCTGGAGGTGCAGCTCGACGGCCTGCCGCATGAGCAGGCCGACATCGGCGCCAGCCTGGCGTACGCGATGGCGGATCTCGGCGATCGCGCCACGGCGCTGACCATGACCGAGCGCGCCATCGAGCGGCTGCGGGTCCTGCATCCGCAGGGTTCCGTCGCCCTTGCGCGCGCGATTCACCAGCGCGCGGGCATGTTGACCGACCTCGGAAAGCCGCAGGAAGGTGAGGCGGCGGCCCGCGAGGCGCTGGCCCTGTACCAGCGCCTGCCTGGGGACCATGCCATGGCGGTGATCGGCGTGCGCACGGCGCTGCTGGTTGCCGCGCGGCATCAGGGACGCCACGCCGAGGTGATCAGGCAGAGCGAGGCGGTGCTGCGCGATCGCGAGTCCTTGCTGGGGAGTACTGAACATCCGGCCCTGGCCGTGGACTGGTTCAATCTCGGTGTCGCCCTTCAGAACGTTGGCCGCTATGGAGATGCTGCCGAGGCGGCACGCCGGGCCGAGAAATACCTGAAGCAACTGGTGCTCTGGGACAAGGCGCACGACTCGGCGCGGGCGCTTTCCGGTGGCATGAAGCGGCGCCTGATGATTGCCCGCGCGATGATGAGCGAGCCGCGCCTGCTCATCCTCGATGAACCCACCGCCGGCGTGGACATCGAGATCCGCCGCTCGATGTGGAAGTTCATCAGTGCCATCAACGCCGCCGGCACCACGGTCATCCTGACGACGCACTATCTGGAGGAAGCCGAGCAATTGTGCCGCAACATCGCCATCATCGACCATGGGCGGATCATCGAGAACACCTCCATGCGCCGGCTGCTCGCCAAGCTCGACGTGGAAACCTTCGTGCTCGACCTCGCCGACCCGGTAGGCGCACTGCCGGAGCTCCCCAGCGTGCAGCTCAGATGCATCGACGAGCTGACGCTGGAAGCGGAAATGGCACGCGGCCACGACCTCAATTCCCTGTTCGCCGCGCTCTCGGCAGCCGGCATCACGGTGCGTTCGATGCGCAACAAGGCCAACCGCCTGGAAGAACTGTTCGTGCGCCTGATCGAACGTGACGAGGCCGCCGCATGAGCGCCAACCTGATTGCCCTGGGCACCGTCACGCGCCGCGAGGTGGCGCGCATCCTGCGCATCTGGACCCAGACCCTGCTGCCGTCGGCGATCACGATGACGCTGTACTTCGTCATCTTCGGCACCATGGTCGGCAGTCGCATCGGCGAGATGGCGCCGGGCGTGGGCTACATCGACTACATCGTGCCCGGCCTGATCATGATGGCCGTCATCACCAATTGCTACGGCAACATTTCCTCGTCGTTCTTCGGCGCCAAGTTCGGCCACTACGTGGAAGAAATGCTCGCCTCGCCGATGCCAGGCTGGGTGATCCTTTCCGGTTACGTCGCCGGCGCGGTACTGCGCGGCGTGATGGTGTCGATCATCGTCCTCATCATCTCGCTGTTCTTCACCGACATCCACCTGCACCATCCGCTGATCACGCTCGTCACGGTGCTGCTCACCGCCGTCGTGTTCTCGCTGGCCGGCTTCGTGAACGCGGTCTTCGCCAGGAAGTTCGACGACATCGCGCTGGTGCCAACCTTCGTGCTGGCCCCGCTGACCTACCTGGGTGGCGTGTTCTACTCGGTCAACGCGCTCGGTACGCCCTGGCGCGAGATCAGCTATGCCAACCCGGTGCTCTACATGGTCAATGCCTTCCGCTACGGCCTGCTCGATCTCACCGATGTCTCGCTGAGCGTCGCCTTTGCCGTGATGGCGGGTTTGGCCGTGGTGCTGGCTGCGGTCAGCCTGTACATCCTCGAGCGCGGTATCGGCCTGCGGGCGTGATGCCCGCGGGCCACGCGCGGCCTGAGCGTCGGCGGCGCAAGCGCCGGCCCGGATCGCCTGGGCGGACATGAAGAACCCGCCACGTGGGCGGGTTCTTCAAAGGCGCTGGATCCGGTGTCACCCTGCAGCCGCGGACGGCGCGGGGTGCCCGCATCCTGCGCTTACTTGATCTTGCCTTCCTTGTAGATCACGTGCTTG
>DAOMOD010000154.1:0-9671 GCA_035444205.1 Lysobacteraceae bacterium
CCGTGTGAGAGTAGGTCACCGCCAGGGGCCTTATCCAGACAAAACGCCCCGCTCAATCGAGCGGGGCGTCTTGCTTTGTGGGGCTGAGAAATACGGCTTGGGTTCGCCGCGCGGCGAATCAGTCCAGACGCATGCCGTACGCTTCCTTGAAGCGTTCGTTGAATTCGGCAAGGTTGAAACGCTGGTTCTGGGTGCCGGCGTGGGCGATCTTGATGGCGCCCATGAGGGATGCGATGCGCCCGCTGACCTCGATGTCCATGCCGTTCATGAGTCCAAAGATGAGGCCGGCGCGATAGGCGTCGCCGCAGCCAGTCGGATCGACGACCTCACTGGCCCGGGCGGCCGGAATCTCCAGCGTGCCGCCCCGGCGATGCACCAGGGATCCTTCGGGGCCACGGGTGACGATGTAGCCTTCCACGCGCTCGGCAATCTGCGCTTCGCTCCAGCCTGTACGTTCCTTGAGCAACTGGCATTCGTAGTCGTTGACCGTGACCCAGGTCGCTTGCTCGATGAAGGCACGGAACTCCTCGCCGCTGAAAAGCGGCATGGCCTGGCCGGGATCGAATATGAACGGGATGGCGCGCTCGGCGAACTCCTGCGCATGCTGAAGCATGGCCTCGCGACCGTCCGGGGCGACGATTCCGAAACTGGCGCGCTCGACGTCACGCACGTGGTTTCGATGCGAATGCATCATGGCGCCAGGGTGGAACGCGGTGATCTGGTTGTCCGACAGGTCGGTGGTGATGAAGGCCTGCGCCGTGAATGTACCCGGGATCTGGGTGACGCAATCGAGCGTAATGCCGCTGCTCGCCATGTGTTGTCGGTAAGGCTCGAAGTCGTCACCGACCGTGGCCATTGGCAGCGGGTCGCCGCCCAGCAGGTTGAGGTTGTAGCTGATGTTGCCGGCACAGCCGCCGAATTCGCGGCGCATGTGCGGCACCAGGAACGCGACATTCAGCATGTGCACCTTGTCCGGAAGGATGTGGTGCTTGAAGTGGTCCTGAAACACCATGATGGTGTCGTAGGCAAGCGAACCGCAGATCAGTGCCGACATGGGCGGGGGTTCCTGGAGGTGGGATTGGGCCACACAAACCGGCAAAGGTTACTGACTCGAGTGCATCCTGACTACCGCGATCAGGCATCGATGCCCGCAACAGGCCAGAATGCTTGCTTGCTGGGGCCCCGGTCGGTTGCTACGCTAGCGCGCTTTTCCGCCATCCACGGCCGACCTCCCCCAGCCCATGTTCAAGAGCCTACGCGGATTCTTCTCCAACGACCTGTCCATCGACCTGGGCACGGCCAACACGCTTATCTATGTGCGGGGACAGGGCATTGTCCTCAACGAGCCTTCCGTGGTCGCCATCCGGCAGGACCGGGGTCCTGGCGGACCGCGTTCGGTCGCGGCCGTCGGTGTCGAAGCCAAACGCATGCTGGGCCGCACGCCGGGCAATATCGTCACCATCCGGCCGATGAAGGATGGCGTGATCGCCGACTTCACCATGACCGAGGCGATGCTTCAGCACTTCATCAAGAAGGTGCATCGCTCGCGATTCCTGAGACCCTCGCCGCGGGTGCTGATCTGCGTTCCCTGCGGATCGACCCAGGTGGAGCGTCGCGCCATCAAGGAATCTGCCGAACGTGCCGGCGCGCGGGATGTCTACCTGATCGAGGAACCGATGGCAGCGGCCATCGGAGCCGGCATTCCGGTCCACGAGGCGCGCGGCTCGATGGTGCTGGACATCGGCGGCGGCACTTCGGAAGTGGCGGTGATTTCCCTGAACGGCGTGGTTTATTCGCAGTCCGTGCGCATCGGCGGCGACCGTTTCGATGAGGCCATCGTCAACTATGTTCGCCGCAATCACGGTACGCTGATCGGCGAGGTGACCGCAGAGCGCATCAAGGTGGAGATCGGCTGCGCCTACCCGCTGGCGGAGCCGCAGAGCATGGAGGTGTCCGGCCGCAACCTGGCAGAGGGCGTGCCGCGCATGTTCAACATGAGCTCGAACGAGGTACTGGAGGCGCTGCATGAGCCGTTGTCGGGTATCGTGAGCGCAGTCAAGGCCGCGCTTGAGCAGACGCCGCCGGAGTTGTGCGCGGACGTGGCCGAGCGCGGCATCGTGCTCACCGGTGGCGGTGCCCTGCTGCGTGGATTGGATCGGCTGCTGTCGGAGGAAACCGGCCTGCACGTGCAGGTGGCCGAGGATCCGCTGACCTGCGTAGCCCGCGGTGGTGGCCGCGCACTGGAACTGGTCGACCTGCACGGCAACGATTTCTTCGCTTCGGAGTGATCCTGACGGTCGCCGGAGCACTTTCGGCGCGGTCTCATCGGTGGCCTACGACATCCCGGAAAAACCCACGCTGTTCGACCAGGAGGCTTCCGCCACTCTGCGTCTGGCGGCCTTCCTTCTGCTCGGCATCGTCCTCATGGTGGCCGACCATCGCGGCGGATACCTCGATCGCGTGCGTTCGTGGTTCTCCGTGTTGGCCCACCCGATGTACGTGGTGGCCTCCAGTCCGGCGCGTCTGTCGCGATGGTTGTCCGAGGGATTCAGCGAGCGCCAGCGCCTGGTCGACGACAACCGTGCCATGTCGCAATCATTGTTGCTGGCCGAGGCGCGTCTCAATCGCCTGCAGGCCGTGCAGCAGCAGAATCTGCGCCTGCGCGAGCTGCTCGGAGCCAAGCGTTCCCTGGGGTTGCAGGTGCGGTTCGCCGAGCTGGTCGATATCGATCTCGATCCGTTCCGGCACCGCATTGTCATAGGTCTCGGCTCGCGCGATGGTGTATTTGCAGGCCAGGCGGTGATCGATGCGCGCGGTGTGATGGGCCAGGTGCTCACTGTCGGCCCATTCAGCAGCCATGCCATCCTGATCACCGATCCCAGCCACGCGTTGCCGGTGCAGGTCGGCCGCACTGGCCTGCGCACCATAGCGTTTGGCACTGGCCGCCCGGATGCGCTGGCCCTGCCGAACATTCCCGTCAGCGCCGACCTGCGCACGGGTGACCGCCTGTACACCTCTGGACTGGGCGGCATTTTTCCGGCCGGCCTGCCGGTGGCGCAGGTGGTCGACATCGCCAGCGACGACACCGGGAATTTCGTAGTGGCACGGGCTGTACCCGAAGCCCGCCTTGAACGCAGCGGCGAAGTGCTGCTGCTATGGGACGAGCCGGCGCCCCTCCCGCAGCCCCCACCCACAGACGACATGGGTTTGCCGGAGGAGGGGGAATGAGCACGAACCGGCATTCGCAGTGGCTGTTCTGGTCCAGCCTGCTGGTGGCCCTGCTTCTCGCACTGGTTCCTCTTCCCGCGTCGCTGCAACCGTTCAAGCCGTACATGCCGGCGCTGGTGATGCTGTATTGGGTGCTCGAGGCACCCGACGGCATCGGCCTCGGAGTCGCTTTCGGCTTTGGCCTGATCGCCGACCTGCTGTTCGGCACGCTGTTCGGCGAACAGGCGGTGCGCCTGGCCATCCTGGTCTTCCTCGGCATGCGCTTTCGCGCGCGCATTCGCTTTTTCCCCCTCTGGCAGCAGGCCCTCGCGGTGCTGGCACTGCTTCTCAACGATCGTGTGGTAGTACTGGGCATCAGGGTTTTTGCCGGCGAAGGCTGGCCGCAGCCCTCGTTCTGGCTGAGTCCGTTGGCCGGGATGCTGTTGTGGCCATGGCTGTTCCTGCTCATGGATGGCCTGGGACAGTGGGGGCGAGCCCGGCGATGAGGCGGGGGTCATCCGAGCCGATTCGCGATCCGCGTGCCGCGCTGGTTCTGTTCCATGCGCGCGCATTGCAGGCACTGCTGCTGGTGTTGCTGGTGTTGCTTGCCCTGGCGGCACGATTCTTCTGGTTGCAGGTGGTGGACCACGAGTCTTACCTCACCCGATCCGAGGACAATCGTCTGCGCGTGCAGCCGATTGCGCCCAGCCGCGGTCTGATCTACGACCGCGAAGGACGCATTCTGGCCGACAACGTGCCGGCGTATCGACTGGAACTGGTGCCGGAGCGGGTGGCCGATCTGGGCGCCACCATTGCCGCCCTGCGCGAGGTGCTGCCGATCGCCGACGACGACGTGGCGCGCTTCTACGAACTGCGATCGGCCCGGCGCCGCTTCCACAGCATTCCGCTGAAGTTCCGCCTGAGCGAGTCCGAGGTAGCGGCGTTCGCGGTCAGGCGTCACCTGTTTCCGGGTGTCGACGTGGTGCCCTATCTCACCCGCTTCTACCCGCGAGGCCCCGCCTTCGCCCATGTCGTGGGCTACGTGGGACGGGTCGACGCACGCGATCGCGAACGCATCGACCTTGGCCGTTATGCGGCCACCAGCCATATCGGCAAGACCGGCATCGAGCGTTTCTACGAGGATCTGCTGCACGGCGAGGCCGGGTACGAGCGAGTCGAGACCAATGCCGAGGGGCGCGTACTGAGCGTGGTGGAGCGCCAGGCGCCACGACCGGGCCGGCACCTCTACCTCAGCCTGGACGCCGAGCTGCAGGAGATCGCGGAGGAGGCCTTCGCCGGGCGCAACGGTGCGGCAGTGGCGATCGATCCACGCAATGGTGAGGTGCTGCTCCTGCTCAGCATGCCCGGATTCGATACCAATGCGTTCGTCAATGGCATCGGCCGATCCGACTACGCGGCGCTGCTGGCATCGCCGCATCGGCCACTGTTCAACCGTGCCCTGCAGGGCGGCTACGAGCCGGGCTCCACGCTGAAACCGTTCCTTGGCCTGGCCGGACTCGATCTCGGCGTGCGCGGCGCCGACGATACCGTCCTCTCGGTCGGCGAGTACCGGCTGCCTGGACAACAGCAGGGGTATCGGGATTGGCGCCGTGGTGGTCATGGCAGGGTCGGCCTCAAGGAGTCCATTGCCCAGTCGGTGAACACGTACTTCTATTCTCTGGCCGCCGACATGGGCATCGATCGGATGGGCGAATACATGACCCGCTTCGGATTCGGAGCGCCTGTGGGTATCGATCTGCTGGGCGAAAGCCCCGGCGTGCTGCCCAGCCGCCAATGGAAGCGTGCGCAGCTCAACCAGCCCTGGTATCCGGGCGAAACCGTGATCGCGGGCATTGGCCAGGGTTTCTGGGTCACCTCGCCGCTGCAGCTTGCAACCGCGACGGCCATTCTGGCCGCGGGAGGCGAGCGTGCGCCGATCCATCTGCTGCGCGCAACCCAGGACGGTTTCAATGCGCAGCGGATCGAGCTCAACTACCCCCGGGAAGAGAACGTGCTGCAGTCGCAGCCGGCCCATTGGCGACTGATACACGAAGGCATGGTGGCGGTGATGCACGGTCCCACCGGTACCGCGCGGGCGGTGGGCGCGGACAGCCCCTACCGCATCGCCGGCAAGACCGGCACGGCGCAGCGTGTACGCCGCGGCGAGGGCGAGTATGACGAGGATGCGGTGCCGGAACACCTGCGCCACCAGGCCCTGTTCATCGCCTTCGCGCCGGCAGAGGCACCGCGCATTGCGGTGGTCGTGGTGGTGGAGGCCGGTTCCAGCGGTGCACGCACGGCGGCGCCGGTGGCGCGTCGGATCATGGACGCCTGGCTGGTGCGTCAGGATCAGTCCTTGGCCAGCGGACCGTCAACGGGGCGCGGGCCGGACAGCGAGCCGCGCTGATGCTCGACGTCCAGCTCGCCGAACGCATCAACCGTCTGTGGCGGCGCCTGGCACGGATGCCGCATCTGGATCTGCCGTTGCTGCTCATGCTGCTGCTGCTTGCCGGCACCGGGCTCGCCGTGCTGTACGCAGCGGCCGATGGCGACCTGAATCTGTTTCTGCGTCAGGCGCTGCGCATTTGCGTCGGCTTCGCCGTCCTGCTGGCACTGGCGCGGGTTCCGCCGACCTGGCTTCTGCGCGCGGCACCCTGGTTCTACCTGGTCACACTGCTGTTGCTGGCGTCGGTACTGCTGCTGGGCGAGGGACGCGGCGCCGCGCGCTGGTTGAGCCTTGGGCCGCTGCGCTTCCAGCCTTCCGAGCTGGCCAAGCTGGCGGTGCCCACGATGCTGGCGTGGTACCTGTACCGCGAACGGCTGCCCCCTGGCTGGATCGCACTGGTGGTGGCGGCATTGTTGATCGGGCTGCCAGCACTGATGATCGTGCGGCAACCGGATCTGGGCACGGCGGTGATGGTGGGCGTCAGCGGCCTGTTCGTGGTGTTTCTTGCCGGCATGTCCTGGTGGCGCATCCTCGGCATTGGCGCGGCGCTGGCCGCATCGCTGCCGGTGGCCTGGCAGTATCTCCACGAGTATCAGCGCAACCGCATTCGCATGCTGCTCGATCCGGAAGCCGATCCGCTGGGGCACGGCTGGAACATCATCCAGTCGAAGATCGCGGTGGGTTCAGGCGGTATGTGGGGCAAGGGCTGGCAACAGGGCACGCAGTCGCGGCTGGAATTCCTGCCCGAGCACACCACCGACTTCATCTTCGCCGTCTTCGCCGAGGAGTTCGGGCTGGTCGGCGTCGCGCTGCTGCTTCTTCTGTACGCGCTGATCATCGGCCGCGGGATGTGGCTCGCCATGCAGGCGTCCGATACCTTCGGCCGACTGCTGGGCGGCGCCGTGTGCCTGGCCTTCTTCACCTATGTCGCAGTCAACGCCGGAATGATCAGCGGCCTGCTGCCGGTGGTGGGGGTGCCGATGCCGCTCCTCAGCTACGGCGGAACGTCGGCGGTCAGTCTTCTGGCCGGATTCGGCATCCTCATGTCCGTTTACGGGCACCGACGGCAGGCCATGGGGCTGCGCTGAGCCTCGTGTAAGATGTCCGAGCGCCTGCCCACCACGCCAGAACCATCCATGCACCTGCGTATCCTTCTGTTTTTCCTGATCGTTCCGCTTTCCTCCACAGTCCAGAGTGCCGGAGCCCATCCGGGTCAGGACGCCTTCGTGCGCGCCCTGGTCGACGAGCATGGACTGGAGGCTGCGCGCGTCGAGAAGTGGCTCGCACGGGGACGCTTCCGGCAGGACATCATCGACCTGATGACCCGCCCGGCTGAAGCCAAACCCTGGCATCAGTACCGGCCGATCTTCATGACCCGCAAGCGCATCGAGGACGGTGTCGCCTTCCTGCACCAGCACCGCGAAGCGCTGGCGGCCACCGAGGCGCGCTTTGGCGTGCCCGCCGAAATGGTGGTGGCCATCCTCGGCGTCGAGACCAGCTATGGCGGCAACACCGGCCGCCATCTTGTGCTTGATGCCCTGGTGACGCTCGGCTTCTACTATCCGCCACGACAGGCGTTCTTTTCGCGTGAGTTGGGTCAACTGTTCGTGCTGGCCGGCGAACAGGACCTCGACATCGCCTCGTTGAACGGTTCCTATGCGGGCGCCATGGGCTGGGGCCAGTTCATGCCGTCCAGCTATCGCGCGTATGCCAAGGATGGCGACGGTGATGGTCGTATCGACCTGTGGAACTCCAAACCCGACATCTTCGCCAGCATAGCCAACTATTTCCGGGCCCATGGCTGGAAGGACGGCGAGCCGGTGGCGGTCCCCGCCGTGGTCGCGGCCGATGCCGTCGACCTCGGCCGGCCGGGGCTGGAACCGGCGCTCAGTGTGGCGGAACTGGCGGCCAGCGGTTACAGCAGTCCGGCACTTGCCGAGGACGATCCGCGCCCGGTCACCCTGGTGCGTCTGGAGGCCGAGGACGGACCTGAATTCTGGATCGCGTTCCGCAATTTCTACGTCATCACCCGCTACAACCGCAGCCCGCTCTATGCCATGGCCGTTTTCCAGCTGGCCCAGGCGATCGCGGAACAGGCCGGCACGGACGAGAGCCCCTGATGCATCGAACCACCTGGCTGGTGGCATGGGCCCTGCTGCTGACCGCCTGTGGCAGCGGCCCGAAACGACCGCCGACAGTGCCCGCCGAGCGTCCCGCAGTGCCATTCGACGAGGTGAGCGACGGCGCACCGTCAGGTCCGTTGCCGGTCGATCTCGACGCGATTCCGGAGCCGGTGCCGCGCAGCGAACCGCGTAGTCGCTACGGCAACCATTCGCCGTACACGGTGCTCGGTCGAACCTACCGTGTCATGGACAGCGCGGAGGGCTACGTCGAGCGCGGCATGGCCTCCTGGTACGGCACCAAGTTCCATGGCCGGCCGACCTCGAGCTTCGAGCCCTACGACATGTACCAGTACACGGCAGCGCACAAGACACTGCCGCTGCCGAGCTATGTCAAGGTGACCAACCTGGACAACGGCAGGAGTGTGGTGGTGCGGGTCAACGATCGCGGCCCGTTCAAGGACGATCGCATCATCGATCTGTCCTACGTGGCCGCGATGCGCCTCGACATGCACCTGCGCGGCACCGCGCGGGTGGAAGTTCGCGCATTGAAGCCTGAACACGCGGAACCAGGCCCCACCATCGCGGTCCATGATGCCGATGCCCGCATTTTCGTCCAGGTCGGCGCTTTCTCCGAGCGCGACAACGCCCGGCGCGCCCGCGATCGCCTGCGCGATGCCGGCGTCGAGGGTGTGCGCCTGACCCGCGTGCGCACCCAGGGCCGCACTTTCTGGCGCGTGCGCCTGGGGCCGCTGGCCAACCGCACGGTGGCCGAGCGCGAACTGGCCAATGTGCGCCGGCTCGGCTTCGGTGCGGCGCAAATCCTCAGCCTTTGAACCCTCTCCCCTTCTTGCACCCATGATGCGATTCCTGTTGTCCATTGCCGGCCTGGCGGCAGCGTTTTCCCAGGTGTCGGCACAGGCTCCGGTGCCGGCGCCCACGCCGATTCCCGCTGTGCCGAGCGTGGGCGCATCGAGCTACGTGCTGCTCGATTTCCAGAGCGGCCGCGTACTGGCCAGCCGCAATCCCGACCAGGCCCTGCCCCCGGCCAGCCTGACCAAGGTGATGACGGCCTTCATGATCTTCGCCGAGCTCGAGGCCGGCCGTCTCGCACTGGACGAGATGGTGACCGTCAGCGAGAAGGCCTGGCGTCGCCCGGGCTCGCGCATGTTCATCGAGGTCGGCAAGCAGGTCTCGGTGCAGGATCTGCTCAAGGGCATGATCGTGCAATCCGGCAATGACGCCACGCTGGCGCTGGCCGAACACGTGGCCGGCAGCGAGGAGGCCTTCGCCGACCTGATGTCCCGGCAGGCGCGTGCCCTGGGCATGGCCAACACGCATTTCGTCACCGTCGACGGGCTTCCCGGTGAGGGTCACGTGTCCAGCGCGCGCGACATGGCCGTGCTGGCACGCGCGATGGTGGCCAGATTTCCCGATTACTATGCCTGGTACTCCGAGCGCGAGTTCACCTACAACGGCATCCGCCAGCACAACCGCAACAGTCTGCTGTGGCGCGACGAGTCGGTGGACGGCCTGAAGACCGGCCACACCGAGGCCGCCGGCTATTGTCTGATCGCCTCGGCCATGCGTGGCGACATGCGCCTGATCAGTGTGGTCATGGGGTCGGCCAGCGAGCGTTCGCGGGCCGACGAAAGCCAGGCCCTGCTCAATTACGGGTTCCGCTTCTTCGAATCGCACCGGCTGTACACAGCCGGTGCGACGCTGGCCGAGCCCAGACTGTGGAAGGGCGAACACGACAGCGTGCCGCTGGGCGTCGACAGCGACGTGGTGGTGACGCTGCCGCGCGGTGCCTACGAGCGCCTGTCGGCAAACCTCAGGGTACAGTGTCTTGCCCCAGGTTCCCTGGACCGAGTTGAATGTTAGTCATCCAACGAGGA
>DAOMOD010000155.1:0-9665 GCA_035444205.1 Lysobacteraceae bacterium
GGCGTCAAGATGCTGCGCTTCTTCAACGCCCGTGCCCGCCACCTCACCGACCCGTTCCTGATGCTGGACCTGTTCGGCACCGACAACCCCGACGATTACATCGCCGGCTTTCCGGCGCACCCGCACCGCGGCTTCGAAACCGTCACCTACATGATCGACGGGCGCATGCGCCACGAGGACAACCGCGGCAATCAGGGTGACCTGGGGCCGGGCGGCGTGCAGTGGATGACCGCCGGGCGCGGCATCGTGCATTCGGAAATGCCGCAGCAGCAGGAAGGCGCCATGCGCGGCTTCCAGTTGTGGATCAACCTGCCGGCGGCGATGAAGATGATCGAGCCTGGCTACCAGGACATCCAGCCGGAGCACATTCCAGAGGCTGCGCTGGACAACGGCGGCCATGTGCGCGTGGTGGCGGGCGAATACGACGGCGTGCGCGGACCGGTGAAGCCGCGTCCGACCCAGCCACTGTTCCTCGACGTGCACCTGCCGTCAGGCGCCGAGTTCGAGATGGAGGTGCCGCGCGGCCACCGCGCCTTCCTGGCGCCGCATCAGGGCGCAGTAGACGTCCAGGGTGAAGAGATCGCCACCGGCACCCTGGCCCTGCTCAACGAGGACGGCGAACGCGTGCGCTTCGCTGCCGGCACCGAGGGCACCCGCTGCCTGCTGGTCGCAGCGCAGCCCATAGGCGAGCCGATCGCGCACTACGGCCCGTTCGTGATGAACACCCAGGCGGAGATCATGGACGCGGTTCGCGACTACCAGGCGGGGCGGTTCTAGGACGGGACTCGGGACTCGGGACTCGGGGCTCGGGGTCAGGCTATTCGCCGCAGCCCCTTGCAGGAGCGGCAGAAGCCGCAATCTGCGCTTCGTCCCCACCAACCGTAGGTCGGCACCACCGTGCCGACATCAAGCACATCGTCTCCACCGTTCAAGCCCTCACCTCTGTGGCGCCCCCATTTACCCCGACCGCGCTCGCATCCGGCATGCGGCAGTGCCAGCGCGAATTACAACATCGGTTCTTTCAGTCGCCGCCCTGCCGGTAGGCCTCTTCCAGCGCAGCGATATCGAACTTGACCATTTTCAGCATCGCATCGACGACCCGCTTGACGCGACCCCGGTCCGGATCGGCCATCATGGCGAACTTGGGACACCCACAATCTGCCGCCCAACATCTGATCGACTGGCACGCGCAGGTCGGCACCGCGGGGCCGGCATTGCAGCCCCCACCCATCGGGAAGCGGGCATAATCACGCCCCCCCAACCGCGAGCGGCACCGCAAGCCTGAAACCGGGATCCGACGCCGAACTCTGGCGCCAGGCCGACGCCATACTCGACCAGCTTCTGGACCACCCCGCCGAGGAGCACATGCGGCGGCTGCAGGCGCGGTCGCTTGACCCCAGGTGCGTGCACCCGTCGCCTCGATGCTGGCGGGAATGGACGACACCGGGGTGCTCGACCGACCGCCGGCCCCGTTCCGCCTTCGCGGACGGCGGGGCATCCGTGGCCGTTGAAGCCCGGACGCCATGAGGTTCGCGCATAGGTCGCATCCGTCTGTAGCAAGGGCGTCGAGACGCCGGTGTGGAGCGGCCACGAAGACCGCTTGCCAGCGCGCCATTCCGCTCCATCCCCCCCTCGCGTACATTGTCCCCCTCCCCCAGGCATATTTCCTCCATGCGCTTCGAAGGCACCGCCACCTACGTCGCCACCGACGAACTCAAGCTCGCCGTCAACGCGGCGATCACGCTGCAACGCCCGCTGCTGGTCAAGGGCGAACCGGGCACCGGCAAGACCATGCTGGCCGAGGAGCTGGCCGCGGCGCTCGGCACCGAGCTCTACACCTGGCATATCAAGTCGACCACCAAGGCGCATCAGGGACTGTACGAGTACGACGCGGTCAGCCGGCTGCGCGATTCGCAGCTCGGCATCGAGGGCGTGCACGAGGTGCGCAACTACATCCGCAAGGGCAAGCTGTGGGACGCTTTCGAGGCCGACCGGCGCGTGGTGCTGCTGATCGATGAGATCGACAAGGCCGACATCGAGTTCCCCAACGATCTCTTGCAGGAACTCGACCGCATGGAGTTCTTCGTGCATGAGACCGGCGAGACGATTCGCGCCGTGCATCGCCCCATCGTGGTCATCACTTCGAACAACGAGAAGGAACTGCCCGACGCCTTCCTGCGCCGCTGCTTCTTTCACTACATCGCCTTTCCCGATCAGGACACGCTTGAACGCATCGTCGATGTGCACTTTCCGGGTATCGCCAAGGCGCTGGTGGCCGAGGCGCTGGAGGTGTTCTTCCAGCTCCGCGAGGTGCCGGGGCTGAAGAAGAAGCCCTCGACCAGCGAGCTGATCGATTGGCTGCGCCTGCTGCTGGCCGATGCCATTCCCGGCGAGGCGCTGCGCGCACGCGATCCGGCGCAGGCGATTCCGCCGCTGTACGGGGCGCTGGTGAAGAACGAGCAGGACGTGCAGCTTCTGGAGCGCCTGGCCTTCATGCACCGGCGCGCCTCGCGAGGCTGAAGGCGGTGTTCCTCGGCCTGTTCCGGTCGCTGCGACGCTTTGGCGTGCCGGTGAGCCTGCGCGAGCTGCTCGACCTGCATGCTGCGGCCGACGCCCGCCTGGTCTTCGCCGACCGCGATGCCTTCCACGCGCTGGCGCGCACGGTGATGGTGAAGGACGAACGCCACTACGACCGTTTCGACCGCGCCTTCGGCGCCTACTTCCAGGGCATCGACCTCGCCGACATCGACCTCAAGGCACTGATTCCCGACGACTGGCTGCGCCGCGAGTTCCAGCGCCAGCTTTCTCCCGAGGAGCGAGCGCGCATCGAAGCACTGGGCGGGCTTGATCAGCTCATCGAAGAGTTCCGCAAGCGCCTCGAAGAACAGAACGGCCGTCACGCCGGTGGCAACCGCTGGATTGGCACCGGCGGCACCAGCCCGTTCGGCGCAGGGGGCTTCCACCCCACCGGCATGCGCGTCGGCCCCAAGGGCGGCGGGCGCAGCGCAGTGAAGGTGTGGGACAGGCGCCTGTATCGCAATCTCGACGACAGTGCCGAACTTGGCCCACGCAATCTGCAGGTGGCGCTGCGTCGACTGCGCCGCTTCGCACGCGAGGGCGCGGCGGAGGAGCTCGACATGCCGGCCACCATCGAGGCGACGGCCAAGGATGCCGGCCTGCTCGACATCCGCATGCGCCCCGAGCGCAGGACCGCAGTCAAGGTCTTGCTGTTCCTCGACGTCGGCGGCTCGATGGACGATCACGTGCGCATCTGCGAGTCGCTGTTTGCCGCCTGCCGCAGCGAGTTCAAGCGCCTTGAGCATTTCTACTTCCACAACTGCCTGTACGACCACGTGTGGAAGGACGGCATGCGTCGCGAACACGAGCGCATCGGCACCGCCGACATCCTTCACCGCTACGGGCCGGACTACAAGATCGTCTTCGTCGGCGACGCCGCCATGGCGCCCTGGGAAATCACCCAGGACGGCGGCAGCATCGAGTACTGGAACGAGGAAGCGGGCGAGGTATGGCTGCGGCGCATGACGGGCCACTTCCGCAAGACCGCGTGGATCAACCCGGTGCCGAGAGCGCAGTGGGATTACACGCAGTCGAACCGCATCATCCGCGCGATCTTCGAGGAGCGCATGTTTGCGCTGACTCCCGAGGGACTGACGGAAGCGATGCGGCACCTGGCGCGGTGATCGGACCGCAACCTCGTGCTCTGTAGGAGCGCACCCTGTGCGCGACCGTCCCTTTGCTTCGATTCCGCACCCAGGTCGCGGCTTTCGCCGCTCCTACAGGAAGCGCGCGCTTTGGGTAGGAGCGGCGAAAGCCGCGACATGTGCGCAACCAGGGTGCAGCGAATATGCACAACCGATGTCCGCCTGTCGGCAATTCGCACCGACGCCTATTGCAATGCGCCGCGCACCGGCCTATCTTCCGCGCCCCTCGCCCAGACTGGGCGTGCGACTGAATTGAGTTCGACCATGAGCCTTTCGTTCTACATCGCCAAAGCGCACCCATCGCTGCCACTCGGCTTCGCCGCGCGTGCGTGCATGGCCGATCGCCGCTGGGCGAACGAAGGCCTTTCCATCGACTGATCTTCCGCATGCGGGAGGTCGGTCGCCCCGACCTCCCGAACCAACGCGAACGCCCTCGGGATCACCTTCCGGGGGCGTTTTCTTTTACGCGTTCGCCAGGAGTCAAGACCATCCACGAATTCGCGGTGCAAGCCGCAAAAACGAATTGGCGCTTCGTCGAAAGGCGAGGCGCCAATGGGAAGCATCGCTTCAAGGGTCTCTAGCGGTACGGGTTCCGAATCCCGACCGGTGCGCGCGGCGCTGCCGTGGCGTATGCCTGGGGCCGGCGGACGGTGTTTCGTCGAGACGATAGCTCAGTTGGGAGAGCAGGTGAGGATCACTCGCTTGACGCCGGTTCGATTCCGGCTCGTCACCATTGGATAGCTCAGTTGGGTAGAGCATCAGCCTAATACGCTGAAAGTCGCGGGTTCGACTCCCGCTCCAGAACTGCCTTCAACGCAGTGATACCGGGACGCAAGTCCCACACCAGGAAGCGCCCCGTGCGGCATTCCGGTGACCAAGGCTTCGGCCCCGGTCGCCGGTACAAGGCAGCGGCGGCACGGCCGGGTCCGCATCCCCGAGGCGGGCGGGCTGGCGCATGAAACCCGGTTGCGACGGCGGCATCGTCGCAGGTGGGCGGAAGCGCCGGTCTCCCCGTCGAGGGCGTGCGGACTCCGCTCTGCCGGCGTCAGGGGCGCTTCCACTTTTTCATTCACCCGCGCGGCCATCGGTCCCGCCGCGCGGGCTACGAGCAAGCGGACCGTCACAAGGAAAAGGAGTCACATCATGTTGTGGTTCAAGCGCATCGTGGTCGGCGACGGCGAGCGCGGCATCCTCTACCGCAACCGTCGGTTCCAGACGGTGCTGATGCCGGGTGTGTACCGGCTGTTCGACCTGTTCGGCCGTGTCGAGGTCAAGGTTTTCGACATCGCGCGCGCGGAGTACAGCGGCACCGATGTCGAGGCGCTGATTGCGGGCCTCGGTGGGGCGCTGTCGCAGCACTTCGTGCTGGCCGATCTGGACATGCAGAGCGTCGGCCTGGTGCTGAAGAACGGCAAGCTGGAGGACGTGCTGGCACCGGGCAGCCGCCGGCTGTACTGGAAGGGCCTGGTCGAGGTCGAAGTGCGGCCGCAGTCGCTCAGCGATGGCCTGGAAGTGCCGCAGGCGGTGGTCAAGCGGCTGCGTCAGCTCGGCACGCTGGAGCGGGTGGCGGTGACGCTGACCGTCGCCAGCGAATCGGCCGGCCTGCTCTTCGTCGACGGCAAGCTGGAGCGTACGCTGGAGCCCGGCGCCTACGCCTTCTGGAACTTCCAGAAGAACGTGGCTGTGGAGTCCATCGAGCTGCGCGTGCAGTCGATGGAGGTGTCCGGCCAGGAGCTGCTGACCCGCGACAAGGTATCGCTGCGGATCAACCTGGCGGCAAGCCTGCGCGTCACCGACCCGGTTGCGGTACGGACCAAGGTCGCGAAGTACGGCGACTACGTGTACCGGGAACTGCAGTACGGCCTGCGCAAGGCGGTCTCCGCCAAGTCGCTGGACGAGCTGCTGGGCGACAAGGCCTCGCTGGATGCCGACATCTTCGCCTACGTGCGCGGTCGCGTGGTCGAACTCGGTATCGAGGTGTTGGGCGTGGGCGTCAAGGACGTGATCCTGCCGGGTGAGATGAAGGAGATCCTCAACTCGGTGGTGCAGGCGGAGAAGGCGGCGCAGGCCAACGTGATCCGCCGGCGTGAGGAAGCCAACGCCACGCGCAGCCTGCTGAACACCGCACGGCTGCTGGAGGAAAGCCCGACCCTGATGCGCCTCAAGGAGCTGGAGGCGCTGGAGAAGGTCACCGAGAAGATCGACAAGCTGACCGTCTTTGGCGGCCTGGATGGCGTGCTGAAGCAGCTGGTCGACCTGAAGGGGGTCCGCTGATCGATGGCCGGGCGCAAATGCCGGCCAACCGTCGGAGGGCCGTCCCTTCCTTGAGCGCCGCTCCGGTTGGAGCGGCGCTTTTTTTCGGGCACGTTGGTCGATTTCCCGATACCTCGATACCGACCGGGTCGCGGCTCTCGCCGCTCCTACAGGAAGCATGCGCTCTGGGCAGGAGCGGCGAAAGCCGCGATAAGCGTCCGGCACAGACCGCCGAGTGCGGCTTTCGCCGCACCTGCATGGCGCGGCGGCCAGACCGGAGGCGCACGCTGCGGATTCCTGCTGTAGCATCACCGAAGTCGCGAGCGGCCCGGGGCTGGCGCGATGATCGGCCGCCGGCCCGCCACGACACCAATCATCATGGGGAGGGGAAACCGTGGCTGTCACCGATCATGTCAATCTCGAGCAGTTCATGGAGGGCGTCAAGCGCCGCAATCCGGGTGAGCGCGAGTTCCATCAGGCGGTGTACGAAGTCGCCGTCAACGTCTTCGATTACATCGAGGACAAGGAGATCTACCACTCGCAGCAGATCCTGAGGCGCATCACCGAGCCGGATCGTGTGGTCAGCTTCCGCGTCTGCTGGGAGGACGACAGGAGCAACATCCGCGTGCAACGCGGATACCGGGTGCAGAACAACAACTCCATCGGGCCTTACAAGGGTGGTATCCGCTTCCACCCGACGGTCAACCAGAGCGTGCTGAAGTTCCTCGCCTTCGAGCAGACCTTCAAGAACTCGCTCACCGGCCTGCCCATGGGCGGCGGCAAGGGTGGTTCCGACTTCAACCCCAAGGGCAAGTCGGACAACGAGGTGATGCGCTTCTGCCAGTCGTTCATGACCGAGCTGTACCGCCACGTCGGCGAGGACACCGACGTGCCTGCCGGCGACATCGGCGTCGGTGCGCGCGAGATCGGCTACATGTTCGGCCAGTACAAGCGCATCACCAACCGCTTCGTCGGCGTGTTGACCGGCAAGGGCATGGAGTATGGCGGCAGCCCGATCCGCACCGAGGCCACCGGCTACGGCACCGTGTACTTCATGGAGGACATGCTCAGAGTCGCCGGCGACACCATCGAGGGCAAGACCTGTCTGGTATCGGGCTCGGGCAACGTGGCGCAGTTCGCCGCGGAGAAGATCGAGCAACTGGGCGGCAAGGTGGTCACCCTTTCCGATTCCACCGGTTTTATCCATGACCCCGAAGGCATTGCCGGCGAACGCCTGAAATGGCTGATGCACCTCAAGAACAGGCGCCGCGGCCGCATCGAGGAATACGCGAAGGAATTCGGCTGCGAGTTCCACGAAGGCAAGCGCCCCTGGGCGGTACCGGCGGATCTTGCCTTCCCCTGCGCCACCCAGAACGAGATCACCACGGAAGACGCCCACACCATGATCGCCAACGGCATCAAGGCCGTCAGCGAGGGCGCCAACATGCCGACCGAGCAGAACGGCATCCACGCATTCATCAATGCGCGCGTGCTGTTCGCACCGAGCAAGGCCGCCAACGCCGGCGGCGTCGCGGTATCCGGCCTGGAAATGAGCCAGAACTCGGCGCGCATCACCTGGAAGGAGGAGGAGCTGCAGAAACTGCTGCGCGACATCATGGACGGCATCCACCAGCGCTGCATGCGCCACGGCGGCGTCGCCGGCGAAAAGCAGTACATCGACTACGTGAAGGGCGCCAACATCGCCGCCTTCATCAAGGTGGCCGATGCGATGATCGCGTACGGGGTGGTGTAGTACAAGGCAGCCATGAGGCTTCAAGGCGTGCCGTCTGTCGGCGGCACGTCCGCCCCTTTCGCGGACTTCCGCACGGTGTAAAGGTGGGGCCGGTACGCCGGCAATCCGCTACGATGTCGTCTGTATTCCGACCTTTTCCGCGGCCTTGCCATGTCCAGCCCCACCCCCGCCGGCTTCAGCGAGCTCGGCCTGCCCGATTTCCTGCTCGAAGCGCTGTCCGCGGTCGGCTACGAATCGCCTTCGCCGATCCAGGCCGCCACCATCCCGCCGCTGCTGGCTGGGCGCGACCTGGTCGGGCAGGCGCAGACCGGCACCGGCAAGACTGCGGCCTTCGCGCTGCCGATCCTGGCCGATCTCGACCTGACGCAGAGGAAGCCGCAGGCGCTGGTGCTGTGCCCGACCCGCGAACTGGCCATCCAGGTCGCCGAGGCGTTCCAGCGCTATGCCGCGCGTCTTCCCGGCTTCCACGTGCTGCCGATCTATGGCGGCCAGGGTTACGGGCCGCAGCTCGCGGCGTTGCGGCGCGGCGTGCACGTGGTGGTGGGCACGCCGGGACGGGTGATCGATCACCTGGAGAAGGGCACGCTGGATCTTTCCAACCTGCGCACGCTGGTGCTCGACGAGGGCGACGAGATGCTGCGCATGGGCTTCATCGACGATGTCGAGACGGTGGTCAAGAAGACGCCAGAAGGTCGGCGCGTGGCGCTGTTCTCGGCCACCATGCCGCCGGCCATCCGGCGCATTGCGCAAACCTACCTGCGCGATCCGGTGGAGATCACCATCGAGTCGAAGACCACTACCGCCACCGGCATCCGCCAGCGCTACTGGTGGGTCAGCGGCATGCACAAGCTGGACGCGCTGACGCGCATCCTTGAGGCCGAGCCCTTCGACGCCATGCTGATCTTCGCGCGCACCCGCCAGGGCACCGAAGAACTGGCCGAGAAGCTCACCGCGCGTGGCTTCGCCGCCACCGCCATCCACGGCGACGTGCAGCAGGCGCTACGCGAGCGCGCGGTGCAGCGGCTGAAGGATGGCCAGCTCGACATCCTGGTCGCCACCGATGTCGCGGCGCGCGGCCTCGATGTCGACCGCATCAGCCACGTGCTGAACTACGACATTCCCTACGACACCGAAAGCTACGTGCACCGCATCGGCCGCACCGGACGCGCCGGGCGCAGCGGCGAGGCGATCCTGTTTGTCACCCCGCGCGAAAAGGGCATGCTGCGCGCCATCGAACGCGCCACCCGGCAGAAGATCGAGGAGATGCCGCTGCCTTCCGTGGAGACGGTCAACGACCAGCGCGTGGCGAAGTTCCTCACCCGCATCGGCGAGGCCCTGGGCAAGGAGGGACTCGATGTATTCCGTGGGCTGATCGAACGCTACGAATCCGAACACAATGTGCCGGCGGTGGAGATCGCCGCCGCGCTGGCGCGCGAGTTGCAAGGCGAGGTGCCGCTCCTGCTCAAGGATGCGCCGCGCGAGAAGCGCGTGCCGGCGACCGAGCGTATCGAAATGAAGTCCGAACGTCCCGACCGCAGACCACGCGCCTTGCGCGACGCCGAGCCGCGTGCTGCCCGCGGCGACAAGCCGGCGCGCGAGCGCAAACCACCGGAAGTCGGCATGGAGACCTATCGCATCGAAGTGGGTCACGCGCACGGCGTGAAGCCTTCCAACATCGTCGGTGCCATCGCCAACGAGGCCGATCTTGAGAGCCGCTACATCGGCCGCATCGACATCCACGACGACTACAGCATCGTCGACCTGCCTGAAGGCATGCCGCGCGAGGTACTGACGCATCTCAAGGGCGTGTGGGTGGCCGGGCAGAAGCTTCGCATCAGCCGCCTCGACGGCAAGCCGACCGGGCCGACGCGCAAGCCCCCGCCGCGCAAGGGCAAGCCGAAACGCTGAGTTTCGAGACGGCATCCGATCGAGCATGT
>DAOMOD010000156.1:0-9631 GCA_035444205.1 Lysobacteraceae bacterium
ATCGACGATTCGCCTTGCGAGCTTTTCCCTAGGCCCTTGGCCCTAGGCCCTGAGCCCTAGACCCCTTGCACTTGACTCGACGTCCCCCACCCATGCTCCCCCCACCCCTCCACCAGCGCCTTCGCAGCCTCCTCGGCGACGGTGCCTTCCTCACCGATCCCGCCGACTGCCTGGCCTACGGCTACGACAACTCCAGGCGGCAGGGGCGGCCGGCGGCAGTGGCCCTGCCTACGGATTCGTCACAGGTGCTGGAACTGGTACGGGCCTGCCGCGACGCAGGTGTCGCCATCACCGCGCGCGGACGCGGCACTGCGACGACCGGTGCGGCGGTGCCGGACGAGGGCTCGCTGGTGGTGTCCTTCGAGCGCATGGATGGCCTGTTGCGGATCGAGCCCGACGACCGCCTGGCCGTCGTCCAGCCCGGCCTGCTGAACGGCGACCTGCAGCAGGCCGCTGCGGCGCACGGCTTTTTCTGGGCGCCCGACCCCACCAGCGCGCCCTACTGTACGGTGGGCGGCAATCTCGCCTGCAACGCCGGCGGTCCGCGCGCCGTGAAGTACGGTGCCGCGCGCGACAACGTGCTGGCGCTGGCCGCGGTCAGCGGGCGCGGTGAGGCCTTCCGCTGCGGCGCGGCAACCACCAAGTCGGCGATCGGCTACGACCTCACCCGTTTCCTGGTCGGCTCCGAGGGCACCCTGGCCCTGATCACCGAAGCGACCCTGCGCCTGTTGCCCCTGCCGGAAGCGCGCACCGGGCTGCGCGCGCTGTATGCCGACACCGCGGCGGCGGCGGCGGCGGTGGCGCGCATCATGGCGCAGCCGGTGACCCCCTCGGCACTGGAATTCATGGATGCGGCGGCACTGAAACTCGCACGCGATGTGGGCGGCGCCGACATCGGCGCCGGCGGCGCCCTGCTCATGATCGAAGTCGACGGCCGCCACGACGCGCTGGGCGATGCCGCCGCCGCAGTATCGAAGGCGGCCGAGGGCCAGGGCCTCATCGAGCTGGCCGCTTCCGACGACCTCGACACCCTGTGGCAGGCGCGACGCAGACTGTCGCCGGCACTGCGCACGCTGGCGCCCGGCAAGATCAACGAGGACGTGGTGGTGCCGGTATCGCGCCTGCCCGCGCTGATCGCCGGCCTGGAGGCCCTGTCCACCCGGCATGGCATCCCCATCGTCAACTTCGGTCACGCCGGCAACGGCAACATCCATGTGAACCTGCTGCACCAGCCCGACGACCCGCGCCACGCAGAAGCCGCGCCGCGCTGCCTGGCCGAGGTCTTCGAACTGGTGCTTGAACTTGGCGGCACCCTGTCCGGCGAACACGGCATCGGCATCGACAAGCGCGACTTCCTGGCGCGCGCGCTGGATGCGGAGTGCCTTGCGTTGCTTCACGGCGTGAAGGCGGTGTTTGATCCGGACGGGATCCTGAATCCGGGGAAGCTGTTGCCTTTGTCGGGACTCGGGACTCGGGACTCGGGACTCGGGAGCGCAGGCAACTGAGCCGCGTCGATTACTGGCTACTGGCAACTGGCTTCCGGAACTGGTACCTCATTGTGTCCCTTGCCTCGCTCCTCACCGACATCCGCGCCTGTCGCCTGTGTGAGGCGCATCTGCCGTTGGGGCCGAAACCGTTTCTGCTGGTGTCGCAGACCGCGCGCCTGCTTATCGTCGGCCAGGCGCCGGGGACACGGGTCCATGAGACCGGAATCCCGTGGAACGATCCCTCCGGCGATCGCCTGCGTGCGTGGTTGCAGATGGACCGTGACACCTTCTACGACGAGCGCCATATCGCCATCGTGCCGGTGGGCTTGTGCTACCCGGGACGCGGCCGGTCCGGCGACCTGCCGCCGCGGCCGGAATGCGCGCCGACGTGGTTTCCGCGGCTGATGCCCCATCTCCGTGACGTGCGCCTGACCCTCCTGATCGGCCAGTACGCGCAGGCCTACCACCTGGGCAAGGCACGCCGCCCAAGTCTGACCGACACCGTACGCGAGTTCGAGAACTACCTGCCGCATCACTTCCCCCTGCCGCACCCCAGCCCACGCAACCAGCTATGGCTGAAGCGCAACCCCTGGTTCGAGGCCCGGGTGCTGCCCGCGTTGCGCAGGGAAGTCGCGAGGATCATGTAGAGCGTAGCTTGCTGCGGTTGTGGTCGCCCACGAGGTGGGCTCGTACAGGAGCTGCGCGGTGTAGGAGCGCGCCGTGCGCGCGACCGTCCCTTCGCGTCGATGCCACACCCCGGTCGCCCACGAGGTGGGCTCCTACAGGAGATGCGCGCTGTAGGAGCGCACCCTGTGCGCGACCGTCCCTTCGCGGCGATGCCATGCCCCTGTAGACCACGCGGTGGGCTCACCGCACTCTCGGACGTTCTCCCTTTCCCTGTTGCTGGGCCTGGCTCCGGATTCCATTCTTCGCCTTGGCCTCTGCGTTCCTTTGCGCTCTTTGCGTCCTTTGCGGACTGAGTGCCTTCTGCACGGTGTCCCGGAGGACGCTGTCGGCATGGTGATGCCGACCTACGGCAGCGGAGTGCATGCGATGCTTTTCCCGAGTCCCGAGTCCCGAGTCCCGAGTCCCGAGTCCCGCCCCCCTCTACACCCAGAGCCCCGCCAGCACCAGCACCAGGGCTGCCATGAACCCGGCCGCCACGTCATCGGCCATGACGCCCAGGCCGCCTTCCAGACGCCGCTCCAGCCAGCCCACCGGCCACGGCTTGGCGATATCGAACAGGCGGAACAGGACGAAACCCGCCAGCAGCCACCACCACCCTGGCGGCGCGACGAACAATGCGATCCACAGGCCGACCCATTCGTCGATCACCACGCAGCCTGGATCGTCGCCACCAAGCTTCTGCATGGCCCATTCCGATGCCAGCACACCGAGCACGAAGACCACGATCACCACGGCGAAGACCGCCGTCAGCGGCAGCTCGCGCAGCAGCAACCAGGGCAGCAGCGCCGCAAGACTGCCGAAGGTTCCGGGCGCCCACGGCGCCAACCCGCTGCCGAATCCGGTGGCCAGCCAGCCCCAGGGATGACGCAACAACAGGTGTGCCTGCTTCATTTCGGACCCTCGAAATGGCGGTAGCCGGTACGATCGATGCGCATGCCGCGCCCCTCGGCGTCAAGCACCCGCACACCCGGTTCGGCGACGATATGGCCGATTTCGGTCACCGCCAGCGCGTCCGGCATCAGCGGCCCTGCATCCACGTCAACGGGCAGTGCGAACAGAAGCTCGTAGTCGTCGCCTCCGGTGAGCTGCCACGCCTGGCGCCGGGACACGGGCAATCCTGCCAGCGCACTCGAGGACGGCAGGTGGCTCGCGTACACTTCGGCGCCGACCGCGCTGGCCCTGCACACATGGCCGAGATCGGCCAGCAGTCCATCGGAGATGTCGATGGCAGCATGGGCGTGTCCGCGCAGGGCGATGCCGGCTTCCACACGCGGCTGCGGCCGGTGCAGGCGCTCGAACAGCGGGCGCATCTCCGGCCGGCTCCGCACTCGTTGCGGCCACATGTCGAGTCCGGCGGCGGCGTCACCCAGCGTACCGGTGACCCAGATGCGATCGCCGGGTCGGGCGCCGCTGCGCAGCAACGCCTGCCCGCGTGGCACGAATCCGACGAGCTGCACCGACACCGCCAGCGGACCGCGGGTGGTATCGCCGCCGACCAGGGCCACCCGGTGGCGGTCGGCCAGCTCCAGGAATCCGTCGAGGAAGCGATCCAGCCATGGTTTGTCGTCGCGCGGCAGCGTCAGCGAGAGCAGCGCCCATGCCGGCTCCGCGCCCATGGCGGCGAGGTCGGACAGGTTCACCGCAAGCGCTTTCCAGCCGATGTCGGCTGCCTGCGTGCCGGCAGGGAAGTGGATGCCCGACACCAGGGTGTCGACCACCGCCACCAACTGCATGCCTGGCGGCGGATCGAGCAGCGCGCCATCGTCGCCGATGCCAAGCGCCACGTCCGAGCGCGTCGACGCACGCGCGCGGATGCGTTCGATCAGCTCGAACTCAGGCACGGTACTCGATGGAGCGAACGGCAGCCGCCAACTGGTCGAGTACGCCATTGACGAAGGTGTGACCGAACTCCGAACCGAACTTCTTGGCGCTCTCCACCGCCTCGTTGATCACCACCCGATAGGGCACGTCGAGCCGGTGGCACAGCTCGAACGCGGCGAGCCTGAGCAGGGCGCGCTCGATCGGATCGAGGCTGTCCATCTCGCGATCGAGATGCGGGCCGAGCGCCGCATCCAGCGCTGCACATTCGCGCTCGACGCCGCGCACGACGGACTCGAAGTAGTCCTGGTCGGCCATATTGGCGTCGCGCTCCTCGGCGAACTGGGCCAGCACGCTGGCGATGCTGTTGCCGGACATCTCCCAGGCGTACAACGCCTGCAGCGCGCGGCGGCGCGCGCGCGTACGTGCTGCGGGATCGATGCCATCGGGTCGGTGTGTCATAGCTTTCCCAGCAGACTGGCGGTCTCGAGTGCGGCCAGCACCGCCTCGCCACCCTTGTTGCCCTGCCCCGGCGCGGCGCGCGCTTCGGCCTGGGCCTGGTCGTACACGGTGAGGATGGCGTTGGCCACCGGCTTGCCGGTATCCAGCGCCACGCGCGCGATGCCGCGGCTGGCGATGTCGGCCACCTGTTCGAAATGGTAGGTCTCGCCGCGGATCACGCAGCCCAGCGCGACCACGGCGAACACATCCTCGCGTGCGGCCAGTCGCTGCGCCACCAGCGGAATCTCCCAGGCACCCGGCACCCAGGCTACCAGTATGCGTTCGTCCGCCACGCCATGCCGCGCCAGCGCCTCGCGCGCGCCGCGCAGCAGACCCTCTACGACGATGCCGTTGAAGCGCGAGGCGACCAGCGCGATGCGCCCGGCCGGCGGCGCGAGTCCGCCCTCGATGGTCTCGCTCATGCGTGGTTCTCGCTTCAGGATTCGGGGCTGGCGGGGTCGGCGTACTCTACCACCTCAAGCCCAAAGCCCCCGAGCGCCGAGAAGCGCCGCGGCGTGCCCAGCACGCGCATGCGACGCACGCCGAGATCGACCAGGATCTGCGCACCCAGTCCGTGCCGGCGCCAGTCGGAACCGCGCTCCGACGAAGGTGCCGGCTCGGCCATGAGCTGGCGCAGCAGGGCGTCCGGCTCGACGCGCCGGGTGAGCACCACCACCACCGCGGTCCCGGCCTGCGCCACCTGGCGCAGCGCCGCGCTGAGCGGCAGACCGAGGTCCTCGCGCTCCAGATGCAGCACATCGGACAAGGGGTTCTTCACATGCACGCGCACCAGCACCGGCTCCTCGGCGCGCGGCTCGCCGCGCACCAGGGCAAAGTGGAGCTCGTGCCCGATCAGGTCGCGGTAGCCGACCAGGCGGAACGGCCCGAAGCTGGTCTCGACCGGCTGATCGTAGACCCGTTCTATGGTCTTTTCGTGCTGCTGGCGGAAATGGATGAGGTCGGCGATGGTGCCGACCTTCAGCCCATGTTCCGAGGCAAAGGCTTCAAGCTCGGCGCGCCGAGCCATGCTGCCGTCCTCGGCCATGACCTCCACCAGCACACCCGCCGGCTCCAGTCCGGCCAGACCGGCCAGGTCCACCGCTGCTTCGGTGTGTCCCGCTCGCACCAGCACGCCGCCCGGCTGCGCCATCAGCGGGAAGATGTGGCCGGGCTGGTGCAAATGTTCAGGCCGCGCATCGGGCATCACCGCGGTGCGGATGGTGTGGGCGCGGTCGTAGGCAGAAATACCGGTGGTGACGCCTTCGGCCGCCTCGATCGACACCGTGAAGCTGGTCGAAAACTGCGAGCGGTTCTCGCGCACCATCAGCGGAAGGTCGAGCTGGCGGCAGCGCTCGCGGGTCAGCGCCAGGCAGATCAGCCCGCGCGCGTGGCGCGCCATGAAGTTGATGTCCTCGGGCCGCACCTTGCTCGCCGCCATGATCAGGTCGCCCTCGTTCTCGCGATCCTCATCATCGAGGATCACCACCATGCGGCCGGCGCGGATGTCGTCGAGGAGGTCGGGGATGGGGGAGAAGGGCATGGCGTGCGAAGGGGCGAGGGCACAGGGCACAGGGCACAGGAAATAGCGACTGCACCAGATGCAGCGGACTATTCTAGCCGGTACCACCGACGAACTACCGTCCCGCCACTCCAGGAGCACGCAGCGAGAACGCCAAGGCCTTCCGCGACCGTTCCGTTGACACGAGAACCGTAGCATGGGGGAGCCCAACGACCGCACCGGGGTGTGCTGATCTCACCCGGGCTCTGCCCTGTGCCCTGTGCCCTGTGCCCTAGGCCCCAAGCCCTAGCCCCAGCCGCTCCACATACCGCGCCACCACATCCACCTCCAGGTTCACCGCATCGCCGATGCGGCGTTCCTGGAAATCGGTGTGCTGGACGGTGTGCGGGATCAGGTTGATGCCGAAGGTATCGTCGCCGATCTCGTTGACGGTCAGGCTGACGCCATTGACTGCGATCGAGCCCTTGCTGGCGATGTAGCGCATCAAGCCAAGCGGGGCACGGAAAGTCCAGCGCTGTGAGCGGGCGTCCTCGGCGATGCCCATGACCTCGCCCGGTCCGTCGACGTGGCCGCTGACCAGGTGGCCGCCCAACCGGTCGGCCAGGCGCAGCGCCTTCTCCAGGTTGACAAGGCTACCCTGCGCCAGACCGCCCAACGTCGTCAGGCCCAAGGTCTCGCGCGACACGTCGGCGCCGAAGCGGGCATCCTCGCGCGTCACCACGGTCAGGCAGACGCCGGACACGGCAATGCTGTCGCCAGGCCCGACATCGTCCAGCCAGCCCGCCGGCATGGCGATCCACAGCCGCTGATCGCCATCGCGCTGCTCGCGCAGTGCGATTGTGCCAACTGCCTGGATCAGTCCGGTGAACATCGCCGCTTAGCCTGCGCACCGCGCAGGCTGTCGAAGCAGAAGGCGCAGATCCTCGCCCACCGGCTGCACGTCATGAAAGCGCCAGCGCAGCCGAGCATCGAGATCGGTCGGCGCCGGCAGTCTCAGCATCGGCAGCGAGGCGTCGCCGAGCAACGAGGGGTTCACGTAGAGCAGGATCTCGTCGACCAGTCCGGCGTCGACGAAGGCGCCGGACAGCCTTGGCCCGGCTTCGATCTGCACTTCGTTGACCTGGCGCTGGGCAAGAACGGCGAGCACAGCATGCAGATCCAGGTGTCGACCTTGTCGCGCCACGCCGACGATGCCATCGAAGTCGCCGAGACGGCGATCGCGCACGATGGCCTCGTCACCGATCAGCAGCGTCGGTGCGGCCTCGTCGAGCACGCGCGCGCCGGCCGGTGTCTTCAATGCGCCGTCGAGCACCACCCGCAGCGCCGGCAGGAACGGTTCGTCCGCGGGCAGGCGCACGGTAAGGTGCGGGTCGTCGCCGAGCACCGTGCCGATGCCGGTGAGGATGGCCGACGAACGCGCACGCCAGCGCTGCACGTCGGCCCGCGATGCCTCGCCGGTGATCCACTGACTGCGCCCGTCCGCAAGACCGGTTCGCGCATCCAGACTCGTTGCCAGCTTCAGTCTGACCCATGGACGCCCCCGCTGCACACGGCTCAGGAAGCCGCGGTTGAGGTCGCGCGCCTCGTCCTCCAGCACACCGGTATTCACTTCGATGCCGGCCGCGCGCAGGCGCGCGTGACCTGCGCCGTTCACATGTTCGAAAGGATCGCCGCAGGCCACCACCACGCGCGCCACACCAGCCTCGATCAGGGCATCGACGCACGGCGGCGTGCGCCCGTGGTGGGCGCAGGGCTCCAGGGTGACGTAGGCCGTGGCGCCGCGGGCACGCTCGCCGGCCTGGCGCAGTGCATGCACCTCGGCATGAGGCTCTCCGGTACGCGCGTGCCAGCCTTCGCCGATCACTTCGCCAGCGGCGGCGATCACACAACCGACGCGCGGATTGGGGTGGGCGGTAAAAAGCCCGCGCTCGGCCAAGGCCAGGGCGCGGGCCATCATGTCGCGATCCGGAGTCAAGCCGCCCTCCGGATAGCGCCGCTCGATGCGGGCGTCAGGCGGTGCGCAGGTTGCCAGCCGCCATACCCGGTACCGGGTCGTCGCCGAACTGGTTGCGCCCGTCGCTGCCCTTGACGAATCCGGTCATCACCAGCGCATACAAGCCGCCAACCACCGGTACCAGATTGATCAGGATCCACCAGCCCGACTTGTCGAGGTCGTGCCAACGCTTGGCCTGGATGGCCAGCCCGGCCCACAGCACGCCGATGGCAACCACCAGCATCACCAGCATGCCGATCATGCCGAGCGTCTCCGACACCAACGCAAGGCCGATGGCCACCACCTGGACCGCGATCATCAACGCCACCAGAGCCAGCGTGGTCAGCCAGAAGGTCTTGCGTCCGATACGGCCCTCGAACGAGAACAGAAGCGTTTTCATCAATCATCTCCACCCACGGGGCACAGCCACCACGGCCACCCTCACCATGGGAAACGGAGAAACGGCGCGGAATGGGTCTCACGGCTTCCTGTCGTCGCCCAGCAGCGACATCTGCAGCCCCTCCAGCGCCGGCAGATCGCTTTCCAGGCGCTCGATCTCCTCGCGGAACGCCTGCACGTCCTCGAAACGTCGGTACACCGAGGCGAAGCGCACGTAGGCCACCTGGTCGATGCGCTTCAGCTCGCGCATCACCCACTCGCCGAGTCGCAGCGAGGGAATCTCGCGTTCGCCGGACAGGCGCAACTCATGCTTGACCGCTTCCACCACGTCGTCGACCTGACGTGCGCTCACCGGACGCTTCTGAAGCGAACGTTCGACGCCGGTGCGCAGCTTGTTCTCGTCGAACGGCTCGCGCCGCCCGTCCGACTTGATCACCTGCGGCAGCTTGAGCTCCGCCGTCTCGAAGGTATTGAAACGCGCTCCGCACTTCGGACACTCGCGCCGCCTGCGCACCTGCAAGCCCTCGTCGGTCAGCCGCGAGTCGATGACACGGGTGTCTTCATGCTGGCAGAAGGGGCAGTGCATCAGAAAAGCCGGGACCCGGGACCCGGGACCCGGGACCCGGACAATCGGGGTGCGGAGTCGCTGAAGCGGTACTGCGAAAACCCACCCGCGCAAACTGTGCAACGTTTGGCACAGGGGCACGCGGACCGGCGCGGACGAGCGACGAAGCCCATCCGGGACCCGGGACCCGGACAATCGGGGTGCGGAGACGCTGAAGTGGCACTGCGAAAACCGACCCTCAATCCACGCGTAAACTTTGCAGCGAAGGCACGCGGACCGGCGCGGACGAGCGACCACGCCCATCCGGGTCCCGGGTCCCGGGTCCCGGGTCCCGTTCATCCGTACACCGGAAACGCCCGACACTGCGCGAGCACCTGTTCGCGTACCAGCGCCTCGGTAGTGGCGTCGCCGAGGTTGTCGAGCACGTCGCATATCCAGGCGGCCAGTTCGCTGGCGTCCTTCTCGGTGTAGCCGCGCGTGGTGATGGCCGGCGTGCCGAGGCGCAGGCCGGAAGTGATGAACGGGCTGCGCGGGTCGTTGGGCACGGCGTTCTTGTTGACGGTGATGTGGGCGCGGCCAAGCGCCTCCTCGGCGTCCTTGCCGGTGAAGTCGCGACCGATCAGGTCGACCAGGAACAGGTGATTTTCAGTGCCGCCGGATAC
>DAOMOD010000157.1:0-8613 GCA_035444205.1 Lysobacteraceae bacterium
CCCTGTAGGAGGGGCTTCAGCCCCGACCGGGGCACAGCCACGAAGCGAAGGGATGGTCGCGGCTGAAGCCGCTCCTACCCAAGCGCGGCCCTGTAGGAGGGGCTTCAGCCCCGACAAGGAAGTCGCTTCGTCATCATGCCGGCATCGCAAAGGTGCGCGTTCCCTTGCATGGCAGACATCGCACCGCTGCAACCAGCCTTGAATCCATGCGCTCCCGGCCGCATTCAGCAAGTCATCGGCGGCGTGGCCGCCTTCATCCTGAAAGGGGAACGCCCCGATGCGCATGGACAAACTCACCAGCCGCTTCCAGCAGGCGCTGGCCGATGCCCAGTCGCTGGCCGTGGGCCGCGACCACAACGTGATCGAGCCGCTGCACCTGCTCGACCAGCAGGGCGGCGGCTCCGCGCCGTTGATCTCGAAGGCCGGCGCCAACGTGCCGGCGCTGCGCCAGCGTCTCGGCGAGGCGCTGGAGCGTCTGCCCAAGGTGCATGGTCAGGAAGGCAATGTCACCGTCGGCAACGATCTGTCGCGCCTGCTGAACGTCGCCGACAAGCTGGCCCAGCAGCGTGGCGACCAGTTCATTGCCAGCGAGCTGTTCGTGCTGGCCGCCTGCGACGACAAGGGCGAGGTCGGCCAGGCGCTGAAGGCGGCTGGCCTGCACAAGGCGGCGCTGGAGCAGGCCATCGTCGCGATGCGCGGCGGCGAGGCGGTCAACGACGCCGCCGCCGAGGAGCAGCGCGAGGCGCTGGAGAAGTACACCATCGACCTCACCGAGCGCGCCGAATCGAGCAAACTCGACCCGGTGATCGGTCGCGACGAGGAGATCCGCCGGGTCATCCAGGTGCTGCAGCGGCGCACCAAGAACAACCCGGTGCTGATCGGCGAGCCCGGGGTCGGCAAGACCGCCATCGTCGAAGGCCTCGCCCAGCGCATCGTCAACGGCGAGGTACCGGAGGGCCTGAAGGGCAAGCGCGTGCTGGCGCTCGACATGGGCGCGCTGATCGCCGGCGCCAAGTTCCGCGGCGAGTTCGAGGAGCGCCTGAAGGCGGTGCTCAAGGACCTGTCGAAGAACGAAGGGCAGATCGTGCTGTTCATCGACGAGCTGCACACCATGGTCGGCGCCGGCAAGGCGGAAGGCTCGATGGACGCCGGCAACATGCTGAAGCCCGCATTGGCCCGCGGCGAACTGCACTGCATCGGCGCCACCACGCTCGATGAATACCGCAAGTATGTGGAGAAGGACGCTGCGTTGGAGCGCCGCTTCCAGAAGGTGTTCGTGGGCGAGCCGAGCGTCGAGGACACCATCGCCATCCTGCGTGGACTCAAGGAGAAGTACGCCGTGCATCACGGCGTCGAGATCACCGATCCCGCCATCGTCGCCGCGGCCACGCTGTCCCATCGCTACATCTCCGACCGCCAGTTGCCGGACAAGGCCATCGACCTGATGGACGAGGCGGCCAGCCGCATCCGCATGGAGATCGATTCCAAACCGGAAGAGATGGACCGCATGGAGCGACGCCTGATCCAGCTCAAGATCCAGCGCGAGGCGCTGAAGAAGGAAAAGGACGAGGCGTCCCGGCTGCGCCTGGACGCCTTGCAGGAGGAGATCAAGGTGCTCGAGCGCGAGTTCTCGGACCTGGAAGAGATCTGGAAATCGGAGAAGGCGGCGGTGCAGGGGTTGAACCGGCTCAAGGAAGAACTGGAGGCCGCGCGCGGCCAGTTGGAACGCGCGCTTCGCGACGGCGACCTCGCCAAGGCGGGAGAAATCCAGTACGCAAGCATTCCACACATTGAGCAGCAGCTCGCTGCGGCCGCCAAGGTGGAGACCGAAGGTTTCCGCCTGCTGCAGGACCGCGTCACCGAGGAGGAGATCGCCGAGGTCGTATCGCGCTGGACCGGCATCCCGGTCAGCAAGATGCTGGAGGGCGAACGCGACAAGCTGCTGCGCATGGAAGACGCCCTGCATACCCGCGTGGTTGGCCAGGACGAGGCAGTCAAGGCGGTGTCGGACGCCATCCGCCGCTCGCGCGCCGGCCTGTCCGATCCCGGCCGACCGAACGGCTCGTTCCTGTTTCTTGGCCCCACCGGCGTCGGCAAGACCGAGCTATGCAAGGCGCTGGCCGAGTTCCTCTTCGACACCGAGGAAGCCATGGTGCGCATCGACATGAGCGAGTTCATGGAGAAGCACTCGGTGGCCCGCCTGATCGGCGCGCCGCCCGGCTACGTCGGCTACGAGGAGGGTGGCTATCTCACCGAGGCGGTGCGCCGCCGTCCTTACAGCGTGATTCTGCTCGACGAGGTCGAGAAGGCGCACCACGACGTGTTCAACGTGCTCCTGCAGGTGCTGGACGATGGCCGTCTCACCGACGGCCAGGGCCGCACCGTGGACTTTCGCAACACCGTCATCGTGATGACCAGCAACCTCGGCAGCCAGCACATCCAGGACATGACCGACGCGGCCGACTACGTGCAGATGAAGGCGGCGGTGATGGGCGTGGTGCAGGCGCACTTCCGCCCCGAGTTCATCAATCGACTCGATGAAATCGTGGTCTTCCACGGGCTGGCCAAGGAGCAGATCCGCGCCATCGCCCGCATCCAGATCCAGGGCCTGGTGAAACGCCTGGCCGAGCGCCAGATCGGGCTCGAAGTGAGCGAAAAGGCGCTGGAACTGCTCGGCAATGTCGGCTTCGACCCGGTGTACGGCGCAAGGCCGCTGAAGCGCGCCATCCAGCAGCAGCTCGAAAACCCCCTGGCGCAGAAGCTGCTGAGCGGCGAGTTCGGCGCCGGCGACACGGTGCGCGTGGATGCCGAGGGCGGGGCTTTGGTGTTCGGGAAATAGGGGGAGCAGGGAGCGGGGAGCAGGGCTTTCCTCACCGCTCCGTCGTAGGTCGGCATCACCATGCCGACGTCTGGAATGCCCCGCCGAAGGCATGACGAATTGGATGTCGGCATGGTGATGCCGACCTACTGCTGCGGCATGGAGGCTTGTCCGGAGTTCACGTGCAGCGATTGGCGCATTCGCTCTCCTCTCCCGCCGGGAGAGGGGCTTTCCTCACCGCTCCCCGCCCGCAGCCCCCACCGTTAGCACCCACTCCGCCATTCCGATACGCTTGGTGGGCCATCCGTCCGCCCGACCCGCATGAGCCCACCCGACGTCCAGCCGGAAAGCCGAGACCCCCTGCGCAGCTTCCTCGACGAGCTGCGTCGCCGCCGCGTGGCCAAGGCGGCTGTGGTCTATGCGGTGATCGCCTGGGCGATCATCGAGGCCTCCTCGGTGATCTTTCCGGCTCTGCATCTGCCCGAATGGACGGTCACCTTCGTGGTGCTGATCGCCCTGATCAGCTTTCCGGTGATGCTGATCTTCGCCTGGGTGTTCGATCTCACCCGCGAGGGCGTGGTGCGCACGCCCGCGCGCGACGCGCTGCCGCCCGAGCGCGCGCAGGCGCTCAGGCGCGGGCGGCTGGTCGACTTCCTGATCATCGCCGTGCTCAGTGGTCTGGTGGTCTGGCTGGCGAGGGAGAAGATGTTCGGGCAGGCCGATGTCGACATCGACGCCGGGCTCGATTCGATCGCCGTATTGCCCTTCGTCAATATGTCGGCCGACGCGGAAAACGAGTACTTTGGCGACGGACTGGCGGAAGAGCTGCTCAATGCCCTGGTCGGCGTCAGTGGTCTGCGCGTAGCCGCGCGTACCTCGTCGTTCGAGTACAAGGGCCAGAACCTCGACGTGCGCCGCATCGCCGCGGCACTTGGCGTCGACAACGTGCTTGAAGGCAGCGTTCGCCGTGCTGGCGACCGGATCCGCGTCACCGCGCAGTTGATCCGCGCCGGCGACGGCTTTCATTTGTGGTCGGAAACCTACGACCGTCCGATGGCCGATATTTTCGAGTTGCAGGACGAGATCGCCTTGGCCATCGTCGATGCCCTGCGCATCCGGCTCGGCGGCGGCGAGGCGCGCAAGCTGACGGCACGGCATACGCAGGACGTGGTCGCGTTCGAGGCCTACCTGCGCGGTCGCCATGCCATGCACCAGCGTACGCCCGACAGCCTCAACCGGGCGCTGGAGGATTTCCGCGCGGCGATCGGCCGCGATCCGGACTATGCCGCCGCCTTCAGCGGGTTGTCGGATACCTACCTCCTGCTTTCGGGCTATGGCGGGCTGGATAGTGCCGAGGCGCGGCGACTCGCCGAGCCGATGGCCAGGCGCGCGCTGGACCTCGACCCCGACCTCGCCGAGGCGCAGGCGTCCTGGGGACTGCTGCTGCGCGACCGCGGCGATTACGAGGCCTCACTGGCGCCGTTGCGGCGCGCCATCGAACTCAACCCGTCCTACAGCCCGGCCTATCACTGGCTGGGCCTCAGTTACCAGAACCTCGGCCGCTACAACGAGGCCAACGTCGTGCTGCGCAGGACCCTTGAGATCGATCCTCAGTACCTGATCGGCAAGCGCGTACTACTCGGCAACCTGCGCAACATGGGTGCGGACGAAGAGGCCGAGCGCATTTCCCACGAGCTGGAACGCGATCTGCCCAACGACGTGAACACGCTGAAGGGCCTGATGTGGGACACTCTGATGCGCGATCCCGGGCGATCGGTGCGCCTTGCCCTGCGCGTGCTGCGTCTGGTGCCGGAGGATGTCGAAGCGCGCAATGCGATCTCCATCATTCTCGGTAACCTCGGCGACATTGATGGCGCGCGGCGGCAAATGGAGATCGCCGCACGTCACGATCCCGAGCACTTTGCCGTACGACTTGCGCCGATCCGCTTCGCCTCCCTGGAAGGGGACATGCAGGCCGTGCCCGGGATGGTGGACGCTTTCCTGCCTACTGTGGCGGACCCCGTGTTACGAGGCCAACTGGCTTGTGAGGTCTCGTCCGGCGGCGTACTGCCCGAACTCGCCATCCGCCATTGCGGTGCATTGCTGGAGGCACAGGGCTGGACGCGCGGAGCGCCACTGCCGCAACAGTCGAGCCAGGTGGGGATCGCGCTCTTGATCGCCGCTTTCCAGACCGGCGATGTCGAACTGGTGGCAGCGCTGGAACCGGCGGTGGAGGCGGAGTTGACGCGTCTTGAATCGACCGGCCATTCGCCTTTCGGACTGCGCCTGGGACGCGCGCAGATCGAACTCTATCGGGGCAACGCGGAGCCCATCCTGGACCTGCTGCCCAATGCGGCCCGAGTCCAGATGATCAATCTCGATCCTCTGCTGCAATCCGATCCGGTGGTAGCTGCATTGGCCGACGAGCCACGGTTCATCGAGGCCATGAACATCATCGAGCTACGTCGCGCCGAAATCCGTGCCGCGCTGCTGACCATGGACCTTCTGGTCGATTGAACTGCGCGCGCGGCGAACTCAGTCGGCGTCGGTCTTCCCTGGCGTTCCGCTCGAGGCGGCTGTTTCGCCGGGAGCCGGATTGGCAACAGGTGCATCCCCGCCGTTGCGGCCGCGCAGGCGACCGCTCTGCACCAGTTGCTCGATGCGCGAGAACACCTCGGCGCGTCCGAACGGCTTCTTCATGAAGTCGTCGGCGCCGATGCGCTGGGCGTAGAACTGCTCGGTGGCCTGGGCGTTGCCGCTGATCATGATGATCGGGATGTCGCGGGTGATCGGTTCACGGCGCAGCGCACGCAGGGCGGCGAAGCCGTTCATGCCGGGCAACACGATATCGAGGAAGATCAGGTCGGGCACGTCGCGCATGGCGATCTCCAGTCCCTGCTCGGCGTCGCCGGCGCCGACCGGCTCGTAACCGTTCTGCCGCATGAGTTTCGACAGCACCGCGACGATGGTGGCCGAGTCGTCGATGATCAGCACGCGCAGACCCTCGCGCGCATGCATGCGCTCGGTCTTGCGGCGGTCCACCTCGACGCTGGCGCCGCGGAAAATACGCTTGAGCAGGGCGAAACGGTTCATCGACTCCCCGAGGAACAGCTTGTGTCAGGCGCAGTGTGCGGCCACTTGGGCTGCGCTGCAACGGTTAGGGAACCTCTGAACAAGTCCGCGCGCGGCGCGCGCGGACTTGTTCAGAGGTTCCTTAGCCCGCCACGCTGCGGTTGCGTCCCGCCTGCTTGGCCCGGTACATGGCCTGATCGGCACGTTCGATCAATGTCTGGGCACTGTCGTCCGCAGCGAGGCTGGCGATGCCGAGGCTGACCGTGATCGGCACGCTTTCGCCGGAGGCCAGTGTGGTGGGGTTCGATTCGACGCGCTGGCGTATGCGTTCGGCCACCCACCAGGCATCCTCGGCACCGATGCCCGGCAGCAGAAGACAGAATTCCTCGCCACCGTAGCGCGCCGCCAGGTCGGCACCGCGCAGTTCGGCACGCAGGATGTGGGCGATATGCACCAGCACGTCGTCGCCGGCGGCGTGCCCGAGACTGTCATTGACCCACTTGAAGTGATCGAGGTCGAGAATGATCGCGCTCAAGGGCTTGCCGTCGCGTCGTGCGCGGGCCAGTTCGGCGGCGAGCTGGTGATCGAGCATGCGCCGGTTGGCGAGACCGGTGAGGGCATCCTCGGACGCCTGCTGGCGTGCACCGAGCAGGCTAAGCAGCAGGGCGAGCTGGCTCGCTGCGGCGGCACTGGCGATTCCGGTAAGCGCCGCCAGCAGCCACAGATTTCCGATGGCGACGTGATCGACGACTTCGCTGTTGAGCACCGCCACCAGCGCGGCGGCGACGGCCGGGGCCGCCAGCAGCAGCGCTTCCCCCACGGCCAGCGGGAAGATCGCGATCTGTGCGACCACCAGCAACGGGAACAGGCTGTAGCCGAGCGACAGCAATGAGTCCTCGCCACGACCCACCACCTGGTTCATCCAGGCGTAGAAGGCGACCTGCAGCACCATCAGCGCGAACAGACGCAGCAGCGCATCGCGCTGTGTGCGAACGGCCGGCAACAGGGCAAGTGCGACCAGCAGCACCGCCAGCAGCAGTCGAGCCACCAGCACCGGGCCGAACTGCGCCGCCGGCAGCACCAGGAAGTCCGCGACGGTCCAGCTCAGCACCAGCGCCGCCAGCGCCAGCGCCAGCGGCTTGAGGCGCAACTGGACCTGCCGCGCCCGCATCGGAGCCTGCGCTGCGTCGGCGTGAAGGCGGAGAAGCGCAGCCCACAGCATGGTCGGCAGCAGCGACGGCAGCGCCTTGCCTGCTGCGCGTGGAAGGGGGTCGAACGGCATGTGCGGCGGGTCGGAGCGAGCGAATGATGTCGGCTACTCTAACCCGCATCGATCGATGTCAAGGCGAACAATGGTGGCTGCATTCGTCGTGGTGCACGGCTGCCGCTACACTGCGCGCCCCATGATTTCCTTCCGCAACCTCTCGCTGCGCCGTGGTGGCCACCTGCTGCTGTCGGATGTCGATGCCACCCTGTATCCGGGCTGGCGCATCGGCGTGGTCGGTCGCAACGGCAGCGGCAAGTCCAGCCTGTTCGCGGCGATCGCCGGAGAGCTCGATGTCGACCGGGGCAGCATCGACCTGCCCACTGCCCTGCGCATGGCCAGCGTCGCTCAGGAGACCCCGGCCCTGCCGGAAGCGGCCGTCGATTTCGTGCTTGGCGGCGATCCCGCACTGGCCGAGGCGCTTGCCGCAGAGCGCGATGCCGAGCTACGTGGCGACGCGGAAGCGCAGGCCGCCGCACACCATCAGCTCGACCACCTGCGCGGCTACGACGGCCCGGCGCGGGCAGCGCGCCTGCTGCATGGCCTCGGCTTTCCCGCTGCCACTCACCTGCAGGCGGTGGCGACCTTTTCGGGGGGTTGGCGCATGCGTCTCAACCTGGCCCGCGCGCTGATGGCGCCTTCCGACCTGCTGCTGCTGGATGAGCCCACCAATCACCTCGATCTCGACGCGGTGCTGTGGCTGGAGGACTGGCTGCTGCGCTACGAAGGCACGCTGCTGGTGATCTCGCACGACCGCGAGTTCCTGGATGGCGTCTGCACGCACACCCTGCACCTGCACGACGGCAGCGCGCGGCTCTACAGCGGCGACTACACCAGCTTCGAGCGCCAGCGTGCCGAGCACCTGCGCCAGCAGCAGATCGCCCACGAGCGCGAGCAGGCGGTGCGCGCGCACCTGCAATCCTTCGTCGACCGCTTCCGCGCCAAGGCCACCAAGGCCAAGCAGGCGCAGTCGCGGCTGAAGCGTATCGAGAAGCTGGCCGGTACCGAGGCGGTGCGCGCGGAGAGCCCGTTCCGTTTCGCCTTCGCCACACCGCCCAAGCTGCCCTCGCCGTTGCTGCGCCTGGACGGCGTCGTCGCCGGCTATCCCCCCGTCGACCCTCGCGGCGAACCTTCAGTGATCCTGCGCGAGGTGCGCTTTGCGCTGGAACCCGGCGATCGCGTCGCCCTGCTCGGCCCCAACGGCGCCGGCAAGTCGACCCTGGTCAAGACCATTGCCGGGGAACTGGCGGTTCTCGGCGGTGAGCGCCTGCTGCATGGCGATGCCCGCATCGGCTACTTCACCCAGCACACGGTCGACACCCTGACCGCGGGGGAAAGCCCCATCGACCATCTCGCGCGCATCGCGCCGGGGCGCGGCGAGCAGGTCTGGCGCAACTGGCTGGGACAGTGGAACTTCGCCGGCGAGCGCGTATTCGATCCGGTCGACGGCTTCTCGGGC
>DAOMOD010000157.1:8658-9614 GCA_035444205.1 Lysobacteraceae bacterium
GCTGCTGCTCGACGAACCCACCAACCACCTCGACCTCGACGTGCGCGAGGCGCTGGCCGAGGCACTGGCCGAATTCCCCGGCGCGCTGGTGCTGGTGTCGCACGACCGCCACCTGATCGGCATGGTCTGCGACAGCTTCTGGCGCGTCGCCGACGGCGCCGTCGAGCGTTTCGATGGCGACCTCGACGATTACGCGCGCTGGCTGCGCTCGCGGCGCAGCGATGCCGGCAACGGTGCTGGCGCAAGGCCGCCGGCGCAGGACAGCGCCAGGGATCGTCGCCGCGCCGCTGCCGAACAGCGCGAGCGCGAGCGACCATTGCGCCAGCGCATGCAGGCCATCGAAAAGCGTCTGGCCGCCATCGACGGCGAAGCTGCGCAGGTCGCCGAGGCGCTCGCCGATCCCGCCCTCTACGAGCGCGGCGACGGCGCCGAAATCGCCCGCCTGGGCCAGCAGCAGGCCCGACTTGCCGCTGAGCGTGAGGCGCTCGAGCACGAATGGCTGGAGCTGGGCGAGCAGCTGTCGGCGTAGGGGTGTTGTGCGCCTGCCGGCGGCCGGGTCACTTCGACGTGCTCATGCTCTTCTGTAGGTCCGGGGGCAGCCCGGCGTAGCTGCGAAGCAGCCGAACAGCGAAAGCTGCGACCGTGGCGTGTCGGTATCTCACGATTCCTGTTCGGAGCGCCTGCGGCGCGGGTTGTTGTGTCGTCCCTGACTTGGGTTCCGTCCGCCTCCCGGCGGCCGGGTCACTATGACGTACTCATGCTCTTCTGCATGCTCCTCTGTAGGAGCTGCGAAAGCTGCGACTGTGGCGTGTCGGTGTTTCGCTAGTCCTGTTCGGAGCGCCTACGGCGCGGCTTGTTGTGTCGTCCATGACGGGGGTTCCGTCCGCCTCCCGGCGGCCGGGTCACTTTTCTCTGCTCGTCCAGAGAAAAGTAACCAAAAGAGAGTCTGCTACTTG
>DAOMOD010000158.1:0-9503 GCA_035444205.1 Lysobacteraceae bacterium
GTTGGGCATAAGGGTCGGGCGCAAGCCCCGAGCGTCCGCCAGGATAGGAGCGTAGCGCGTGGGAGCTTGCGTCGCTCCGACAACATGCCCCAGCCTGCCCTGTGCCCTGTGCCCTGTGCCCTGTGCCCTGTGCCCTGTGCCCTAACTCCTCCGCATCAACACCCAAACCGGCACCATCCCCACCGCAACCAGAAGCAGTGCCGGTATCGCCGCTTCATGCCACAGGCCCTCGGCGGTGTAGGCATAGATGCGCACGGCCAGGGTGTCCCAGCCGAAGGGGCGCAACATCAGGGTGGCGGGGAGTTCCTTCATCGCTTCGACGGCGACCAGCAGCGCGCCGGTGAACAGAGCCGGCCGCAGGGTTGGCAGGTAGACGCGCCAGAGACGATCGCGCGCACCGGCGCCGAGCGTGCGCGCAGCTTCGATGACGCTCGGACGCAACTGCTCCAGCGCCGACTCGCAGGCGCTGTGGCCAAGGCGCAGGAACCGGATGGAGAGTGCGGCGAGTACGCCGGCGATGCTGCCGGCAAGCGTGCCCGTGCCGAGACCGGCGAGACCGCGGTCGAGATGCAGCAGCACCAGCATGATGCCGACGGCAAGCACGGTTCCCGGTACCGCGTAGCCGAGGGTGGCGACGAATCCCGGCACGCGCAGCCAGGCGTCGCCGCGCGCGCTGCGTTCGACCAGGGCCAGCGCCAGGCCCAGCATCACCACCAGCGCGGCGCAGGCCGCGGCAATGGCGAGCGTGTTGCCGATCAACGGCCACAGGGTGCCGCCGTTCCACGGCGCCGAAAGCGCCCAGGACGCAAGCTGCCACAGCGGCAGAGCAAGCGCGCCGAGTACGACCAGCATGCACAGCGTGGCGGCCAGCAGGGCGCGTCCGCCACGCAGCGGGACGCGCAAGAGCGGTGCCGTCTGCTGCATGGCGAAGCGCGCGCCACGTCGGGACAACCGCTCCAGCACCAGGGCCAGCGCAATGAACAGCAGAAACACCGTGGCGAGCTGCGCCGCCGCGGGCAGGCTGTACAGTCCGAACCAGGTGCGGTAGATGGCGGTGGTGAAGGTGTCCACGCCGAGCAGGCTGACTGCACCGAAGTCGGCAAGGGTTTCCATCAGTGCCAGCGCCAGTCCGGCGATCCAGGCTGGGCGTATCAGCGGCAGCGCGGCGCGACGGAATGCACCGAGCGGCCCTTCGCCCAGCGTGCGCGCAGCCTCGAAGGCGCGCGCGCCCTGTGCGCGCAGCGCGGCGCGCGCCAGCAGGTAGACATAGGGATAGAGCACCAGGCTGAGCAGCACGCTGGCGCCGACCAGGCCGCGCGGGTTGGGGGCATCGAGTCCGATCGCGCGCAGCGTACCGGCCACTGGCCCCGAGTATTCGAGGAAGCCGACGTAGACGAAGGCCGCCACGTAGGCCGGTACCGCCAGCGGCAGCGCCAGCAGCATCTCGAACGCGGCGCGACCGGGGAAGTCGTAGCGGCTCACCAGCCACGCCAGGCCGAGCCCGAGCACACTCACGCCGATGGCCACGCCGAGTGACAGCCACAGCGTGTTGGCAACGATGCCGACAAGCAGGTGCGCGCGCAGGTGCGCCCAGATCGCAGGCTCAGGCTGGCCCCAGGCGGCGAACAGCACTGCCAGGGTGAGCAGCGGACCCAATGCAATCAGTGCGACCGCCGCACGCAGGCCCCAGCGGCGCGTCGCGTACCGTGGCGGCATCAGGGTCAGGCTGGCCTGTTGCGCGGTCAGGGCAGGCGTCCTGTCCAGGATGAGCTGACATTGGCCGGCATGCGCTGCATCGCCTGCGTCCGTCAGTTCCAGCCGACCCGATCCATCAGCATCACCGCTTCCACCTGGCGGCGGCCAGCCTCGACTACGTTGATCGGATCGTGGCGGAACGGACCCCAGGCCGCCACCACCGGATGCAGCGCGATTCCCGGTGTGGCCGGATACTCCTGGTTGATCGAAGCGAAGTCGGCCTGCACCGCGGGAGTGGCGAGCCACTCCAGGAAGCGTACCGCCGCCTCACGGTGCGGCGCGTGCGCGGTGACGCCAGCGCCGGAGATGTTGACGTGCACGCCGGTCTCATCCGGCCAGTACGGCCACACCTGAAGTGCTTCGCCGCGCGCCTGCAGGCGACCCAGGTAATAGGTGTTGACGATGCCGACATCGCATTGGCCGGCTGCGACCGCCTGCACCAGCAGCGTGTCGTCGGCGAAGGGTGGTGCGGCCAGGTTGGCCACCCAGCCGCGCAGGATGCGTTCGGTTTCGGTTTCGCCGAGCCGCGCCAGAAGCATGGCGGTGAGCGACTGGTTGTAGACCTTCTTGCTGGAGCGCAGGCACAGCCGGCCTTTCCAGCGCGCGTCGGCAAGATCCTCATAGCCGACCAGTTCGGTGGCTTCGATGCGGTCGCGCGCATAGATGATGGTGCGTGCGCGCAGCGACAGCGCGAACCAGCGGCCGTCCGGATCGCGCAGGTGGGCGGGAATGGCAGCCTGAAGTGGCGCCGATTCGATGGACGCCAACAAGCCGCGTTCGGCTGCCAGCCAGAGATTGCCGGCATCGACCGCCAGAAACAGGTCGGCCCGGGTGCGCTCACCCTCGGCGGCGAGTCGTTCGATCAGTACCGGTGCCTGGTCGGTGATGAAGCGTACTTCCACGCCGGTTTCGGCACGGTAACGTGCAAAGATCGGTTCGATGAGCGGCTCGCGACGTTCCGAATACACCACCAATGCGCCATCATCGGCGCGCTGGCAGCCGGCGAGCAGCAGCACAGAGAGCAGGGCAGGGAGCAGGCGCATCGGGGTTCCGCATGGCGGCATTGCAAAGAATGATAATGATTCGCATTATTGATAGCAAGCATGCGCGGTCGTCCCCACCTACTGCTCGTTGGGGCTCAGGCTTCGCATCAAGGCCCCCTTGATCTGGCTCCAGATGGCCACGAAGAATGCCGTCAGCGGAACTGCCAGGATCATCCCGACCACGCCACCGAACGCGATGCCCCAGAAGAACACCGAAATGACCACCAGCGCGGGAGGCAACCCCGATCGATTTGCCATGATCTTCGGCGTGAGTACCCAGCTCTCAATCAGTTGCACGACCGCGAACACGGCGAGGGCGAGCAGGACCAGAGGCGGGCCACCGCCGGGTTGCAGGTAGGACATCGGCAGTACGATCAGAATGCCGACCGCGGTACCAAGGAACGGCACCACGTTCAGCAAGCCAAGCACCACCCCGATCGGAATCGCCAGCTTCAGGCCGATCAGGGTAAAGCCGACGGCGAACATGGCGCCCATGATCATGGCGATGACCAGTTGGCCCTGGAAGAAGGCCGTCACGTAGCCGACAAAGGTATCCGCGAAGTACAGAACGCGATGGCGCGTTGAGGTGCTGAACACCGAGAGCAGCTCCTTGGCCTTGGCGCGCAGGTTCGCCCCTGAAAGGAGCGCGAAGAACAGGTAGAGGGGCACAAAGCTCAGTCCTATCAGCAGCCCCAGGTAGGACATCAGTACCTGGCGCACGCTTTCCACCTCGGGCAGGAGATCGGTGACGGCGACGCCCTCCATGCGCTCGGCGAGCATCGAAGCAAGACCGGGAAACCGGTAGGCCATTTCATTCAGGAACCCTGCGACCATCGCGGGCGCGCTCTCGGCAAAAGCGACCACCTGCCGGATCGTCGTGGGAACGAGCAGCAGGATCAGGGCGAGCAATGCCAATGAGAACAGCGCGTACAGCAGGAGGATGGCGATGGTCCGTCCGATCCTGAGGTGGCGTTGCAGGAACTCCATCGCCGGGAACAGTACCAGCGCGAGAATTCCGGCCACGGACAACGGCACCAGAAGGTTGTAGAAGAACTGGAGCGTCCAGGCGAGAAGCCAGAACACCACGAAGATCATCGCCACCAGGAGCAAGGCCGAGCCAAGCACGGCCGTATAGCGGAACAGACGGCGCTCCACGGCGCTGAAAAGTTGCACTTCTGTACCTGTACTCATGGCGCTTCGGGGCCTTGGCTCGGCCGCGCTTCGAGGCTCGTCACCTCGACTCGGCATCCGCGGAATCGCCCGACGTTGACGCAGATGCACGTCGTTGTCTGCACGCCAGCACACATACGGAGTGACACTGCAAGGCTGAATTCCGCTGCGACCATGTGCAGGGAGTCTCTGAACCACTCCAGGCACAGGGTGCACAGCCTTGCGCGGAGGATTCCGGCATGCCTCCCAATGCCGGGCAACGCACAGACGTGGACTCCCCTTGTGCCTAGTCTTGGTGCTGCACTGCATTGGCTCCCGAGCGATGCATGTGCAATTCCGGTTTTCGCGCAGCACCCCACGCGTGTCGTCGCGGCTTCCCGCCCCTCCCCTCAACAGACAGAGAGAAGATCATGAAAACCACCAATAACGAAGGCGCGACCGGCGCAACGGTCGACCGCCTGGCATCCGGTGCGCACCAGGCAGTCGACAGGATTGCCGATGCCACGCACCACGCTGCCGACAGCCTTGCCCACAAGGGTCATCAGGCCGCGCAGCTTCAGGAGAAATGGCTGCAGAACATTCGCGGATACGTCCATGACCATCCGGTGCAGTCGCTCGGCATTGCGGTCGTCGGCGGCTACCTGCTGAGCCGGATCCTGAGCTCCCGCTAGGCCATTCCGCCATGCCGCCATCAGCCGCTACCCAGGTGTCAGCTGATCCATCCGCCTCTTCCGACAACCCGGGACGCCCCCCCGGCCTGTTGGGAGAGGTGCTGCTGCTTGGCCGCGACCTGCATTCAGTAGCCCATGCCCAGTTGCGTCTGGCTGCCCTGGAAACCAGGCATGCGGGCGAAAGCCTGGTCGGGATTGTCGTCCTGGGCCTGGTCGCAGCCGTTCTGTACTTCAGTGCCTGGCTGGCACTGATCGCGGCGGGATTGATGACGCTGGTCGAGCTCGGCGTGCTGACTGCAAGCGTCGCCCTGCTGCTGGGCGCGGTGATCAACGTCGTTCTCGCGCTGTTGCTGATGGTGCTTGTCCGCCAACGCAGCCGCGCGTTCTTGTTTTCCGCCACCGTGGACAGTTTGCGGCCCACGCCATCGGTGGCACTGACCCAAGGTATGCCCGAGTGAACGCGCCTGTGGATGCCATCAAGCCTTCGGGTTCCCTCAAGCGGCAGATCGACGAAGCCGCCAGGCACCTGGCGGCAAGCAGACGCAGCGTTGGCGTTCGCCGCGTCGCCCTGGTGCAGCGGCTGCATGCCACCTTGATCTCGCCCGGCATGCTCTTCTTCGCCGGTGCCAGCGGCTACCTGATCGCCGAGTTCACGCACCGCCGGGGCAGAGCGGCGCCGCCGATAGCGTCACGGCCGGTCGCACGATCAGGAGCCACCAACGTCAACCTGGTCCTCAGCATTGTGCTCAAGCTGGTCAGCTGGCTGTACGCAGCGACAGCCTCCACGCCCTACTCCGGACGCCCTTCGGCCGGCTCGCCGGTGCCGACGGATCCGTAGCCCTCCTGTCCCACAACCGCCCGTAGCAGAGCCTGTCCCCGACTTGATCCGGGAAGGGTGGTGAGAAATGCCGGCTAGAACACCAGGTTCACCATCACCAGCACCACCAGCAGGAACAGCAGCGTCAACGGTCCGCCCACGCGGATCAGGTCGCGCGCGCTGTAGCCGGCCGGTCCGGTCACGATGGACAGCACCGGGTTCGACGCCGCCACGAAATTGTTCGACGCCGCCAGCGCCACCACCACGGCGAAGGCCAATGGATTGCCGCCCGAGGCCAGCGCCAGGTTGATCGCCATCGGCACCATCACCACGGTGGCGCCGACATTGGTGATGACCAGGGCGAACACCGATGTGAGCAGGGCAATACAGGCCTGCAACACCCAGGGCGGCACCGCGCCGAGACGATTGATCACCTCCTGCGCCACCCAGGCTGCCGCACCGGTGGTGTCCATGGCCCAGCCCAGCGGAATCAGTCCGGCCATCAGGAACACCGTCTTCCAGCTCACGGCGGCATAGGCTTCGTCCATGCTGAGCACGCCGAACAGCAGCATGCCGACGGCACCGGTGAGCAGCGCCACCGGCAGCTTGATATCGGAGACCAGCGCCAGCCCGATGGCGAGTGCGAAGAAGAACAGCGCATGCCAGACCTTGTGCGGGCGCTGCTCCTCCTTCGGTACGTCGGTCACCAGCACGAAATCGCGGCTCTCGGCAGCGTGAACCAGGTCGCGCCAGGGGCTGTGCATGACCAGCAGGTCGCCCGGCCGAAGCTGCACTTCGCGCACCTCCTCGCGAAAGATGTCGTTGCCGCGGCTGACTGCCAGCACGCTGATGCCGTAGCGTTTGCGCAGGCGCAGATCGCCCACCTTCTGTCCGACAAAGCGCGAGGTGGGCGGAATCACGGCCTCGGAAATGCCGGCGCGCGACGGGTTGAACAGGTCGCCGAAGTTTCGCAGACGCGGCAGCACACGCAGTTCGTTCTGCTGGGCATAGTCCTGCACCTTGTCGCGCTGGCCGAGCACGCCGAGAACACTGCCCACCCAGATCAGCTCATCGGCGGGCGGCGCCAGGCGCGATTCGTTCTGCGTCTTCATGGCCAGGATCACCGGCGCATCGAGGTGGCTCTCGGCCTCGCCGATGCGCATGCCGACCAGCGGGCTCTCGGCGGTGACGGTCAGTTCGACCACATCGCCGTCGATGCCGTAGGTCTGCGCGAAGTAGCTCTCGGTGCGCGACGGGGTAGCGCCGGGCTTGTCCTCGCGTGCCGGCAGCCAGCGCGCTCCGAACAGCAGGAAATAGGCAAGACCCACGGCGAGCAGCACCAGGCCGATCGGTGCCACCGCGAACATGCGCATGGCGGGCAGGGTGCTGGCGCCGGGTGGCAGGTTGCGGTTGGCGGTTCCGATCAGGTCGTTCAACAGGATCAGCGGCGACGAACCGACCATGGTCAGCGTGCCGCCCAGGATCACGCAGCAGGCCATGGGCAGCAGCAGGCGCGATAGCGGAACGCCGGTGCGCGACGACAGCCGTGCCGCCACCGGAAGAAACAGTGCCGCCACCGCCGGGTTCTGCATCACCGCGGAAATCAGGCCGGAGAACAGGCACATCAGTCCGATCAGGCGGTACTCGTTGCCCTGCGACAGGCGCAGGATCCAGCGCGCCGCCTGGCCGAGCACGCCGGTGCGGTCGAGCCCGGCGCCCAGGATCATCACCGCAATGATGGAGATCACCGCCTGGCCGGCAAAGCCGTCGAACAGGTGGTCGATGGGCACAAGCTCGGTGAGGCCGAGAACCACCAGCACCAGCACCGCGGTGACATCCACCCGCACCTTCTCGATGATGAACATCACGATCCCGAAGCCGCCCAGTCCGAGGACCATCAGCATGTCGCGGGTCAGGGCAAGACCGGTGTCCATGGCGTGGCCGATTCAGCTCCTCCGGTACAACAGGTCGAAGACCTGGTGTCCGAGCTTGAGTCCGCGCTTCTCGAAATGGGTTTGCGGACGCGATGCCGGGCGCTCGGCGAAACGGCCGCGTCCCGCCTCGTTGACGAAATCATCGCGCGCCTCCATCACTTCCCGCATGTGCTCGGCGTAGGGTTCCCAGTCGGTCGCCAGATGCAGCCTGCCGCCGGCGACCAGGCGGGGCGCCAGCACATCGACAAAGCCGGGCTGGATCAGGCGACGTTTGTGGTGGCGCTTCTTGTGCCAGGGGTCGGGGAAGAACACGCGGACCTCGTCGATGCTGTGCTCCGCCAACTGTGCCAGCACTTCCACCGCATCGTGGCAGAACACGCGCACATTGCGAAGATCGGCGGCCTCAACTCCCAGCAGCAGACGGCCGACGCCGGGCCGGTGCACTTCGATGCCCAGAAAGTCCTGCTCGGGGTTCTCCGCCGCGGCGGCCAGCAGCACTTCGCCGTTGCCGAAGCCGATTTCCAGCACGCGTCTGGCGCGGCGCCCGAAGGCGGCATCGAGATCCACCGGGCCGTCGGCGTCGAGACCGAAGCGTGGCCACAGAACCGCCAGCGCACGCGCCTGGCCCGGCGTAAGCCGTCCTTCGCGACGCACGAAGCTGCGCACGCGCCGGTGACGATGCTCCTCCCCCTGGATCGGCAGCCCCGTCATCGACTCAGAAGAACGTGCCGTCGATGGGCGAGGAGGCCGAAGCGAAGCGCTTGCGCGGAATGCGTCCGGCCAGGAAGGCATCGCGGCCGGCCTCCACCGCCTTGCGCATGGCGCCCGCCATCAGCACCGGGTCGCGCGCGCCGGCGATCGCCGTGTTCATCAACACTCCGTCGCAGCCGAGTTCCATGGCGATCGCCGCATCCGACGCGGTGCCGACGCCGGCGTCGACCAGGATCGGCACCCTGGCCTCCTCGACGATGGTGAGGATGTTGTAAGGATTGCGGATGCCAAGGCCGGAACCGATCGGCGCCGCCAACGGCATCACCGCCACGCAGCCCAGGTTCTCGAACGTCTTGGCCAGCACCGGGTCGTCGTTGGTGTAGACCATCACCTGGAAACCCTCCGCCACCAGCGTTTCGCAGGCGCGAATGGTCTGCACCACGTCGGGAAACAGGGTCTTGGGGTCGGCCAGCACTTCCAGCTTGACCAGGCTGTGGCCATCCAGCAGCTCGCGCGCCAGGCGGCAGGTACGCACGGCGTCCTCGGCGCTGAAGCAGCCGGCGGTGTTGGGGAGGATGGTGTATCGGTCCGGCGGCAGCACATCGAGCAGATTGGGCTCGTCGGGATTCTGTCCGATGTTGCTGCGGCGGATGGCCACGGTGACGATCTCTGCCCCGGCCGCCTCGGTGGCGCGGCGTGTCTCGTCGAGGTCACGGAACTTGCCGGTGCCAGTCAGAAGACGCGAGCGGAAGCGGCGTCCGGCGATGACCAGGGCGTCGTCGGGGGAGGCGGGGGCGTCGGGCATGGTGTTCATCAGGTCTCGGGTCGGGGGATCAGAAGCAGGTTAACCGCAGAGAGCGCAGAGAACGCGGAGAAGAGCCTGAGATCATGAGGCTGCCTTCCGGCAGTACTTGTGGCTGGACCACGTACCTGTACGCCGCTGGTTCGCAGCTGGGCGGACCAGCGCGCGAAACCCCACTGGAAAGGGCTTTTCCTCTGCGTTCTCTGCGTACTCTGCGGTTCAACGCTCTTCTTCTCCTCAGCCGCCGCCGATCGCCTGCACGATCTCGACCCGGTCGCCGTCGGCCAGCGCACGTTCGGCGTGCTGGCTGCGCGGAACGATGTCCAGGTTGACCTCCACCGCCACGCGGCGGCCGGCCAGACCCTCGCGTTCGAGCAGCTCGGCCAGGCTCGTGCCGGCGGGAATGTCACGGTTTTCGCCGTTCAGCTGGATCTGCATGGCGGCCATTGTAGCGGCAGCCGTTGAAGGCGCCGCGGGGGCCGCGCATAATCAGGTTGGGACCCTCTGAACAAGTCCGAGCACGCCGCGTTGCCCCTGTGCGTGCACGCAGCAAGGCGGACGCCGCAGGCCATGGTGGTTCCATGGGCAAGGCGTCCAACG
>DAOMOD010000159.1:0-6223 GCA_035444205.1 Lysobacteraceae bacterium
GCGCGCTCCTCAGGGCGAACGGAGCAGCGAGTCACCTTGGCTGAGACGCCTCGGTTCGTGACGGCCGCCTCGCGGCCTCCTCAGGGCGGGCCCTTCGAGACGCGCGCTGCGCGCGCTCCTCAGGGCGAACGGAGCAGCGAGTCACCTTGGCTGAGACGCCTCGGTAATCAGGTAGGGCTTGGGGCCTAGGGCCTAGGGGCTTGCGTGTCGCAGCTTCAGGTGTGATCTGTTCACCACTGCTTCTGGAGTGACCGAAGTGCAGGAGAATGCAATGCACCCACACTTCGCTGGCGTTCCTCCTGGGCCCCAAGCCCCAGGCCCCAGGCCCCAGGCCCAAAGGATCTCCCTCACGTCTGATCCCTCCCCTGCGTGATGAACCGTTCCAGGCGGTCGCCCTGGGTGCCGATCTCCTGGATCAGGAAGTCGATCTCGTCGCGCGACAGCCAGCGGAAACGGCGGTTTTCGCAGAGGTGGAGGTAGGGCACGCCTTCCAGTTCACTGAGCGCAAGGTAGCCCACACGCTGTTCCCAGTTGAACACCAGTGCCTTCAGCGGGTCGAGTTCGCCCACCGGGGCCAGTGCGGTGGAGATGCGCAGGTAGCGGCCCTCCTCCTCGCCCTCGATCTCGGCCAGGAACATGCTCTGTCGGCGTCGCCCGTGGTCCAGCTCCAGGTCGAAGCTGATCAGGTAGGGATCGTTGTGGCGCAGCGTGTAGCGCGTAGCCACATGGGTACGGACGTCCTCGAAGTTGCGCATGGTGGCGTTCTCCTCCGGAGTTCCGTTCTATCCTACCCGAGCATGCCTGCCGATACCGCCGAATCGCGCATTGCCGCCGTGGTGGCCGCCATCCCCGCCGGCCGCGTCTGCGCCTACGGCTGGGTGGCCGACCTGGCCGGACTGCCGGGACGGGCGCGGCTGGTGGCGCGGGTGCTGGCGCGCTGGGAAGGAGAGCCGCTGCCCTGGCAGCGCGTGCTGCGCAGCGACGGGCGCATCGCCTTCGCATTGGGCAGCGCGGCATTCGTCCGCCAGGCGCGGCTGCTGCGCGAAGAAGGGGTGACGGTGCGCAAGGGCAGGGTGGACCTGACCCGCTTCGGCTGGCGCGGCGATCTCGATGCGATGCTTTGGGGCCGAACGGAACTGTAGGAGCGGCAAGAGCCGCGACCGTTCCAGCGCATCGATGTCGCGCCCGGGTCGCCCGCGCCGGCACCCGCAGCCGCTGCCGTAGGTCGGCACCACTGTGCCGACATCATTGCCCGAGCACCGATGGCGGCGGCATGGTGATGCCGCCCTACGCGAAGGCGCCCGCAGCCGCTGCCGTAGGTCGGCACCACTGTGCCGACGTCACCCCCCGAGCACCGATGGCGGCGGCATGGTGATGCCGCCCTGCGCGCCGGGTCGTGGCGCAAGTGCTTCGCTGTTTCCGGCTACCATGGCCCTTGGCCCACACGTTCACCGACACCGTGTACGGACCCCTCCCACCTGTCGTCCGCATTCTGCTGATTGCCAACTTCGCCGTGTATTTCCTGCAGGTCACGGTAGGCGACGTGCTGATCGCGCACTTTGCACTGTGGCCCCTTGGCGAGCCACCGGTCGAGCTTGTGCGTCGTGGGTTTCCGCCCGACGTCGGCTTCGCACCTTGGCAGTTGTTGACCTACGGCTTCATGCACGGCAACCCCCCGCATCTGCTGATCAACATGTTCGCCCTGTTCATGTTCGGCAGCGAACTGGAGCGCTTCTGGGGCGGTCGGCCGTTCGCGATCTATTTCCTGGTGTGCGTGATCGGCGCCGGTCTGGTGCAACTGGTGGTGGCGACGCTGGCGGTGGAGCAGGGTCAGTTCTACCCCACGGTGGGTGCCTCGGGCGGCGTGTTCGGCATCCTGCTCGGCTACGCCATGATGTTCCCGCGGCGCCGGGTGATGCTGCTGTTTCCGCCGATTCCGATGCCGGCATGGTTGCTGGTCACGCTGTTCGGCGCGCTGGAGCTTTATCTTGGCGTTTCCGGAACGCGTTCCGGCATCGCCCACTTCGCGCATCTCGGCGGCATGGTGTTCGGTTTCCTGGTGATCCAGTACTGGCGCGGGCGGTTGCCGATCAAGCCGAAGCGCCAGCTCATGCGCTGACGCGGAAAGGCACGCCCAACGCTCGAATTCCCGTGCGCTGCGCAATGTCGCAACGCTACGCACGGCCCAGCGGCGCGGAGTCCAGTACGCCGTAGCGGGGCAACCCTGGTCGCTCCAGCGACTGCCACAGTTCGATCCGGTCGAGCGCAAACGAACATTTCGGCGCGTCGGGCAGCGTGCCGTGCACCGGTGGCGTGCCGGGGCGGAAGCGCGCCAGGGTCAGGTGCGCGCGAAAGCGTCGCTTCTCGGCGGCGAATCCCAGCGACCTTGCGAGCGCTTCGAAGCGCTCGGCCAGGTCTTCCAGCGGACCCTCGCAACGGACGCCGGTCACAAGCACCCGTGGTCTGCGCACATCGGGCCAGATCGCAATCCCCGCGTTTGTGCAGGCCAGGGCCGGGAATTCGAGAGAGATGGTCCGCATGCCCTGGATCAGCGCCGGCAACCCCGCCTCGTCGACCCCGCCCAGGAAACGCAGGGTCAGGTGCAGGTCGCGCGCATCGATCAGCCGCAAGCGCGGCTGCGCCAGGCTCGCACGCAGCGGTCCCGCGGCGAAGGCAGCCAACGAATCCGCCGCGTCGGCTGGCAGCGGCAGGGCGAAGAAGCAGCGCGGCATCGGCGCATGGTAGCTTGAGCGCAGATTCCCTGGGACACATGCGAATGCAGATCACCTTTCACGGCGCCACCGGCGAGGTCACCGGCTCCTGTTTCCTGCTCGACACCGGCCGCCACCGCGTGCTCATCGAATGCGGCATGATGCAGGGCGGGCGCAACGAGCGCAGCCGCAATGCGGCGAAGTTTCCCTTCGACGTGCGCGACATCGACGCCGTCATCGTCACCCACGGTCACATCGACCATATCGGCCGTCTGCCGTTGCTGGTCAAGCGTGGCTACAAGGGACCCATCCACGCCCAGCGCGCTACCGCCGAGCTGGCGCGGGTGATGCTGGAGGACGCTGCCAGCCTGGCCATTTCCGATACCGAGCGCAGGAACCGTGCCCACCAGCGCCGCGGCCAGCGCACCGAGACGCCGCTGTACGACCTGGACGATGTAGCCGACACCCTGAAGCTGCTGGTCGGCCACGAGTACGACAGGAAGGTCGAGGTGCTTCCGGATCTCGTGCTGCGCCTGCGCGATGCCGGCCACATCCTCGGTGCGGCCAGCCTGGAAATGTGGGTGGGCGAGGGCGAGCAGGTGCGCAAGATCGTGGTCAGCGGCGACATCGGACCGCGCGGCACGCCCATCCTGCGCGACCCGCAGCCGATTCAGGATGCCGACATGGTGCTGCTGGAGAGTACCTACGGCGACCGTCTGCATAGGCCGCGCGCCGACACCGTAGCCGAGATGGGCGACATCTTCCGGCAGGCCGCCGCCGAGAAGGGCAAGGTGCTGATTCCGGCGTTCGCCGTGGGCCGCAGCCAGGAGATCCTGTGGTGGCTGGCCGAGCACTTCGATGACTGGGGGCTCAAGCCCTGGCGCATTTTCCTCGACAGCCCGATGGCGCTGCGCGTGGTCGAGCTGTACAACCGCCATACCGGCCTGTTCGGGCCGCAGGCGCGCGAACGTTGGCAGGGTGAGGGCAATCCGTTTCGCATGTCCAACCTGCGCATGGTCAGCCGCAATGAGGACTCCATGGCCATCAACAAGCTGGCCAGCGGCGTCATCGTCATCGCCGGCAGCGGCATGTGCAACGGCGGACGCATCCTGCACCACCTGCGCCACAACGCCTGGAAGGAGAACACCCACATCATCTTCAGCGGCTACCAGGCGCAGGGTACGCTGGGGCGACAACTGGTGAATGGCGAGAAGTTCGTCACCATCTACGGCGAGAAGATCCACATCCGCGCCAAGGTTCATACCATCGGCGGACTGTCGGCGCATGCCGACCAGAACGGCCTTGCCGAATGGTATGGCCATTTCCGCGCGAAGCCTCCGGTGTGGCTGGTGCACGGCGAGGACAAGGCCCGCGAAGGCCTGGCCGCGCGCCTGCGCGATTTCCACGGCGCCGAGGTGCACCTGCCGGCGGCGGGCGAGACGGTCGCCGTGCCATCAGCGCGAGAGGAAGTCGAGGAAAGCGGGGCGTAAGCGGCGCGGCGCCATACCGCGCTCCTGTAGGAGCCCACCTCGTGGGCGACCCGGCCATGTTTCGACGGATGTCCGCAAAGGACGCCAATGAACGCAAGGGAATAGCGCTTCTTTACGGACCAAAATCTTGTCCCGAGCCCGAGCCCCGGTATCCCCTGTAGGAGCGGCGACAGCCGCGATCAGCGTTTCGCCAACCTGCACCGCCCGATCGCGGCTTTCGCCGCTCCTACCCGAAGCCGGTCCCCTGTAGGAGCGGCGACAGCCGCGATCAGCGTTTCGCCACCCTACGCCGCCGGATCGCGGCTTTCGCCGCTCCTACCCAAAGCCGGTATCCCCAACCGCGCCATCAAATGCACGTCGGCGTAGGCCCCTGCGCGCAGCGCGTAGGCCTTGGCGGTGCCTTCGACCTCGAAGCCGAACTTGCGGAACAGGGCGATGGCGGCATCATTCCCGGTATAGGTTTCCAGCTCGATGCGGCTCACTCCCAGCCAACCGTTGCAGAGCTCGATGGCGGCCCCCAGCAATGCCGACCCGACGCCACGCCGCCGCGCATGTCGCATCACGTGCAGATCGAGAGCACGCTCGGACACCGCCATGCCGATGTTGGCGACATGACGTCGCCGCGGATTGGCGAACACCTCGATGCCGATCTGCCCCAGCACCTGGTCGCCCTCGCAGGCCACCAGACTGTGGAAGTGCTCGTGGCGCTTGCCCAGGCGTTCCTGCCAGAGCTCGGCACTGGGAAAGGGCAACTGCAAGGTATCCGCGTACACGCTGGACTGCGCGTAGATCTGGCGGATGGAGTCGATGTCGCGGGGTTCGCTGTGGCGAACGACCATGGCGTGCCCAAAGCGAAGGGAATTCCGCGCAGCATAGCGCGAGGCACGGACTTTGCGATTGTGCACCGTAGCCTGGATGAAGCCGCGCAGCGGCGGAATCCAGGACGCCCGTGGTGGGCATGAGATAGAGAATGGCAGCGGGTTCGGCCCGATTCCCGCACCGCCGTCGTCCCTCGGGCCAAAGCCACGTTCCGCCCGCGCACGGCCACCGCGGCGCCCTTGGCTGCGCCGCAGCGGGGTTCGCAATGGGGTCCGGGTTGGAACAGGGACCTTGGCCATGATCGATACACGCGCACTCATCCTCCTGCTGCTGCTGTCGATGTCGACCGCGCTTTCGGCCCAGGCCACCGCACGACATGCGACGCTCTGGCTCGACAGCGGCGGCGACGGCCCCAGCCATGCGCTGCTGATGCATACCGACGTGGACATCGAGGTGCTGGGCATGGTGGCCTTCGCCGAGGTGCGCCAGCGCTACGTCAACGACACCGGCGCCTGGGCCGAAGCGCGCTTCGTGTTTCCGCTGCCCGGCCAGGCCGCCGTCGACCGCCTCACCATCCGCATCGGCGACCGCCTGATCCTGGGCGAGGTGCAGGAGCGCGAACAGGCGCGCCGAACCTACCAGCAGGCGCGCCAGCAAGGCCAGCGCGCCGGACTGGTGGAACAGGAGCGCGCCAACCTGTTCACCACCTCGGTGGCCAACATCGGACCCGGCGAGGAGATCGAGATCGGCATCGGTTTCCAGGTGCCGGTGCGCTACGAGGACGGCCGCTTCGCCCTGCATTTCCCCACCACCTTCGTGCCGCGGTTCATTCCCGGGCAGCCCATGCTGCGCGCCAAGGACGCGCCACAGGCCGGTAGCGGCTGGGCCGCGGACACCGACGCCGTGCCCGATGCCTCGCGCATCACGCCGCCGGTCCAGCATCCGGCTGCGGGCAGCGTCAACCCCTTGCGCATACAGATCACCCTGCGTCCCGGCATGACACTGGCCTCCGTCGAAAGCGCGCACCACCGCATTCGGCGTCAGCGGCGTGGCGACGTCTGGCACATCGAACTCGCCGACGGTGTGGTCGCCTCCGACCGCGACTTCGAGCTGTCATGGACGCCGCAGGATGTCGGCCAGGCGCAGAGCGCGGTGTATCGCGAGCGCATCGGCAGTGTCGACTACCTGATGCTGATGCTGGTG
>DAOMOD010000159.1:6233-9495 GCA_035444205.1 Lysobacteraceae bacterium
ACCAGTTCCGTGCCGACCACACGCCGCGCGAGGTGACCCTGATCGTCGATACCTCGGGTTCCATGCGCGGCGCAGCCATGGAGCAGGCGCGGGCGGCGCTGCGCGTGGCGCTGGCGGCGCTTGCCGCGCAGGATCGCTTCAACGTCATCGAGTTCAACAACTTCGCCCGCGCGCTGTTCGAAGCGCCGGTGCGCGCGGAGACCGCCGAGCTGGCCGCGGCGGATCGCTTCGTCGGTGCATTGCAGGCGAATGGCGGCACGCAGATGCTGCCGGCATTGGAAAAGGCGATGCAGGCGCCGCCCAGTCCCGGATTTCTGCGCCAGATGGTGTTCATCACCGACGGCTCGGTCGGCAACGAGGAACAGGTGCTGGCGCAGATCCGCCGCGACATCGGCAACGCACGCCTGTTCACCGTGGGCATTGGCCACGGCGTCAACGGCCACTTCCTGCGCAAGGCTGCCGACTTCGGACGCGGCAGTCATACCCTGATCGCGCACCAGGACCAGGTCGAGGAACGCATGATCGAGCTGCTGACCCGTCTGACCAGTCCCGTGCTGCACGATATCGACCTGGCCTGGCCGGCGCGCGCGGAGGCGTTTCCGCAGCGCGTGCCCGACCTCTACACCGGCGAACCGCTGCTGGTGCTGGCGCGACTGCCGGCATCTGCCGGAGTCGCCAAGGCCAGTGGGCTGAGCGACGGCAAACGCTGGCAGCGCACGCTGTCGTTGGACTCGGCGATCGACGTGCCGGGCGTGGCCAGCCTGTGGGCCAGACGTCGCATCGAATCCCTGCTGGACGCGCGCGGCAACGGCTCCGACCCGGAATGGATCCGCACCGAAGTCACTGCCACCGCGTTGCAGTACCAGTTGCTCAGCCCCTACACCAGCATGGTCGCCGTCGAACACATGCCGGCGCGACCGGACCTCGAGCCACTGCACGCACACAACATGCCGCAGAACCTGCCGCATGGTCGACAGATCGACGGCATCATGGGTGGCGGCCGCGCCATGCCCGGCACCGTCGCCGGTGCGGCGTCGCATATGCACCAAGGGCTGATGCTGCTGGTGCTGGCGATAGTTCTGGTGGCAGCCCGACGCGTCCTGCGGACATGACACGCTGGACCTTCCGGCTGGCACTGTGCGGCCTGCTGCTGGGCGCGACCTGGCAGCTCGGCGCCGCCGCCGCCATCCATGGCAAGGCCGCGCTTGGCCAGGTGTTGCTGGAACGCGCCTGGGATGCCGGGCGCGAACAGGGCCAGCCACCGCCACCCTGGCCGTGGGCCGATACCGCACCGGTGGCGCGGATGCGCGTCCCGCACCTCGGCATCGACCAGATCGTGCTGGCCGGACTCGACGGCAACACCCTGGCCTGGGCACCGGGCATGGCCGTCGGCAGCGGCGGCCACCGCGTCATCGCCGGTCATCGCGATACGCATTTCCGCTTCCTGCGCGACATCGCGCCCGGTCATCGCTTCGAGCTGGAGACGCCGGACGGCACCGTGCTGGCGTGGCAGGTCACCGCCACGACCGTCGTCGACGAACGCTATGCGGGTCTTGACATGGATCTCCCGGTCGAACGCCTCACCCTGATTACCTGCTATCCCTTCGAAACCGCCGACCCCGGCGGGCCGTTGCGCTACATCGTCAGCCTGGAAAGCCAGCCATAGGCGCGCCAGCCAAGAACCGTGCATGTCGTCGTCCCAGCCCTTCGACAGGCTCAGGACAGGCCGCGCCATGGGGAGCTGGAACCCAGCGCCTTCTGTCTGCTGCAACAGAATGGAAGGCGCTGGATACCTGCTTTCGCAGGCATGACGGCACCATGTATGCGCCATTCAAGCCTAGCCCCTCTCGGGCATTGCTCCCACCGTGCCCGGATAGAACACCATGAAGCGGTGCAGCTCGTAGCGGAACACGCCATGCTCGACCGAAGGATCGCGCCGCACCATCGCATGCGCCTCGTCCTCGGAAATTGCGGACAGCACCACCAGCCCCTTGTCGGCATAGCGCGCACCCAGTATCAGGCTGCCGTTCTCGCGCAAGCGTCTCAGATTCGCCGAGTGCTCGCGGAACCAGGACTGCTCGTGCGCCGGCCGTTCATGGTCCCAGTTCGGCCCGGTGCGGAACTCGACGGCGAAAAGGACAGGCGCGGCGACTTCCCTGGCCGATTCGTCCGGCGATTCGGCATGGACTTGGCCGCTGGTCACACATGCCATGGGCAGAAGGAAAAGCAGGGCTGCAGGTAAGACTGGGATGCGCATATTCGACTCCGTCAGGTGGGGCGGTTGCGAACCAACCCGGCTGGCACCCCGGCAACGCCGTTGCAGGTGACAGCCTTCAGGTCGACATCCTGCCGCTCATAGCTGCTCGCAGACAAGCCGCGCATGGTGCGCCCGCTCCGCGGCATCGGCCATATGCGGCAGGCGCATCGCCGCGTGCGATGTCGCAGAAGATGCGGTGGTCGGTCATGCGAAGCGAAAGAGTGAACCAAAGGTCATCTTGGTGGGCCGGCTCAGGAAAGAGCGGCAAAGAACGCAGCGAGTTTCGCGGCGTCCAGTCGCTCATTGGTGCGGACACCGCTGCACAGATCCAGGCCGAATGGCTCCACCGCCCTGACAGCCTCCGCGACGTTGCCAGCCGTCAGCCCGCCGGCGAGAAAAACCGGCACGCTCACCGCCTGGCGGATGCGGCGGCTCGTCGTCCAGTCGTGAGTGCGTCCCGTGCCGCCGAGTAGTTTTACGGGCAGCGAGGTATCTCCTGAATCGAGCAACAGCGCATGAACGTGCTCCGCTGCGGCCCGCGCCAGTTCGACCGACTCCGCGCCGGTGACATGAATGACCTGAACCAGGGCGACGCCGGGCAACTCGCTGCGCAAGTCGCGGTAAACGGAAGCTTCCACGTAGTCGCACAACTGAAGCGTGTTGGTGCCGCAGCGACGCTGCTGCGCAATGATGCGGTCCGCCGAGGTCGCACTGGTGAGCAGGAAGGTGCCGATGGGTGGTGGAATCCGCTGGGCAATCGTCGCGATGGATTCTTCCGTGATGACTCCAGGGCCGCTTGGCATCGCCGAGACCAGCCCCAACGCGGACGCGCCAGCGGCGATCGCGACCCGAGCCTCGTCAAGCGAGGCAATGCAGCAAATCTTGACTCTGGGCTTTGCGCGCACTCCTTACAACCGTCCGCAGTAGAGCCTGTCCCGGATTTGATCCGGAGAGCTGGCCCCACTTGTCCGTACAGCGTAGCCCGGTTTGATAAGTGGATTCTCT
>DAOMOD010000160.1:0-9394 GCA_035444205.1 Lysobacteraceae bacterium
GTTCGGGCGGCTTCCACAAGGTCGGCTTCGAAGGCGGCCAGATGCCGCTGCAGCGTCGCCTGCCCAAGGTCGGCTTCCGCTCCCTGACCAGCAAGGACACCGCCCAGGTGTTCCTGTATCGCCTGGAAGAGATCGAGGCCACCGAGATCGACTTCGCCGCGTTGCGCGCCGCCAAGATGGTGCCGAGCAGCGCCAAGCGCGCCAAGATCGTCAAGAAGGGCGAGCTGACCCGTGCCATCAAGGTGAAGGGCGTGGCGGCGACGGCCGGTGCCAGGGCCGCCATCGAGGCGGCCGGCGGAAGCGTGGAGTAATCCGTGGCGGCGAATCCCAGCGCAGCACGTTCCCTGGCCGGGCTCGGCAAGCTGACCGAGCTCCGCAACCGACTGCTGTTCGTGCTCGGGGCACTGATCGTGTTCCGTCTTGGCACGTTCATCCCGGTGCCTGGCGTCGACCCGGAAGCGATGACCCGCTTCATGGGTCAGCAGGGCGGCATCATCGACATGTTCAACATGTTCTCCGGTGGTGCGCTGGAGCGTTTCTCGATCTTCGCGCTCAACGTCATCCCCTACATCTCCGCCTCGATCATCATGCAGCTCCTGGCAGCGGTGGTGCCGACGCTGCAGGCGTTGAAGAAGGAGGGCGAGTCAGGGCGCCGCAAGATCACCCAGTACACACGCTATGGCACCGTGTTCCTGGCGGCGTTCCAGGCTGCCGGTGTGGCCATTGCGTTGCAGTCGCAGGGCGGTGTGGTATTCAATCCCGGTCCTGCCTTCGTGTTCTCGGCGGTCGTCGGTCTCACCGCCGGCACCCTGTTCCTGATGTGGCTGGGCGAACAGATCACCGAGCGCGGCGTCGGCAACGGTATCTCGCTGATCATCTTCGCCGGCATCGTGTCCGGTCTGCCGGGCGCGATCGCCGCGGTGATCGAGCTTTCGCGCACTGGCGAACTCAGCCCGCTGCGCGTGCTGCTGATCTTCGTGGTGGTGGCGCTGGTGACGGTATTCGTGGTGTTCGTCGAGCGTGGGCAAAGGCGCATTACGGTCAACTACGCGCGTCGCCAGGGCGGTCGCGGTGCCTACGCCAACCAGAGCTCCCACCTGCCGCTGAAGCTCAACATGTCCGGCGTGATTCCGGCCATTTTCGCGTCCAGTATCATCATGTTCCCGGCCACTGCGGCGTCCTGGTTCAGCACGGCCGGGGAGGGCGGACGCTGGCTGCAGCGTGTCGCCGCCTGGATGTCGCCCGGCGAGCCGGTCTACATGTTCGTGTTTGGTGCGCTCATCATCTCGTTCGCGTTCTTCTATACGGCCCTGGTGTTCAATTCGCAGGAGACCGCGGAGAATCTGAAGAAATCAGGTGCGCTGATACCGGGTATCCGTCCCGGACGCGCCACCGGCGAGTATATCGACGGCGTGATGACGCGACTCACTTTCTGGGGCGCTCTGTACCTTGCCGCCGTCTGCCTGGTGCCGGAGTTCATGCGCCTTGGCTGGAACGTACCGTTCTACTTCGGTGGTACCTCGCTGCTGATCGTGGTGGTGGTGGTCATGGACTTCACTTCGCAGATCCAGGCCCACCTGATGTCGCATCAGTACGAGAGCCTGCTGAAGAAGGCCAATCTCAAGGGTTACGGCCGCTCCGGTGTGGTGCGGTCCTGACGCTGCCGGGGGTTCGGGTAGCGAATTATCGGCGGCATGGTGCCGCCGCGGAGTCTTCCAAAGGAAGGCTGCGTTCTATACAATAGCGGGTTCTTTGCCCAAGACTCGTTCGACTGGAGATTCTCAATCATGGCGCGCATAGCCGGCGTCAACATTCCGGTACACAAGCATGCCTGGGTCGGGCTGACGTCCATCTACGGCATCGGCCGCACCCGGGCGCGCAACATCTGCGCCGCCGCCGGCGTGGTCGAAAGCACCAAGATCAAGGACCTTACCGAGGCCGAGGTCGAGAAGATCCGCGCCGAGGTGGGCAAGTTCGCCATCGAGGGCGATCTGCGTCGCGAAGTCGCGATGAGCGTGAAGCGCCTGATGGATCTTGGCTGCTACCGCGGCCTGCGGCATCGCCGCGGCCTGCCGGTGCGCGGCCAGCGCACCCGCACCAACGCCCGTACCCGCAAGGGTCCGCGTCGTCCGATCAAGAAGTAAGGCTCAGGAATCCCGATCATGGCCAAGCCGGTCAAGACCAGAAAGAAGATCAAGCGCGTCGTTACCGACGGTATCGCCCACGTGCAGGCTTCTTTCAACAATACCGTGGTGACCATCACCGATCGCCAGGGCAATGCCCTTTCCTGGGCGACCGCGGGTGGCGCCGGTTTTCGTGGATCGCGCAAGTCCACGCCCTTTGCCGCCCAGGTGGCGGCCGAGAAGGCGGGCCGCGTGGCCCTGGAATACGGTCTGAAGACGCTCGAAGTGCGCATCAAGGGCCCCGGCCCGGGTCGCGAGTCGGCGGTCCGTTCGCTCAATTCCCTCGGCTATCGCGTCACCAACATCATCGACGTCACGCCGATCCCCCACAACGGCTGCCGCCCGCCCAAGAAGCGGCGTGTGTAGTTGCGATCGTCCATGATCGCGGGAATCAAGAACCGACCCTCCGTGGCCGGACTTTTCGAGAAAGAGACACGATAATGGCACGCTACACTGGACCTACCTGCAAACTGGCGCGTCGCGAAGGCGCCGATCTCGGGCTGAAGAGCCCGGCACGCGCGCTGGACTCGAAGTGCAAGCTGGAGCAGAAGCCCGGCCAGCATGGCGCGAACAAGCGCATCCGCCTGTCCGACTACGCCGTGCAGCTGCGCGAGAAGCAGAAGGTCAAGCGCATGTATGGCCTGCTCGAGCGCCAGTTCCGCAACTACTACAAGAAGGCCTCCGGCCAGAAGGGCAACACCGGCGAGAACCTGCTTTCCTTGCTGGAAACACGCCTCGACAACATCGTGTTCCGCATGGGCTTCGCGGTCACCCGCGCCCAGGCGCGGCAGTTGGTGTCGCACAAGTCGGTTCAGGTCAACGGCCGAAAGGTCAACCTGCCCTCGTTCCAGGTCAAGCCGGGCGACGTCATCAGCCTGACCGACCGCGCCCGTGAACAGCTTCGGGTCAAGGAAGCCGTCACGCTGGCTCAGGAAATGGACCTGGTACCTGGATGGGTCGAAGTCGATGCCGGCAAGTTCACCGGCTCGCTGAAGACCGTTCCGGAGCGTGCCGATCTGCCTGCCGACATCAACGAGAACCTGATCGTCGAGCTCTATTCCAAGTAATCCTCTACGGAGAAGCGTCACCGCCATGGTAGCCTCCCCCATTCATGTGCTGCGTCCGCGCGGCATCCAGGTCGATCGCGTCGCGGCCAATCGCGCCAAGGTCGTTCTGGAACCGCTGGAGCGCGGTTTCGGACACACGCTGGGCAACGCGCTCAGGCGTGTATTGCTTTCTTCCATCTCGGGATGTGCCATCACCGAAGTGGAGATCGACGGCGTACTGCACGAGTACACCACGCTCGAAGGCCTGCAGGAGGATGTGCTCGAGGTTCTGTTGAACCTCAAGGACGTGGCCATCCGGATGCACACGGTCGACGACACCACGCTGACTCTGGTCCGCGAGGGCAAGGGTGTGGTCACCGCCGGCGACATTCAGGTGGACCACAACGTCGAGGTGCTGAATCCCGAGCACGTGCTGTGCACGCTGACCAAGGATTCCCGGCTGTCCATGCGCCTGCGCGTGCAGCGCGGCGTCGGTTACCAGCCGGCGGTCAACCGCCGCCTTCCGGACGAGGAAGCGCGCCCGATCGGACGGTTGCAGCTCGACGCCAGCTTCTGCCCGGTGCGCCGTGTCGCCTACGAGGTGGACAGCGCCCGCGTGGAGCAGCGCACCGACCTCGACAAGCTGGTGATGGAGGTCGAGACCAACGGCACCATCGACGTCGAGGAGGCGGTGCGCCAGGCCGCCGACATCCTCGCCGACCAGCTTTCGGTGTTCGGTGATTTCTCGCGCCGCGACAGCGCCGCCGAGAAGACCGAGAAGGCCGGTGTCGACCCGATCCTGCTCAAACCCATCGACGAGCTGGAGCTGACCGTACGCTCGGCCAACTGCCTCAAGGCCGAGAGCATCTACTACATCGGCGACCTGGTGCAGCGCACCGAGGTCGAGTTGCTGAAGACGCCCAACCTCGGCAAGAAGTCGCTTACCGAGATCAAGGACGTGCTTCACCAGCGCGGTCTGTCGCTCGGCATGAAGCTGGAGAACTGGCCGCCGCCCGGCCTGTCCCACGGCATGCAACTCGGCTGACCGCCCAACACCTTAGCCACCTGGCCCGGGACGGCCGACGTTTCGAGCAGGGAAGAACGATCCAGGAACAACGACCATGCGCCACCTCAAATCCGGACGCAAGTTCAACCGTACCAGCAGCCATCGTCGCGCCATGTTTCGCAACATGGCCGCCTCGCTGTTCAAGCACGAGCTGATCCGCACCACCCTGCCCAAGGCCAAGGAGCTCCGTCGCGTCGCCGAGCCCCTGATTACCCTGGCCAAGGACGATGGCGTGGCCAACCGCCGCCTGGCGTTCGCACGCCTGCGTGACAAGGAAGCGGTTGGCAAGCTGTTCGTCGAACTTGGTCCGCGCTACCAGGCCCGCCCCGGCGGCTACCTGCGCATCCTGAAGTGCGGCTTCCGCGCCGGCGACAATGCGCCGATGGCCTACGTCGAGCTGGTCGACCGCCCTGGCGGCGCCACTCGCGAGGCCGAGGCGGCCGAGTAGCCCCTTGCGCCGCCCAGCAGATTGATGAGCCCCGGCCGGGTGACTGGCCGGGGTTTTTCGTTTCAAGCCCTGGCAAGCGCAGCGCGCCCGGGACTTCGGCGGCTCGGTACCGCCGCCCGAGCTGTGTGGGCCCCGGGTGCGGCCTTCGCCCTTGCCTCGCTGCAAGCTTTCGCACAGATGGTGCGCGCCGCCCACCTCGACAGGTGGCGCGTGCCAAGCTAGTCTCGTGCCGCCCAGTACTTTCCAGGGACGCCCGCCATGCAAGTGCGTACCGTTATTCTCGCCGCGTCACTGCTCCTCTTGCCCGCCGCTGCCTGGTCCGGTGAGACCGTGGAAGCCGATCCCTGTGGCATCGATGGCTGGGGCTGGCAGCTCGGAGAAATGGTGTTCGAACGAGAGCACGCCGCATCCGAGTCGACCCGGATCGTGGTGGCGGGTATCTATGTTGGCGTCGGCCGGCAGCTTGTGGTGAGCGAGACCATCGTTCGTGGGGCTGCCGTCGCCCGCAGCGAACCCGGCTCTCATTTGGCGGAGGCGCCGCGCAAACAGGGCATTCCGCATGACTGCGTCGCCCGCCGTGTCAGCGCGAGTCTGGACCCGGCGCGACCGCTCGACTGAGGGTTCTTCGCGCCGGGTGGGCGCGGAACCCCGTATCATTGGGCGGGTCTATTCCCGGACTCGCCGGTATTCACTCCCATGTTCAATCCCCTTCGCTGGCCACCACGCCTGCTGTTTCTGATCGGCTTTCTGGTTTGCCTCGGCCTGCTCGGTTATGCGCTCTATGCCGATCAAGTACTCGGTCTCGAACCTTGCCCGCTGTGCATCTTCCAGCGGGTCGCCTTCATATTCATGGGAGCCGTATTCCTGACCGCCGCAATGCATGGCCCGAGGGGCTGGGGGCGCGCGGTCTATGCCACGCTTGCCGCACTGTTCGGGCTGGTCGGCGCGGGCGTCGCCGTGCGTCACGTCTACCTGCAAAGCCTGCCGCCCGATCTGGTGCCGGAATGCGGACCGGGGCTGGCCTACATGCTGGAAGCGTTCCCGTTGAGCCGAACCCTGGACATGGTGTTCCGCGGCTCGGGTGAATGTGCGGATGTGGACTGGACCTTCCTCGGCCTGTCCATGCCGGCCTGGACCCTGCTGTGGTTCCTGGGGCTGACCGCGCTGGCGCTGTGGGCCGGTTTTGCCCGTCGCCGGCAGGCGACGTAGACGCCGAATGGCGGGGGTCCGCGAAGGACGCGAAGCGGTCGTTGGCGCCCCCTGTTGGACAGATGCCTTTGCTGCAACTGCACAAATCCCCCGGAGCGTGCTAACTTCAGCAGTCCGAAATTCCCCGGTCCGCAGCCATGCCGCAGCGCGAACGCAACCTGCAACCCGTCGTCGAGCCCAAGGACTGGCATCCGGCCAGCTGGCAGGGCCGCAAGGCCGAGCAGCAGCCGAGCTATCTCGACGAGCAGGCGCTGTGGTCGGCCCTGGCCCGACTGCGCACGCTGCCGCCGCTGGTGACCTCATGGGAAATCCTGGCGCTTCGGCAGCGTATTGCCGATGCCCAGGAGGGACGCGGCTTCGTGCTGCAGGGCGGCGATTGCGCCGAGAGCTTCGCCGAGTGCGACTCCAGCCTGATCTCCAATCGCCTGAAAGTGCTGTTGCAGATGTCGCTGGTGCTGGTGCACGGGCTGAAGATGCCGGTGGTGCGCGTGGGACGCTTCGCCGGCCAATACGCCAAGCCGCGCTCTGCCGACAGCGAGACCCGCGACGGCCTCACCCTGCCGAGCTACCGCGGCGACCTGGTCAACGGTCCCGAATTCACGCCGCAGGCGCGCAACCCCGATCCCGAGCGCATGATCGAGGGGCATTCGCGTTCTGCGATGACGATGAACTTCGTGCGCGCCTTGATCGATGGCGGTTTCGCCGACCTGCACCATCCGGAGTACTGGGATCTGGCCTGGGTACAGCATTCGCCGCTGGCTGTGGAATACCAGCGCATGGTGGAGTCGATCGGCGACTCGCTGCGTTTCATGGAGACTCTGGCCGGGCGGCAGATCGGCAGTTTCAACCGGGTCGATTTCTATACCTCGCACGAAGCGCTGCTGTTGCATTACGAGGAGGGGCTGACTCGACGCGTGCCGCGCCAGTGGGGCTGGTTCAACCTGTCAACCCACTTCCCGTGGATCGGTATGCGCACCGCCCAGCTCGAAGGCGCCCATGTCGAGTACATGCGCGGCATCCGCAATCCGGTCGCAGTGAAGATCGGGCCTTCGGTAGCGCCCGAGCAGCTGCTGAAGCTGGCCGCGGTGCTCAATCCGGACAACGAGGCCGGCCGCCTCACCTTCATTCACCGCATGGGTGCGGGCAAGATCGAGCAGGCGCTGCCGCCCCTGATCGAAGCAGCGAAGGGCGCCGGGCTGCGCGTGCTGTGGACCTGCGATCCCATGCACGGCAATGGCGAGACGCTTGGCAACGGCGTCAAGACACGCCGTTTCGGCAATATCCGCGCCGAGTTGGATCTGGCCTTTGACATCCACGCTGCCTGCGCTTCGCGCCTGGGCGGCGTACACCTGGAACTCACCGGCGAAAACGTCACCGAATGCCTGGGCGGGGCGCGCGAACTGCTGGAGGGCGACCTGGCCCGCGCCTACAAGTCGACCGTGGATCCGCGTCTCAACTACGAGCAGTCGCTGGAACTTGCCATGCTCATCGTGCACAAGTGCACACGGTCGTCAGCAGACGCGTGAGGTTTCACAGTGTCCGCGCGACAGCGCGGGCAGTATGCTGTCCGGCCTGACCAGAAGGGGCCGCCCCATGAAGTCCTTCCTGCGCATTGCATCCGCGCTCGTTCTCGTCGCCTGCGCGATGCAGTCCTCTCACGCCCAGCAGTCCACGTTGCCTGTCGAGGGCATGCGTGACGCCACGCCGCGTATCCTCGCGTTGACCAACGCGCGAATCATCGTCCAGCCTGGGCAAGTCATCGAACAAGGCACGGTGCTGATCCGCGATGGCGTGATCGATGCCGTGGGCGCAGGACTGCGGGTGCCGGAGGGCGCACACGAGCACGACCTGGCCGGGCATACCCTGGTGGCAGGCTTCATCGATCCAGCCGCCAACCTGGGCGTGCCCTCAGGCATGCGCAGTGGCGCCATCAGTGGCACTCCCGGCCATGGACCGCTACAGCAACAGCTCGACCAGCCCGGTGCACGGCACTGGTCCAAGCGCGTGCGACCGGAGCTGTCGGTGGCGGAGAACCTGGATCTCAACGCGGACGAGGCCAAGGCGCTGCGTGAACTGGGTTTCACCGCGGCGCTGGCCACGCCCTCCGCCGGTATCTGGCGTGGGCAGAGCGCCCTGCTGAGCCTGCGCGAAGGTGCCCAGGCCAAGGACGTGCTGCTCGCCGAGCGCGTCGCGCAGCATGCCGGATACGAGTTTGCGAGCTGGGGTACCGGTGAGTACCCGACGTCGCTGATGGGCGCCATGGCACTGATCCGCCAGTCCCTGATCGATGCGGCCTGGCAGCGCGACAGCCTGGCCTGGGCCGCGCGCCATCCGCGCAGCGAACGCCCCGAGGCCAACCTGGCCCTGTCGGCCCTGGGCCCGGTGCTGGCCGGGGCCCAGCCGGTCGTGTTCGCCCTCAACGACGAACTCGACCTGGCGCGCAGCGTCGGTCTGGCCGCCGAGTTTGGCCTGAAGGCGGCCTTCCTGGGCAGCGGTTTCGAGTATCGCGTTCTCGACCAGGCACGTCGGGCCGGGGCCACCATCGTGGTGCCCTTGGGTTTCCCGGAAGCGCCTGAAGTGGAGAGGCCGGAGGTCGCCATCGCCACTGGTCTGGCCGATCTCTCGCACTGGGAGGAGGCGCCTGCCAATCCCGCGCGCCTGGCCGGTGCAGGTGTGCCCATCGCACTCACCGCGCACGGGCTGAAGGAGCCGGGCAAGACCTTCTGGAGACAGCTGCGTCGCGCGGTGGCTGCCGGTCTCACCGAGGATCAGGCGCTGGCTGCGTTGACCACGCAGCCGGCCGCCATGCTGGGGCAGGAGCGCCGCCTCGGCCGTGTCGCGCCGGGCTTTCTTGCGCACCTGCTGGTGGCGGATGCAGACCTTTTTGTCAGCAACGACGCCTCGCTGTACCAGGTCTGGATCGACGGCGTCCGCCATGAACTGAAGCCGCTGGCGCCTGCCGACGCGCGCGGCGACTGGCGCCTGAGCTTTCGCGGCATCGATGGCCCGACCGCGCTTGTCATCAGCGGCACCCGCGAGCGCCCGGAGGCAACAGTGGGCGACGACAAAGTATCCATCCGTCGGGAAGGCGATGCGTGGCTGCTGCATCCATCCGCTGCATCGTTCGGCATGGGTGAGGGTCGTCTGGCCATGCGCGCGCGTGTCGACGGCAATCGTCTGGACGGCGAGCTGCTGCTGGCGGACGGCCGGCTGTTGCCGTGGAGGGGCGAGCGCGAAGGTGCGACACCTGCGGCTGGCGAGCGCACGCGCGTCGAGCTTGTGGATATCCCGTCGAGTGCCACCTACCCGGCCGGCGAGTTCGGCCGGGAGCGCCTCCCGGACCAGCCCGAGGTGTTGCTGATCCGCGGCGCCACGTTGTGGACCAACAGCGAGGCCGGTGTGATCGAAGGGGGAGATCTGTTGGTGCGCCGCGGACGCATTG
>DAOMOD010000161.1:0-9368 GCA_035444205.1 Lysobacteraceae bacterium
CTGCGGCGTCCGCCTTGCTGCGCGTGCGCACAGGGGCAACGCGACGTGCGAGGACCTGTTCAGAGGTTCCCTAGGGTTTGGGGCCCAGGGGCGCGAGTCCGAGGCGACTGGGCTCTTGCCAGCGCATCTGTCATCCGAGTCGCAAGGGGATGAAGCTTCGGCGCGGCAGACTGCGAGCTTTGCCCCTAGGCCCCAAGCCCTAGGCCCTATACTTCAACCAGGCGACCACCCTCGCCAAATCAACATCCTCACAACTCCCGCAACCAAGCCAGAGGCACACCCATGTCCTTCAAACGCATCGCCGAAGCCGAATGGCATGGCGACCTCCAGACCGGCAACGGCCGCATGCACACCCCGCAGAGCGGCCTGTTCGACGCCCAGAACTACTCCTTCAAGACCCGCTTCGGTGACGAGAAAGGCACCAATCCTGAAGAGCTGCTGGCCGCGGCGCATGCCGGTTGCTTCAGCATGGCGTTGTCGGCGGTGCTCGGTCGTGCCGGCTTCACGCCGACCCGCATCAGAACGCGCGCAGAGGCGACCATGGAGCCTGGTGCCGACCCGGGACCGACCGTCACCGGGATGCACCTGGTGGTGGAGGCCGAAGTGCCGGACATCGATTCCGGCAAGTTTGCCGAAATCGCCGAGCAGGCCAAGTCGGGCTGTGTGATCTCGCGCGCCATCGGCGTGCCGGTGACCCTCGACGCCAAGCTGCTCGGTTGATCATCCAACCCCTGCAGGAGCGCACCTCGCACGCGACATTCGCGCCACTTCGACCCCGCGCCCCTGTCGCCCACAAGGTGGGCTCCTACGCAAGCGGTACCTTGTAGGAGCGCACCCTGTGCGCGACCGTCCCGTCGCTTCCATGTCGCGCCCCTGTCGCCCACGAGGTGGGCTCCTACGCAAGCGGTACCTTGTAGGAGCGCACCCTGTGCGCGACCGTCCCGTCGCTTCCATGTCGCGCCCTTTGTCGCCCACAAGGTGGGCTCCTACAGAAGCCGCATCCTTCCCGTAGCCTCGTAGTCCGGGCAAGGCGCGGGCCGTCCGCAAAGGAAAGCGACAGGAAGATTCCATGTCTCCACCTTTGCGACCTTCGCGTCCTTTGCGGACCCAATCCTTCCCGTGTGCCCTCCGCGAATGGATGCCGGCACAGGGACTCCGACCTACAAGTCCGTGGCTACCCGCGCCACCACCACCTGCGGGCGGCCTGTCGGCGCTTCGGTCCAGGCGATGACCAGGCCGTCGGCTGCGCTGTGCACAAGGCGCGGAAAGCCGCTGATGCGGCCGCGTGGCAGGCGCGCGACCACCTGACGGTCGCGCTCTTCGAGATCGGCATCGAAGCGGGCAAGCAGCAGGCGTGCGTCGCCCTCGGCCTCGTCCATCCAGGCCAGCCAGCGACGACCATCGGCCGCCTGCGCCAGGCCCACGCGGCCCAGCACTCCGCCATCGGCCACCAGCCGCGGTGGCGCGAAGCATGCGCCGCCATCCAGCGAGCGTGCGATCAGCACGCGCGCATGCCCGTCCGCCATGGTGAACCAGGCCACCACCACGTCGTCGCCGCGCGCCACGACCTGCGGTCCGTTCACCGGGCAGGCCGGCATCACCCAGCCGTCGCGGTGTACCGGCGTGGGGGCACTCCAGGCGGTTCCGGTCCAGCGCACGATCATGATGTCGCGCACTTCGCCGGCGTCGCGACCGCGGTAGACCACCACCGGACCCTTGGTCGCCAATGCCGCTCCGGTCTGACAGCAATCGCAGACCTGCGGGTCGAGCAGGGCCTCGCGACTCAGGGAGCCGTCGGCGGCCAGCGCCGCGCCGCGCAGGCTCATGACGCCGCCGTGGCCATGGTGATCGTGACCGGCGCCCGCATCGGTTTCGCGGCCATCCAGCCAGACCAGCCCGGCCAGATCCTCCGACCAGGCGAAATGGCTGACGAAGCCGTGTTCGGTCTCGGTGCCGTCGCGGTGCGGCGTGAGCGGGTCGCTCCAGGTCGCTCCGCCGTCGTCGGAGCGGCTGACAAGCACATCGTAGGCATAGCGGCCCGGCCCCGACTTCTGCAGCCAGTGCGCGAGCAGCGCGCCGGAGGGCAGGGCGCCGATCGCCGGAAAGTCGGCCCAGTTGACGAACCAGTCGGAGCCGCTGGCGATGGTGATGGGCGCGCTGAAGGTGTCGCCCTGGAGGCGGCTGAAGCGCAGCGCGTGGCCACCGGCATCGCGCTGCAGCCAGCTCAAGAGCACCTGGCCGCCGGCATCCACGGTGAGACTGGGACCCAGGCTTTCACTGGCGGCGGGCGAGGGCAGGCGTAGCGTCTCGGCCTGGGCGGCGGGCGCTGCAAGCAGCGTGAGCAGAAGGATTCGGTACATGGACCGAGTTTACCCTGTCGAACGGGACCGTACCGGGACCCGTGGGCCCTTGCCACGGCGCGCAGATGAACACTTCAAGAATGCCGCGTGCCGGATTCAGAACGCGTTCATTGCATCGTGGCAAGCATGGGTTCCGAAGCCGGCGTGCGACCGGTTGCGACGGAGGACACCACCATGCGAATCGCCAGCCTTGCCATCGCCAGCGCCGCTCTGGTCTTCGCCAGCGGTGTCGACGCATCTCCGCGTTACGACTGGGCGCGTGTCGTTCGTGCCGAGCCGATCGTCGAGACCTATCGCGTGCCGGTATCGCACGAAGTGTGCCGCTCCGAGCCGGTGACCGTGGTCGAACGCGGCTACCGTCGCAGCGACAATCGCGGACCGGCCCTGCTCGGCGCCGTCGTCGGCGGTGTCATCGGCAACCAGTTCGGCAAGGGCAGCGGCCGCGATGCCGCCACCGCCGCTGGCGCCGTGATCGGCTACCAGGCGGTGCGCAGCGAGCAGAAGCGCCACGATGTCCATTACGGTGGCGGCAGCTACACCACCTATCGCGACGCCTGCCGCATCGAAACGCATTACCAGACCGAGCAGCGTGTGGTTGGCTACGACGTCACCTACCGCTATCGGGGCAGTCTGTACCGGACCCGCACCGATCACCATCCGGGCGACCGCATCCGCGTGCGCAGCGATGTCCGCGCCGTCCGCTACTGATTGGAAAGGCGGCATGAACTGAGCGGGAGCCGCGGGCGTCGAGCCCGCGGCTCCCAACGATTGGACAAGACAGGGGCATGGAATCAGGGGTTGACGATCTTCACGCGACCGATGACCCGGCGACGCCCGCCGCGGCGACTCCTGCGTCGAATCGACACCTGCCATTCGCCGATCAGCCGCGAGCCCCCGTGGGGTTCGCCGTGGCGTTGGCGCTGCTGGTGCATGGCGCGCTGCTGATGGTTCCGCTGCCCACACCGCGCGAGGAGCTGTCACGGCCGGCGCCGACGCTGTCGCTGGATCTGGTACAGATCAGACCCGATCCGCTGCCGGTTGTGATGGAACCGAGTGCGATGGACACCCCGCCAGTGCGCGAAACGCCGCCGATCGCGGCGCTTGTTCCCGCGCCGGCACCACCCCCGGTCGCGTCGATCCCGCTGCGAGAGCCGCCCGAAGCTCCCGCCCCGGCGCCGACCGCGCCCCGGATCCTCGCACCCGATGGGCGGCTGCGGCTGGCTCCGTTCGACGACTGGATCGCGACCGAACCGGTCGACCGTGCACCGGAACGGCAGTACCAGAATGTGGTCTCGCTGTACCCTGCGCCGCCGATCCGTTACGCCCCGACCGCCTTTGCCGAGGTCTATGCGCCCGACGGCAATGCGGGCCAGGTGGCGGCCTTCCACTACCCGGTGCTCAAGGTGCTGTACATCTTCCCGCAGCTCTCCTGGCTGATCCTGCCGCCGCCTCCTATGCGCCGCGACTGCCTGCGTCATGCCGGTGACCTGTACACCGGCACCTGTGTCGATGCCGGCGAGACGCCGTGGCAACGGCTGGTGCGGCGCACGCAGGAACACTGAAGGGCGGAGCGCGGACGCGGACGCGGACGCGCAATGCACGCTGGCTTTCCCGAACGTACATCGCGCATGCTGGTCCGTCCTAATATGTCCATGCAGATTGCGGCTGAGGCCGTCTCCGCCGTTGACACCCGCAAGGGCAGCAGAGGACCATCGTTGAGGCCTGTTTCCTTCTCCAGTCAGCGCATGGATCGCATATCCGATCGGCATATCGAAAGTCGTCGACTTGCGGTGGCTGCGCTGGTGGCGCTGCTTGTCCATGTCGTGCTGCTGTTCATTCCCTTGCCGGTCAAGCGTGCGGAAGTGGAGCAGCGCCCGATCACGGTGGAGCTGGAACTTCTGCGCATCGCCGAACCGGTCGTCCCGATCCCGGCGCTGCCGCCTGTCCCTCCTATCGACGAAGAAGTGTCCACGGCGGAGCCTCGGCCGTTGCCGCGGCCAGCGGCCGCTGCGCCGCCCGAGGCCGCCCCGGACGTCACGCCGGTGGAGACCGTCGAAGCGGCGCCGCCGAAACCGCGCGTTCTTGCACCCGATGGCCGCGTGCTGCTGGCGCCGCGGCTTGACGACAGTTTCGACGCGCGTCCCCGGGACGTTGCACCCACCCGAAGGTACGACAACGTGGCAGAGATGTACCGCCCACCTGCGGTGCAGTTCACCACGACCCGCTATGCGTCGGCCTATGTTCCCTATGGTCATGCCGGCCAGCAGGCCGCCTTCCACTATCCGCTGCTCAGGGTGCTGGGCATCTTCACGCCGACCAGTTTTCTGGTGCTGCCCGACTGGTCGCCGGACCGGGACTGCCTGCGCCAGGCCGAGGACGTCCACCTGGGCGAGTGCGTCGATGGCGGGCAGACCTCGTTGCGGCGACTGATCGACCGCCCCTTGCATCGTTAAGGAACCTCTGAACAAGTCCGCGCACGTCGCGCGCGGACTTGTTCAGATGTTCCTTACCCGGCGGAAGCCGCAAGCGCGTGCGCGGATACGTTGCCATGCAAAAGGCGATGGCGGCTTGATGCGCGTGCGGCAAACCGTCACATTGCGCGCTCCAGGACGACGAGGGCTGTAGCTCCATGCATCTGCGACTTGCCATCATGCTGTTCGCCATCGCCATCGCCATCGCCATCGCCCTGCCGGCGTCGGCGACCACGCTGTTCCACCATGCCGACATCCGCACGCTGGACGCCGACAACCGCCGGGCAGAAGCCATGGTGGTAGGCGAGGATGGACGCATCCTCGCCCTTGGCGCAGTCGACCAGCTCGCGCGCGATTACCCCGCTGCCCGCCACCATGATCTCGGCGGCGGTGTCGTACTGCCGGGCCTGATCGACGCACACGGGCACCTCCTCAACCTCGGACTGGCGCTGCTGTCGGCCGACCTGGTCGGTGCCAGGAGCAAGGACGAGGTGGTGCAGCGCCTGCTGCGGTTCGCCGCCACGCTGCCGCCGCGCGCCGGGCTGACCGGGCGCGGCTGGGACCAGAACCTGTGGCCGGAAGCCGAGTTTCCCACGGCTGCCGATCTGGATGCGGCCTTCCCCGATCGCCCTGTGTGGTTGCGTCGTGTCGACGGTCATGCCTCCTGGGGCAATTCCGCCGCCCTGCGCGCGGCTACGCGCGAGCTGTCCGGCGACTGGCATCCGGAGGGTGGACGCATCCTGCGCGACGACGATGGCCACGCCACCGGCGTGTTCATCGATACCGCCATGGCGCTGATCCAGGCGCCGCAGCCGGACGCGGCATTCAGACGTCGGGCACTGGAAATGGCGGTGGCGGAGGCCGCTCGACTCGGCCTGACCGGCGTGCATGACGCCGGCATGAACCTGGAGGCCCTGGGATTCCTGCGCGAGATGGCCGAAGCGGGCCGCTTGCCGATCCGCGTGTACGCCATGGCCGACGGCGATGGCGCGACCCTCGACTGGCTGTGCGAGAACGGCCCGTACCAGCACCCCGGCGGCCGGCTGACAATGCGCGCGGTCAAGCTGTATGCCGACGGCGCGCTCGGCAGCCGCGGCGCCGCCCTGATCGCCGACTACAGCGACGACCCGGGCAATCGCGGCCTGCTGGTCACCGCCGAGGATCGTCTGCGCGCGGCTGTGACCAAGGCGCTACGTTGCGACATCCAGGTGGCCACACATGCCATCGGCGATCGCGCCAATCGCAGCGTGCTCGATCTCTACCGCGACCTGGTCGCCGACGCCGCGCGACCGGCGTTGCGCCTGCGCATCGAGCATGCGCAGATCGTCGCCCGCGACGACCTGCCGCGCTTCGCCGAACTCGGCGTGATCGCCTCGATGCAGCCGATCCATGCCACCAGCGACATCCCCTGGGCCGGTCTTCGAGTGGGACGCGACCGGCTGTACGGCGCCTACGCCTGGCAGCGCCTGATAGAAAGCGGCGCACGGCTCGCCTTCGGTTCGGACTTTCCGGTCGAGCCGGTCAATCCGGCCTTTGGGCTCTACGCAGCGCTGACTCGCCAGGATGTCGACGGCGACCCGCCGGGCGGCTGGCTGCCGGATCAACGTCTCGACCTGGAAACGACCCTTCGCGCATTCACGCTGGGCGCCGCCTATGCCGGCTTCGCCGACGACGAGGTTGGCTCGCTGGCGGTTGGCAAGCGAGCCGACTTCATTGTTGTCGACCAGGATCCGTTTGTACTGGACCCCCAGGCGCTGCGCGCGATCAAGGTACGCGCTACCTACCTGGACGGCCTCAGCGCAGCGGCTTCAGATCCCTGACCGGGGCACTGTCGGGGAGATTTCAAGTCATGCCATGATGCCGGCGTCCCGATCCTGCAACAATCGACCCGTAGGCTCTGGCAGAGACAGGCGACCATGACCGAGGACCGTGCGGTGATCAGCGTCGAACGCAGTTTCTACGAGAAGTTTCCCCGCCTTGCCGACGGGCGCGCGCGCGTGTTCACACAACCGGTGGTCGACCTGCTGCGGCGCATGGCCTGCGAAGAGCGCATCAACCAGACCCTCAGCAGTCTTGCGCCGCGCGAGGGGCTGGACTTCGTCGAGCACGCCCTGAAGCTTTTCGATTTCAGCTACGCAGTGGCCAACACCGACCGCGAGAACATTCCCGCCGAGGGCCGCGTGGTGATCGTCGCCAACCATCCATTGGGCGCGCTGGACGCACTGGCGCTCTTGCACCTGGTGGGCTCGGTACGCCGCGACGTGCGCATCTTCGCCAACGATGTGCTGTTGCAGCTTGCGCCGATGAAACCGTTGCTGCTGCCGGTGGACGTGGTCGGAGGGCGCGCCGGCGTGGGCAGCGTGCGCGAGGCGTTTCGGGCGCTGGAGCGCGAGGAGGCGCTGATCGTGTTTCCGGCGGGAGAAGTGTCGCGCATCCGCCCAGGCGGCGTCCGCGACCGGCGTTGGGCATCCAGTTTCGTGCGCTTCGTGCGCAGGACCGGCGCACCGGTGCTGCCGGTTCATCTGGGCGGATACAACTCGCCGACGTTCTATGGGCTGTCGATGCTGGCCAAGCCGTTGGCCGCCCTGTTGCTGGCACGCGAGATGTTCGCCCACCAGAAGTCGCGCATCCAGATCAGTATCGGCGAGCCGGTGCCGGCTCATGCGCTGGCCGGGGCGAGCGGCGACGAGGCGCGCCTGGCCGCCCTGATGCGACGGCACGTCTATCGCCTGCCCAAGCGACGCCCACCGGTGTTTCCGACCTCGACCACGGTGGCCCATCCCGAGCCGCCGGGTGCGGTGCGCGCGGCACTGGAGAAGGCCCAGGTGCTGGGCCGCACCAGCGACGGCAAGCGCATCCTCATGCTCGATCCGTCGCCCGACTGCCCGGCCCTGCGCGAGATCGGTCGCCTGCGCGAACTGACGTTCCGCAAGGTGGGCGAGGGCACCGGCCTGAAGCGCGACCTCGATCGCTTCGATTACCACTACCGGCACATCGTGCTATGGGACGACAAGGCGCTTGCCATCGTTGGCGCCTACCGGCTCGGCGAGGGGCGCAGCATTCTCGACAGCATGGGGTTCCAGGGCCTGTACTCGGCCACCCTGTTCGATTTCGCGCCGGAGGCGCGCGAGCTTCTGGTGCAGGGCGTGGAGCTCGGGCGCAGTTTCGTGCACCCGGACTACTGGGGCAGCCGCAGTCTCGACTACCTGTGGCAGGGTATCGGCGCCTACCTCAGGGCGCACCCGGAAGTGCGCTTCCTTTTCGGACCGGTCAGCCTGAGCGCGTCGCTGCCGCTACCCGCGCGCGAGTGGGCCGTGCACTGCCACCGCCACTACTTCGGCGACGAACGTGGCCTCGCGCCGGCGCGCAACCCCTTCCTCATCAGTGCGGAAGTGGACACCGAGGCGCGCGCCACCTGGGCCGATTGTCCGGTCGCGGAGGGGCTGAAGCGTCTCAAGGCCAAGCTGGTGGAGTTCGGCGCCGCCCTGCCCACGCTGTACCGCCAGTATGTCGACCTGTGCGATCCGCAGGGGATCGCCTTCCTCGGCTTCGGCGTCGATCCCGACTTCGGGCATTGCGTCGATGGCTTGATTCTCGTGGACCTTCAATGGCTTAAACCGGCCAAGCGGACGCGCTATATCGGTCCTTCGGAGCCCGGCGCGGCGAAGTTACAAAACTGCCATTGAGCGATGCTAGACTGTTAAAGCGTCGTTAATGTTCGCGCTCCGTACCTCCGGGTACGGCGGTTGCGGCGCCGCTTCACGGGGAATTGCTGATGAGTCGCCACGCCCGGATTTTCCGGGCTTCATGTGCGGTCGGCACGCTCCGGGAAGGGGCACATTGTATTCCTCAACCCAGAACCTAGAAGGCAGCTAACGATGAATATGCGACTCGGCATGCAGATCGTCCTGGCGCTGCTCCTTTCGTTGATGGTCACCTCGCACGTGTACGCACAGGCGACGGCGGCCAACGCGGCAGGACGCGTGACCGGCACCGACGGACAGGGTCTTGAAGGCGTCAGCGTCGAGCTGGTGCACGTCCCCTCGGGCACACGCAGTCGTACCACGACCGACGCCGATGGCCGCTGGTCCGCACGCGGCCTGCGCGTGGGCGGCCCCTATACCCTGTCGGCCTCCCGCGAAGGCCTGCAGACCACTGTCCAGGAAGATCTGTACTTCCTGCTCGGCGAGACCGGTACCGTCAACGTGACGCTCGAGCGCACTGCCGAGCTCGGCCGCGTGGTGGTGACCGGCGTGGCCCTGTCCGATGTGTTCGATCCCATGAAGATGGGCGCCGGCACCAACGTGACGCGCCAGCAGATCGAGGCGCTGCCTTCCATCAGCCGCAACATCCAGGACTACATGCGCACCGACCCGCGCATTTCGCAGGTCGACAAGGAGCGCGGCGAGATCTCCGCCGGCGGCCAGAACACCCGCTTCAACAACATCCGCATCGACGGCGTGTCGACCAACGACGCCTTCGGCCTCGAAGCCAACAATCTGCCCACCGACCGCCAGCCGATCTCCATCGATTCCAT
>DAOMOD010000162.1:0-9335 GCA_035444205.1 Lysobacteraceae bacterium
GGCCTTCCACGATGCCAACCGTCTCAGCGAGCAGATTGGAGAGCATCCGGCCACCCACCCGGCGTACTTCTCACTCGCCGCCATGCACGAATTCCGGGGCGAGTTCACGGTGTCGTTCGCGATGATGCGCGAGCGCGTGCAGCACGGCATGGGCGACGACAGCGACGGCTCCACGCAGTGGCTGCGCTATCGCGTGGAAACCCACGAACTGATGGCCTGTTCGATGTTCTACCAGGGCGTATTTGAACGCTCCCTGGAGAACGCCGAGGTTGCGCTACGCCACTACGACCCCGACCGCCTGTACGCCGTCGACGCCGCCTTCGGAGCCAACCCGGCGATCAATTGCCGCGGCTGGCGTGCCTTCGCGCTGTGCCTGACCGGTCGTCCCGACAGCGCCCTGGCACAGGCACAGGAGGGCATGCAGATCGCCGTGCGCGGCGATCACCAGCACAGCATGGCGGCTGCGCGTCATCGCCTGGCGCTGGTCCGCTGCATGCGCGGCGAAGCAGAAGCCTGCCTGCACGAGGCCGAGCTGGCCGCCGAGGAAGCCAGCCGCGCGGGCGTGCCCTACAACATCGCCCTCACCCACGCCGTGCTGGGCTGGGCGCGCGCCGGAACCGGCCGTACCGAGGAGGGCCGCGCACTGATCGAGGATGCGCTTGCGCGCAGCGCATGCATTGGCGCGCACCTCGACCGGCCCCTGCACCTCGGATTGCTGGCCGATACCCTCCTCGACAGCGATCCGGTCGCGGCGCTCGGCCACATCGATGCGGCGCTCGTCACCTGCGCCGGCGAACGCACGTACTTCTGGGAGCCCGAGCTTCGCCGCCTGCGCGCGTCGGCCCTGCACGCGCTGGGTCGGATCGACGACTGCGTGGACGAGCTTGAACAGGGCCTTGCACGCGCCGACTCCACTGCGGCGCGGTGGCTTGCGTTGCGCATCGCGGTGTCGAGCTGCCAGCTCTTGCCGGACCACCCGCCATGGTGGGAACGCCTGCGTGCGCTTGAAGCCGACCTCGACGAAGGAGGCGACACGCCACTGCGTCGCGAGGCCGGCCGACTGCTGGCAAGAAATGCCTGACAGGGACCGCTGCTTGGTCTGACGGCACGTGGCGTCCTCGCGTATCCTCGCGGGCAAGTTTTGCCGCTTCCCGCGTACATGACCCACCCGCCGCAGATTCCCGGATACGCCATCGAACGCGAGATCGGTCGCGGCGGCATGGCCACCGTGTTCCTGGCCCGCCAGCTTTCGCTCGATCGCCTGGTGGCGATCAAGCTGATGGTGCCGGAAGCCAGCGCCGAGGAGACCCAGGCGCAGCGTTTCGAGGCCGAGGCGCGGGTGATCGCACGCCTGGAGCACCCGCATATCGTGGGTATCCACGAGGTCGGACGCACGTCGGAGGGCCGCCTCTACTACGTGATGCCATTTCTTCCGAACGGCGACCTTGCACACCGCAATCTGGTCGACGACGAAATGCGCGTGGCGGAGATTCTGCACGCCATGCTGGACGCGTTGGGTTACGCCCATGCACGCGGCATCGTGCACCGCGACGTGAAGGCCGAGAACGTGCTGTTCGATTCCGCCAATCGTCCGCGCCTGGCCGATTTCGGCATTGCCCTGTCGCGACGAACCGGCACCCCGCGCATCACCACCGATGGCATGGCACTGGGATCCAGCGGTTACATGGCGCCGGAGCAGGCGCGTGGCGAAGTACTCGACGGACGCGCCGATCTGTACAGCCTGGGCGTCCTGGCCTACGAACTGCTGACCGGCGAGTTGCCCTTCCAGGCTGAAGACGCACTGGCGCTGGCCCTGATGCACGACCAGGACCCGGTGCCGCGGCTGCCGCCGGACAAGCGCCACTGGCAGGCCTTCGTCGACCGCGCCATGGCCAAGCGCCCGGCACAGCGCTTTCGCAACGCCACGGCCATGTTGCGTGCCCTCGAACAGGTGCAGAAGGCCATCCGCCGACGCCGACGCAGCGGCCCGCTGCTCAGCGCGACCGCCTGGCTGGCCAGCGGCGGAACACGCCAATTGGCCTGGCTTGGTGGTGGCGTGTTGCTGGCGGTGCTGCTGGCATTGGCGGCCCAACGCTGGATGGCAACGGCCAACGAAGTCGACACGACCACCCATGCCCGACCCGCAGCGGCAGTGGCGTCGATCGATGCCACCGTCGCCGACCTGCTGGCACAGGCCGCCGAGCAGATCGAGCGCGGTCACCTGGTGGTGCCGGCGGGCGACAACGCCGCGGAATCGGTGCTCCAGGCGCTGCGCATCGATCCGCTCGGTTCCGATGCGCGCAACGCGTTGCAGGACGTGTTCGGCGCGCTCGCGGACAGCATCGTCGCCGCCTTCCAGGAATCGGACGACAGCCTCGTGGGCGAGCGTATCGAACAGGCGCGCCTGCTCGCCGACGCGCTCGGCGAAACCGGACAGGAGGCATTCGCCGGGGTGACTGCCGCCGTGATCGAAGCGGCCGAGTCGGCGATGGCCGACGCCCTGCGCGACAACGATCGCGCACGTGCCACGTCGATCGTGGCCCTGGTCGGTCGGCACGGCATCGACACCGGCACGCTCGACAGTGCGCTTGCGGCACACCGCGTGCCGGTTGCCGTGGGCGCGCGCCTGCGCGACAGCGGTGGCCCGATGCTGAGACTGCTGCCGGCCGAGATCGTGGTGGGCGACAACCGATCACGCCTGGCAACCACCCTGGTGGCCATGGAGGCGCCGGTCAGCCTCGGCGACTTCAGGACTTTCGTCGCGGCCAGCGGCCACCAGCCCGCGCGTTGCCGCGCGCTGCTGTCGCCGCTGCGCCTGGTCGACCAGCGCAACTGGGAGCGGCCTGGCATCGAACCGGCAGCCCACGACCCGGTAGTGTGCATCGCTCCCGCCGATGCCGAAGCCTATGCTGCCTGGCTGTCGCGCCGCACCGGTCAGCGCTACCGGTTGCCGACCGTCGACGAGCAGCAGCATGTCGCCCTGTTCGCGCACAGCAGCCGTCCCGGCACCGGTTTCGCCCACGTGGCCGAATGGACTGCGCAATGTTCACCGCGCCCCGAAGGCGGGCTCGACTGCAATCGCCGCACCGCGCTTGACCCAAGTGTCGACGGCCTGCGCTGGCCCCTGCGTCGCCGTGAGCTGGAATCCGGGCGCGGCTACGACGACGTCGGTTTCCGGCTGCTGCGCGATGTGCGCCGGGACGGAGAGCTGCCACCGGTGGTCGGCAACTGAGTCGCTTTCGGCATCCGCGGCATCGAAACCTCAGGGTGACTCGAATCCGTCGCGGAACAGGTCCTCGCCCAGTGCATCGGGCAGTGGCCAGGCCCAGGCACCGCGGCCACGGGTGAACACGGCCAGCGTGGTGAATCCGCGGTCGATGGCCATGTCCCAGATCATCACCCGCGGCAGACCGTTGTCGAAGCGCTGCCAGTGTGGCGATTCGTTGTTGGCGTTATCGGTGAAATAGAGTCCCCAGTCGGTACCGGCAAACACCTGCTGCGGCCGCTTGGGATTGAACGCCACCGAATTGGCGGGAATGTTCGGCAGGTTGCCGCTGATGTTGCGCCAGGCGAACGTGGCGCACTGGTTCTCGCATACCAGTTGGTAGAGATTGCCGGGCTGCTCCGGCGTGTTCTGGGTGAAGCCGCCGAGCGCGGCGTAGCCGACCGTCAGGCTGCCCGGTACAGCGGCATCCACCACGTCGACGGCCACGTCCATCACCGGCCGATTCGGCAGCACGGTATTGCCGTCGGTCACGTTCACCCAGATGGCGCTGTTGGCGACGCCCTGGTTCATGCCGAAGCCGACCCAGACATTGCCGTCGTTGGTGCCGGCAATGGCCACGCTCGGGGTCTTCACCGCATGGGCGAGCTGGTTGATGAAGGAGCGGTTGCCGAGCGTCCCCTTGGTCAGATTGGGACTGTTGACGTACCAGCTGCTGCGCGGGATCGCTCCGCTCAGGGTTTCCCACACCCGTGTGGTGCCGGCGATCATGTAGGTGCATCCGTCTGCGCTGGTGCAGCCGCTTCCGGGTGCGTCGAGTTCGCCATGACGATAGAGCTCGAAGGGCATGACAAAGCTCAGGATGTCGCCGCCCCAGGCCGGCGTCGTCTGCGGCGTCGCCAACTGCGAAGCGCTGTCCGGGCCGCTGGGAGAGACGCGGATGTTTCCGTTCTGGCTCGACCAGTACCAACGCTGTTCGTTGACCGGCTCGATGCGGGTGAAGATGCCGTCGCCACCATTTCGCACGTTCCAGGTCGTCGGTCCCGGCACGCCAGAGGCCCAACGCGCGTACGAACTGCCGTTGTCCTGCGCGCCGCCGCTGGCACCGGGCAGGCTGCTGGTGGCGAAGTGGCCGCTGATGTCCCCGGAGTAGAACTCGATCGCGCCCATGGTGGCGTTGAGTGGAATGAACGTCGGCCGGTTGGCCGAACTGGAACCGCCGGTTCCGAACAGAACGTTCTCCGTGTAGTACACCCCGCCATCCACGCCGACCAGCACCCTGTTGCTGTCGTAGCCACCGAATGCGTTGGGCAGGTAGGCGCTGGCGTGATGGTCGACATGCACGTTGCCGTTGCCGTAGCCGCAGGTGATGTTCTGGAAGGTCGTGCCGCCGTCAGTGGAGCGATACAGATCCACCCCGCTCAGGAGCACACGCTGTGCATCGTTGGGGTCCACCAGCAGGTTGGCGTCGTACCACATCTGTCCGCCGCCTCCGGCGGAATTGCTGCACCCATTGGCCTGCACACTGGACGTGGTGGCGGTCTGCACCCAGCTATCGCCACTGTTGTCGCTGCGCCACACGCCCAGCACGTTGTTGGCGGTGGCATGCGAACCCATCGCGTAGATCACCGAGGTGTTGGACGGCGCGACCGCGAGTTCGATGCGGCCCAGCACCTTGCCCGCCGGATTGCCGTTGCCGGTGCCGGCCGGCCAGCCGTCGGCAAGCAGACTCCAGTCGGCGACGTCGGGACAGCCGGCCTCCGGCATCACCGTGCGATAGACACCGTTGGCGCCGAGGTTGGCAAGATCCGGCTGCACCGGCGTCGGGTTGCCGCGCGTGCCCACCGCGGCATACAGCCAGGTCTCGCCATCGCCGATGTCCACGGCCTTCAGCCCGGTGATGTCGTGGCGCTGGCTGTCGTGCGGGTTGGTGAAACACGGCCCCGCCCAATCGATGCCGCCGTCGTAGGAGAAGTAGAGCCCGGTCTTGGTACCGACCACCACGGTATCGGCGTGGTTGGGGTCGGTCACCACCTTGCCGATGGCCTGGTACTGCGGAAATCCGAGCCCGGCCGAGGGCGGGTAGAAAGGGGTGAACACGTCCTCGCCCAGCACCTGCCATGTCTCGCCGGCATCCTCGCTCTTCAGCAGGCCGGCCGTGCCGAAGGAGAAGGAGCCATAGCGCAGGTCGCCGGTGCCGGCGTACACCACGTCGGGATTGGTTGGATCGATATGCAGGTCGCCGATGGCGATACTGCGGATATCCGGCTGGTCGGTGGTGTTGTACCAGACCGTGTTCGCGTCGCAGCAGGTCGTGGTCTTCCACACGCCGCCACCGTCGGCCGCCGCGAACACCGTATGGTGACCGGCACCGTCCGGACCGCGCGGATCCACCGCCACCACGTTGATGCGGCCGGTCACCTGCCCATAGTTGCCGAATACCGCGGGCCTGGGTCCGAGGAATGTCCATGCCTGCGTATCGAGTCCCAGCGGCGACAGCGATCGCTGCGCCAGGAAGCGCGCGTGGCTGCCCTCGGGCACCCCGGAGCGGACATGGGCGTCCTCGCGTGCGCCGTCGGAGTACCAGGATGGGCTGAAATGCATGGTCGGATAGGCCACACGAATCGCCCAGAAGTCGCCGCCCAGCGGCTTCATGTTCACCTTCGCCGGCGGTTGCATCCACCACACCACGCCCGCCACCAACGCGATCACCGCAACGGTGATCGTCACCGGAACTCCGCGCATTTCCGTCTCCCCACCCCAGGCATCAAGCCAAGGCGGCGAATCATGCCTCAGCTTGCCCGGCGGCTGCCAGCCCTTCTGGATCCGGCGCTCGCCCGTCAGGAAGGCGGCCAGACGCCGTCCCAGTTCTCCGCGGGGGCATGGGCACGAAGCTGCCGGCAGCGCTCGATGTACATTCCGCTCACCGGATCCGCAGCCGATTCGCCGAGGGCCTCCTCGAAGCAGGCGATGGCGGCATCCCACTGGTGGCGCCGGTACGCCTCGCGACCGGCACCGAAGGCCTCGAGCGCACCGGCAGACAGCGAATCGTTCCCGGCGAGAATCTGGAACAGGACGACGGGCTCCACCTTGCCCTTGACGCGCAGGCGGTCGACTTCGCGGCTGCGGTAGTTGCCGTGCAGTGCGTCCATGGTCTGGCCGCTGACCAGCAGTTGCGCCCCGTAGGTCTTGGTGGCCGACTCCAGTCGCGAGGCCAGATTCACCGTGTCGCCGATCACCGTGTAATCCATGCGTTTGGGCGAGCCGATGTTGCCGGCCACCAGTTCGCCGGTACTGAGTCCGATGCCCATGCCCACCGCGTCCTGTCCGCGCCGACCTCTGACACGATTGAAGTGATCGAGCCGCGCCAGCATGCTGAGCGCGGCACGCACCGCGTGGTCGGCATCTTCTGATCCGGCGAACGGTACGCCGAACACCGCCATGATGGCGTCTCCGATGTACTTGTCCAGGATACCGTGGTGCTGGCTGATGGCGTCCGCCATCACCGAGAAGTACTCGTTGAGCATGGCCACGGTCTCGCGCGCGCCCATGCGCTCGGAGATGGTGGTGAAGTCGCGGATGTCGCTGAACAGCACGGTGGCTACCTGGCTGACCCCACCCAGGTTGCTGTCCTTGTCGGCGAGCACCTGCTCAGCCACCTGTGGCGGCAGGTAGCGCGACAGGGTATTGCGCACGCGCTTCTCTTCGGTGACGTCCTCCAGCACCAGCATGGAGCCGATGTTCTGGTCCTCCAGATCGGCCAGCGGCACGCGCATCAGGTTCACCGCGCGACTGCTGCCGTCGGCAAGGACCATGGTGGTGTCCGCAAGGTAGGTCTCTCCGGCCTCGCTCCACAGCGTCTGCCACCACGGATTGTCGTCGCCGAGCACCCTGGTGAAGGGCAATCCTTCCAGTTGCGCCGGCTGCCCCAGCAGTGCCCGCGCCGCCTGGTTGGCCTTGACCACGCGCTGCTCCGCATCCAGGGTCACCACGCCGTTGCTCAGGCTGCGCAGGATGCTCTCGTTGTAACGCCTTGCGCGGTCGAGGTCGGCGAACAACTGCGCGTTCACCAGCGCCACCGCGGCTTGCGCCGCGAATGCGCGCAGGCGCCGCGCATCATCCCCGCTGAAGGTGCCACGGGTACGATTGAGCGCCTGGATCACACCGATGACGCAGCCGTCGCGGTCGATCACCGGGACGCACAGCAGGCTCTCGGTGCGGTACCCGGTGAGCAGGTCGAAATCGGGATTGAAGCGCGGATCGGCGTAGGCGTCGGGCACGACCAGCGATTCGCCCGTCGTGAACACGTGCCCGGCGATGCCCTGATCGGCGGCGAACCGCAACTCCTGATCGACGCCCTCGGCGATCTTGCCCCACAGTTCGCCGCGTTTCGGATCGTGCAGGAACAGGCTTACGCGATCGGCCTCCACGAAGTCGCGGGTGGTGGCGACGATACGTGCCAGCAGCCGGTCCAGCACCAGTTCGGTGGCCAGCGCGATGCTGACCTCGAACAGTTCGCTTTGCTCGCGGTGGGCGCGCCTGAGCGACTCGATCATGCGATTGGTCTTGGCCGCGATCAGGCTGAATTCGTCGCGGGTGATGATCGGCACGCGCGTGTCGAGGTCGCCCCGGGCGACATGATCGAGGCCATCGATCTGCAGGCGCAGCATGTAGGCCAGGTTCTGCCCGTAGGCCCACAGCAGGCGCACCGACAACAGCAGCACCACGCCGATGATGAAGGCCATGTCGATGAACACGGCGCGGCGCAGGTACCAGTGCGGCTCGTCGTGGATGTGCGCGATCAGGTAGTCGATGTCCTTGATCACCACCAGTGCGGCGACGATGCCGGCGAACACCGCGATGCCGCTGAAGATGAGGATCAGGCGATCGGTGATGGGAAAGATGCGCCGCCCCTCGTCGACCAGCGCATGGGCAAGGCCGGGAGTGCGCCGCTCGCGCCTGAGTCCGTTGTCGAGGCCGGCGAACAGCCCGAACATGGCGCAGCCGACCAGCACCTTGAGGCCGGACTCCAGCGGAAAGCCCTGCACGTAGTGGTTGTACAGGGCGATACCGATCCCGACTGCGAGAAACAGGCCGAGGTCGATGAAGAACTGGTAGACGGACAGCGTGAACGGCTCGCCCGCGGGCATCAGTCGCTCTTCGAACACGAGCTTGAGAAGCAGTGCCGCGCCAAACCCGATGCCGAACGTGACCAGTACCGACCATGCATCGAGCGAGGCGATAAAGGGGCAGACGCGGATGCCGTAGAAGCCGAGCACGGCGATGGCGACGACAAAGTACATGACGGCAAGCGCGTGGTCGTGCCGCACTTCGCCGTCCACATCCGCCTTGGCCGATGCCGTCGATTTCACCGCACAAGTATCGCATGGCGTGCCGGTGACGCAGCGGCTTTGAGCCTGCCCGCCGCGCCCGCGTCCCGGCGGCGCATGTCTCAGCCCAGACCTTCCACTCGGGGCGCGGCGCGATCGCCCGCCTCATAGAACTCCGCTTCCCTGAAGCTGAAGGCCCTGGCCACGATCAGGTCGGGAATACTCTGGATGCGGGTGTTGTACTGGCGCACCGCACCGTTGTAGAAGCGTCGTGCGTACTGCAGGTGATCCTCGACCGCGACCAGCTCGCTCTGCAGCTTGAGGAAGTTCTCGCTGGCCTTGAGATCGGGATAGTTCTCCTTCAGCGCGAAGACGCGCGACAGCGCCTGCTCCATGGCGCCCTCCACTGCCGCCAGCCGCGCCGGACTGTCGAGACCCACCGCCTGCGTGCGCAGCTCGGTCACGGCCTCCAGCAATGTGCGCTCATGCGAAGCATAGCCCTGCACGGCGGCCACCAGTTGTGGCACCAGGTCGTGGCGCCGGGTGAGTTGCACGTCGATGTCGGCCCAACCCGCCCTTACCTGATTGCGGTCGCGCACCAGGCGGTTGAAGACCCACACCGCCCACAGCAGTACCGCCAGCAACAGCAGCAGCGGCAGGATCAAGAGCAAGTCCATGGCGTCTCCCGGGATTCACAAGTGCGCGAAGTATGACCGAGCCCCCGCGGGGGCAACAGCATCGGCGATACAGTGCGGCATCCGCCTGCCGACCCCGTAAGTCGC
>DAOMOD010000163.1:0-9301 GCA_035444205.1 Lysobacteraceae bacterium
AGGGTTGGTCGATGGAAGGCGTACACGCAGGGCTTGATTTCAGTGCCAGGAAGGTCCTGGTGGTCGGCGGATCGAGTGGCATCGGCAACGGCATCGCCCACGCCTTCCGCTCGCTCGGCGCGCAGGTGCACGTCTGGGGCACGCGCGCGACGGCAGCGGACTACGCCGACAGCGACGGCTCGGACCTCCAGGGCCTGGGCTACACCCAGGTCGACGTGTCGGACCCGGACGCGATCGCCGCCGCGCCGGCGCCGTTCGACGGGCTCGACGTGCTGGTGCTGTCGCAGGGCTCGGTGCTGTACAAGCGCCAGGAGTTCGAGCGCGCCGGCTGGGACAAGGTGATGGCGATCAACCTCGACAGCGTGATGCACTGTGCGCGCCGCTTCGAGGAGCAGCTCGAACGCAGTCGCGGCAGCGTGATCGTGGTCAGTTCGATCGCCGCCTACATGGCGACGCTCGGCACGCCCGCCTACGCCGCCTCCAAGGCCGGCGCGGTCAGCCTGACCGCGACCCTGGCCCAGGCCTGGGCGCCGCGCGGGATCCGTGTCAACGGCATCGCGCCGGGCATGGTGGAAACCAAGTTGACCAAGGTCACCACGGAGAACCCCCAGCGCCGCGAGCGCGCAATGTCGAAGATTCCGCTGAGCCGCTTCGGCCAGCCGCAGGACATGGCCGGGGTGGCGCTGTTCCTCGCCTCGCCGCTCTCGGCCTACGTAACCGGCCAGACCATCGTCGTCGACGGTGGCCTGACCCTCTGACCGGAACAGATCACCCTGTCCAGGAGATGCAGCGATGAATTTCGAATACTCCCCCAAGGTCAAGGACCTGATCGCACGGCTAGAAGCGTTCATGGACGAACACGTCTACCCGATCGAGAAGGAGCGCGAGCAGTGGCAGCACGACCAGGCGAACAGGTGGCAGCCGTGGCCGGGCGTGGAGAAGATCAAGCAGGCCGCGCGTGACGCGGGCCTGTGGAACCTGTTCCTGCCGCACGAATACGCGCCGTGGAGCCCCGGCCTGACCAACCTCGAATACGCGCCGCTGGCCGAGATCATGGGCCGGGTGATCGCAAGCGCCGAGTTCTTCAACTGCAACGCGCCGGACACCGGCAACATGGAGGTGCTGGCCAAGTACGGCACGCCCGCGCAGCAGGAGCAGTGGCTCAAGCCGCTGCTGGCCGGCACGATCCGCTCGGCCTATGTCATGACCGAGCCGCAGGTGGCCTCGTCGGACGCGACCAACATCGAGACCAGCATCGTCGCCGACGGCGATGACTACGTGATCAACGGGCGCAAGTGGTGGATCTCCGGCGCGATGGACCCGCGCTGCAAGCTGATGATCGTGTTCGGCAGGACGTTCGACGAAGGCCCGAGGCACGCGCGGCATTCGATGATCCTGGTGCCGGCGGACGCGGCGGGCGTGGAGATCGTGCGTCCGCTGAGCGTGTTCGGCCACTACCATTCGCCCGCCGGCCACGCCGAACTGCGCCTGGACAACGTGCGCGTGCCCAGGGAGAACATGGTGCTGGGCGAGGGGCGCGGTTTCGAGATCGCCCAGGGGCGCCTGGGCCCGGGCCGCATACACCACTGCATGCGTTCGATCGGCCAGGCACAGCGGATGCTCGAGTACATGGCGCACCGCACCGAGAACCGCGTGGCCTTCGGCCGCAAGCTGTCGCAGCAGAGCAGCATCCGCCAGGAGGTGGCGCGCTCGTTCTGCGAGATCGAGCAGGCGCGCCTGCTCACGCTCAAGGCGGCCGATGCGATGGACCGCTACGGCAACAAGGTCGCCAAGGACCTGATCGCCGCGATCAAGATAGTTGCGCCAGCGATGGCGCAGACCGTCGGCGACCGCGCGCTGCAGGTGCACGGCGGGATGGGCGTGAGCGGCGACACGCCGATCGCGGGCCTGTTCCTGACCAACCGCTACGTGCGCCTGACCGATGGCCCGGACGAAGTGCACATGGCGCAGCTGGGCAAGCTGAAGATCGAAGAGTACGCAGGCAAGCCGCTGCGCTGATCGTGTCCTGAACCAGTCGCGTTGGCGTGCGCGCCGACGCGGCTGCAGTCCTGGAGAGGGAAGAGATGTCCAGCGAAGCCAGTGTCGGGAAAATGAAGGTGTCCCCCGTGGGATTCCGCAGCTGGTGGATGGTCTGGGTACTGTTCTCCCTGTACGTGTTCTCCTGGCTCGATCGCCTGATCATCAGCATGCTTGTGGAGCCGATCAAGGCCGATCTGGGCATGAGCGACTTCCAGATGAGCCTGGTGCTCGGTCCGGCGTTCGCGATTGCCTATGCCCTGTTCGGCCTCCCCCTGGGCTGGGCCGTCGATCGCTACCCGCGGCGCTGGATCGTGTTCTTCGGGGTGTCGCTCTGGGGGCTGGCGACGGCGGCCTGCGGCCTGGCGCAATCGTTCGAGGAGTTGCTGCTGGCGCGGGTCTTCGTGGGTGTCGGCGAGGCCTGCCTCATTCCCGCGGCGTACTCGCTGCTGGCCGACGAGTTTCCGCGCGACCGCCTGACGCTGGCCGCGTCGACCTTCCAGATGGGTGGCAAGGTCGGCTCCGCAGCAGCGTTCGGGCTGGGCGCGCTGGCGATTGCCTATGCCGATTCCCTTCACGCACGCGGCGTGAGTTGGCCGATCGTGGGCGATCCCGAGAGCTGGCAGCGGGTGATGATGATGGTCGGCCTGCCGGGCCTGGTGCTGGCCGGCCTGGTGTTCACGTTCCGTGAGCCGGCCCGCCGTGGCGTGCTCGCGGCCGCCAAGGGCGACAACGACAGCAAGGGTGCGTTGTATTCCTTCCTGCGCGCCAACTGGCGACTGATCGGCCTGATGATGGTCTGCTTCTCGGCGCTGGCGCTGATCGGCTACAGCCTGACCTCGTGGGTGCCGTCCTACATCACCCGTCGTTTCGGATGGGCACCGGCCCAGTACGGGCCGGCGCTGAGCGCCATGAACGTGATCTCGGCCATCTGGCTGGTGGTCAACGGGCGCCTGGTCGACCGCTTCTTCCGGCGCGGGATGAAGGATGCCCACATGCGCTTCTACAGCTGGCTGCTGATGCTGCTGGCGCCGGCGGTGTTGCTGCTGTTCGTGGTGTCCAACCCGTGGGTGTTCCTGGCGCTGTACTGCGTCGTGCAGTTCATCACCGTGCCGTTCATGGTCTACGTGTCGTCGATCATCGCGCTGATGGCGCCCAACATCATCCGCGGCCAGCTGATCGCGCTGTTCCTGTTCGTGTTCACGACCCTGGGCATGGGCGCCGGCCCGACCCTGGTCGGCGCGATCACCGATTTCGTGTTCGCCGACGAGCAACGCCTGGGCTCGTCGTTGATGATCGTGGTGGTGGGGTGTTTCGTCATCGCCCTGGTGGCGATGCGCATGTCGCTGCGCTACCTCGGCCCTTCGATCGTGCGGGCCGAGGCGGCCGGCCTGGGCGACAGCACCTGAGTCGTACCGGGCCGAAGCATCGAGACCGTTGGAGGCAACGAGCATGTCACTGGTTGTGGAAGGCTATTCCCCGGAACGTCTGCGCACTCTGGCGCTGGCCGATGAGCGCGTGCGCCTGGACTGGGCGGCGCTGGACCGGCTGCTCGACCGGGCCACGAACGCAATCCTGGCCCTGGACCTGGGCGAGCAGCGCCGCGTGGCGGTGTACTCGGGCAACTGCGCCGAGGCAGTCATCGCCTATGCGTCGTGCCTGCTCGCCGGTGCCTCCAGCGTGCCGGTCAACTACCACCTGACCGAAGACGAGCTGGTCTACATCCTGCAAGACTCGGGCGCGCGCGCGCTGCTGGTGGGCCCCGGGATGCAGGAGGTCGGACTGGCCGCGGCCAGGCGCTGCGGCATCGAGACCGTTGTGGGATGGCGGTGCCCGCCGACGCCCGGGCTGATCGCGTGGGAGGCGTGGCTGGAGGCGGCTTCGCCCGCGCCCCCGCCGGACGCGATGGTGCCGCTGCCGCACCTGCACTACACCTCCGGCACCACCGGCACGCCCAAGGCGACCGAAACCCCTCCGGCCTATTTCCCGCCGGCCGATACGGTCCGCGACTACGTCGCCGCGCAGCACGTGCGCTCGGCGGTGCTGCCGCAGGGGCCGGGCATCGTGGCCGGACCGCTCTACCACACCGGTCCACTGACCATGGTGCGGGCGATGCTGGGCGGCTGTCCGCTGGTCACGATGGACGCGTTCGACCCCGAGCGCGTGCTCCAGACCATCCAGGATGAGCGGATCGAGGCCACGGTCATGGTGCCAACGCACTTCCAGCGCCTGCTTTCGCTTCCGGCCGACGTGCGGGCGCGCTACGACGTCTCGTCGATGAAGCGCATGGCGCACACCGGCGCAGCCTGCCCGGCGGAGGTGAAGCGGCAGATGATCGAATGGTTCGGACCGGTGCTGGTCGAGGCCTACGGTGGCACCGAGTCGGGCACCACCAACATGATCACCTCGGAGGAGTGGCTGCGAAAGCCCGGATCGGTCGGGCGCGCGGTGGCGCCGTTCGAGATGGTGATCCTGTCGGACGATGGCCGGGAGCTGGGCCCGAACCAGACCGGGCAGGTGTACTTCCGCGACGCGACCGGGCGCGGCATCGTGTATCGCAACGACCCGGTCAAGACGGCCGAGGTGCACGCGGCGCCGGGCGTGTTCACGCTCGGCGAGGTTGGCCATGTCGACGACGAGGGTTACCTGTACATCACCGACCGCGCGTCGGACATGATCATCAGCGGTGGCGTGAACATCTATCCGGCCGAAGTCGAGCAGGTACTGCTACAGCATCCGCAGGTGGCCGATGCCGTCGTGATCGGCGTGCCGAACCGCGAGATGGGCGAGGAGGTCAAGGCGCTGGTGGTGCCCGCGGATCCCGGCGTGCCGGCGTCGGCGGAGGAGCTCAACGAGTTCTGCCGCCGCCACCTGGCTGGCTACAAGTGCCCGCGCTCCTACGAGTTCCACCAGGACATCGGACGCAATGCGATGGGCAAGATCAACAAGAAGGAGCTCAAGCGGCGCTACTGGCCGACGGAGCGGATGATCGGCGGGTAGCCGGCCGGGCCCGGCGACGGCGCGCGTGTTGACGGGCCGCGAAGAAACTGCACAATGGTGTAAAAAGTAGCGATCCTGCCGGCGACCCGTCGATGGCAGGAGCCCCGCGGGACCCTGCAACGGGATCTGGCGGGGGAGAACGCTTCCGGTGCCGGCGTCCGGCGGACTTCCGGGGCCGCACGAGGCCGCCCCCAGGGGCGACCAGAAGTATCGCCACGGCCGGCCTTGCGGCCGGCCAGCAAGAGGGAGTGCCAACGGATGTCTATCAATCTCAGCAAGTTGATCGGGGTGGGGTACGTGGCCGCCGCGATGCTCATCGTTTCGACCCTGAGCGGCTGCGCCGACAGGGCGGTCGCGCCGGACGCGGTCGCGCAGGCAGGTGCGGTGGAAGGCGCGAACTGGTCGTCGTTCGGCGGCGATTGGCGCGAGAACCACTACAGTCCGCTAGAGCAGATCAACGACGGCAATGTCTCGCGCCTGGGCCTGGCCTGGTCCTACGACCTGCCGGTGACCATGAACGGCCTGGGCACGCCGCTGGCCATCGACGGGATCCTGTACTTCCCGGTCGGCCACAGCGTCATCCACGCGATGGACGCGAGAACCGGCAAACTGCTCTGGAAGTACGACCCCGACGTCTATTCGGCCGCGCGCCACAAGCTGCGGGCTGGCTGGCCGATCCGCGGCGTGGGCTACTGGGAAGGGAAGATCTTCGCCGGCACCCTCGACGGCCGCCTGATCGCGCTCGACGCGAAGGACGGCAGCCTGCTCTGGACGGCGATGACCGTCGACCCGGACGACTACCGCTACATCACCGGTCCGCCGTGGGTCATGAACGGCAAGGTCATCATCGGCCACGGCGGCGCGGACTACTCCCCGGTCCGCGGCTACGTCACTGCCTACGACGCCGAGACCGGCGAGCAGGCGTGGCGCTTCTACACCGTTCCGGGCAACCCCGCTGACGGCTTCGAGAGCGAGGCCATGGAAATGGCGGCCAAGACCTGGACCGGCGAGTGGTGGAAATTCGGCGGTGGCGGCACCGTTTGGCACGCCATGGCCTACGACCAGAAGTACAACCGCATCTACCTGGGCACCGGCAATGCCTCGCCGTGGAACCAGAAGATCTTCAGCCCCGACGGCGGCGACAACCTGTTCCTGGCTTCCGTGGTCGCGCTCGATGCCGACACCGGTGAATACATCTGGCACTACCAGACCAACCCCGGCGAGACCTGGGACTACAACTCGAACATGGACATCGAGCTGGCCGAGCTGGAAATCGACGGCGAGCTGCGCGACGTGATCCTGCATGCGCCGAAGAACGGCTTCTTCTACGTGATCGACCGCAAGGACGGCAAGCTGATCTCGGCCGACCAGTTCGCGAACACCGTCACCTGGGCCGAGCGCATCGACATGGCAACCGGCCGTCCGGTCGAGAATCCCGACGCGCGCTATCGCGACGGCAAGGTGTGGATCGGCTGGCCGGGCCAGTGGGGCGCGCATCCGGTCGCGGCGATGTCCTTCAGCCGCAAGACCGGGTTGGTCTACATCCCGACGACCGAGTCTTACACCGTCTACTCCGATCCGCCGGACATCGAGGGGTGGACGCACCCGCCGGGCATGCGGGTGAGCTCGGGCATCGGGCCGACGCCGGCCAACATTCCGCCGCAGCCTCCGCCGAGCAGCTACCTGCAGGCGTGGGATCCGGTCGCCAAGCGCCGGGTATGGGAAGTGCCGCTGATCGGCATGCAGAACGGCGCGACCCTTGCGACCGGCGGCAATCTCGTGTTCCAGGGCCAGGTGACCGGCGAACTGTCTGCCTACGCCGCCGACACCGGCACCAAGCTCTGGTCGTTCGACGCGCAAGTGGGCGTCGCCGCGCAGCCGATCAGCTACCTGGTCGACGGCAAGCAGTACATCACCGTCCTCGCCGGATGGCGCGGCACTGGCCTCGGCGGCACGGGCAAGGAGTGGAACTACTACACGCAGAAGCGCCACGTGCTGACCTTCGTGCTCGACGGCGACCAGACGCTGCCGCCGTTCGAACACGTGGAGCCGCCGCTGCTCGACGATCCGAACCTGGTCATCGACGACGCCAAGGCCGAACTGGGTCGAGAGGTGTTCCATCGCAACTGCCACGTTTGCCACGGGCCGCGCCTGCTCTCGGGCGGTGCCGCGCCGGACATGCGTCGCGCGGGTACGCCGATGAGCGTCGAATCGCTGGCGGCCGTGCTCCAGCAGGGCGCGCTGGTGTCCAGGGGCATGCCGCAGTTCGAGGAAATGCCCGACGCCGAGGTCGAAGGCCTGGTGCACTACATCCGGCGCGGCGCACGCGAAGCGATCGCGGCCGAAGCCGCCAAGGCCGAAGCCGCCAAGGCAGCGGGCGACGGCGCGGACAGCACAAAATGAGCCGGCGGCCGGTCTGTGCGGCGAGTCACCGGGGCGCGCCAGCAAGGCTCGGGCGCGCCTACGGGCCGGTCCTCGCGGTCTTGGGCGCCCTGGCGATGCTGGGCTGTTCGGTTGGGCAGCCGGCGTCCGAGGCTGGGGCGGACGAGGGCCTGCGGATCGGGTCGACCGAGAACTGGTCCGGATACGGCGGAGACGTGTCCGAAAGCAGGTTCAGCCGGCTCGACCAGATCAACGACGGCAACGTCGAACGGCTCGGCCTGGCCTGGTCGTTCGACATCGACGCCCGGCCCAACGCATTCAGCGCGCCACTGGCGGTGGACGGCGTGCTGTACTTCGGCGTCGGTTACAGCGTCGTGCACGCACTCGACGCGCGCAGCGGCGAACTGCTCTGGAAATACGATCCCAAGGGCAACGAGGTCGCGGGCGAGCGCATGCGTGCGGCATGGGGGATCCGCGGCATCGCGTACGCCGACGGCCGCATCTACACCGGCGTCATCGACGGGCGCCTGATCGCCTTGGACGCGCGCACCGGCGAGGTGCTGTGGAGCGTGCAGACGCTGGAGGAGGACGACGGTCGCTACATCTCGGGCGCGCCTTGGGTGTTCAACGGCAAGGTGGCGATCGGGCATGGCGGCGCGGACTTCGCGCCGGTGCGCGGTTACGTCACGGTGTACGACGGCGCGACCGGCCAGCAGCTGTGGCGCTTCCACACCGTGCCCGGCAACCCGGAGGACGGGTTCGAGAACGGCGCGATGGCCATGGCCGCCGAGACCTGGAACGGCGAGTGGTGGAAGTTCGGTGGCGGCGGCACGGTCTGGAACGCCATGGCCTACGACCCGGAGTTCAACCGGCTCTACATCGGCACCGGCAACGGTGCGCCCTGGAACCAGAAGATCCGCAGCCCCGGCGGCGGCGACAACCTGTTCCTGTGCGCGGTGATCGCGCTCGACGCTGACACAGGCGAGTACGTCTGGCACTACCAGATCAATCCCGGCGAGACCTGGGACTACAACGCCGCGATGGACATGCATCTGGCCGAGCTGGAGATCGAAGGTCGGCCGCGCAAGGTGCTGATGACCGCGCCGAAGAACGGCTTCTTCTACGTGATCGACCGCGAGGACGGGCGCCTGATCTCGGCCGAGAAGTTCGTCGAGAACGTGACCTGGGCCGAACGCATCGACATCGCCAGCGGCCGGCCGGTCGAGAATCCCGAGGCGCGCTATCCGGACGGACGCGTCGCGGTGGTGTTTCCGTCGCCGGTCGGCGCGCACAGCGTGGAGGCCACTGCGTACAACCCCGGAACCGGGCTGGTGTACATCCCGGCGATCGAGCAGGGGCGGGTATACGTCGACCCGCCGGGCGACCTGAAAGACTGGCGCTTCACGCCCGGGCAGGTGATCAACACCGGCACCGGACGCGCGCCGCCCGACATCGTGCTGCCGCCCGGCAGCAACTCGCTGCTGGCCTGGGACCCGGTGGCGCAGAAGGCGGCGTGGTCGGTGCCGCTCACCGGCAGCAAGAACGGAGCGATCCTCACCACGGCCGGCAACCTCGTGTTCCAGGGCAACGTGGAGGGCGAGCTGGCCGCGTACGCCGCCGACAGCGGCCGCAAGCTCTGGTCGTTTGACGCCGGCAACGGCGTGATGGCGCAGCCGATCAGCTATGCGGTGGACGGCGTGCAGTACGTGACCGTGCTGTCGGGCTGGCGCACGAGCGGCCCTTCGGGCGCGGCCCACGACTGGGACTACTACGCGCAGCGCAGGCGGGCGCTGACGTTCCGGCTCGACGGCGCGGCGACGCTGCCGCCGGCCGATCTCTCCGTCGAGAAGGCGATGGCGATGATGAAGGGCACCCAGATCGG
>DAOMOD010000164.1:0-1396 GCA_035444205.1 Lysobacteraceae bacterium
CGGCTTCCACCTGCACACGATCCCCCGGAGGCCCGCGCCGAACCGCCCCGGCGCTCAGGCCGCCGCGCCGTTCACCGCGGGGTGCCGCGCACCGCGGCTATCCACGCCAGCATCAGCGCCAGTGCGATCAGTGCCCAGGTGGCATTGGTCGGCACCGTCGTGATCGCGCGCGGCGTGACGACGGGCGGCCCGCCGCCCGCACCGGGTGCGATGAATCGACCGTAGGTGGCGAAGGCGCGGATGGGCAGGGTGGCGGTGATGGCGTGGGTGGTGGCGTCGATGGCCCAAACCCGGTCGGCGCTGATGTCTGCCACATAGAGGCGCGCATCGTCCGGCGTGATGGCAATGCCATACGGTTCGCCCGCACCTGTGGGCACGGTGGCGATCACGGCATGGCTGGTGGTGTCGATCACCGAAATGCTCGCGCCGAACTGGTTGGTCACATAGGCGCGCGCGCCCTGGTTGCTGAAGGCCACACTGTTGGGGTGGAGGCCGACCGGAATGGTCGCGATGACGGTCTGCGTGCCGGCATCGAGCACCGATACCGTGTCGCCCATGCGGTTGGTCACATAGACGCGGGAGCCGTTCGGATGAACCGCCACGCCGCGCGGATCGTTGCCCACCGGCACGGTGGCGATGAGGACGTGGGTGGTGGCATCGACGATGGAAACGGTGTTGTTGCCAGTATTGGCGACGTAGACCCGGTCGCCAGCCGGGTTCACAGCCACGCCGAACGGCGCGCTGCCCGCGCCCAGGGACACGCTGGCGAGCACGGTGAGGCTGGCGGTGTCGATGATGGCGAGAGTGCTGTCCATGAGGCTTGGCACATACACGCGCGTTCCGTCGTCGCTTGCCGCCACCGAGAACGGTGCCGCTCCGACCGGCACGCTGCCGATCTGGACATGGGCGTTGGTATCGAACACGGCCAGCGCCGCGCCGCCGGCGAGGGTGACGTAGGCGCGCGCCTGGTCGCGGCTGACGGCCACTCCCCAGGGCGAGGAGCCCGCGGCCATCGGGATGCTTGCCACCACCGCGTGGGTAGCGGTGTCCAGCACCCGCACGGTGTCGCCGTCCGGACCTTCGGCGAGGTAGGCGAAGGGTGCGGCCAGGGTGCCGGCGAACGGCGCGAGCGCAAGGCAGAGGGTCGCGAGAAAACGCTGGATCAGGAGGGGCATGGGGGATTCCTTCGAATGGGGCGGAAAACGCTGCGCTGTCGAACTCACGGCATCTCGAATCCGTCGCTGAAGATGTCTCCGCCGAGGATGGAGCTTCTGCAGCGGCTGAACTCGGAGGTGCCGCGATGCCAGAAGAACGTGCCGCCCGGGTCGCCGAGCAGGCGCGTGGCCGTGGCGGTGACCCAGCGCGGGGTGTTGAAGTAGCCGGTGCTGCCGGCTGG
>DAOMOD010000164.1:1406-5697 GCA_035444205.1 Lysobacteraceae bacterium
CGGTCAGCGCCGCGTTCGTGTAGGTCGTCGAGCCGTCGCCCACGCCGTCCCAGCCGTTCACGATCTGGGCGAAGGTCGAGCCCAGCCAATCCTCGCCCTGGCCCCAGAAGCCCATCGGTATGCTTCCGATCACCACGGGGTTGCACTGCGGCACGGCGTAGAAGTCGATCCGGTACCAGCCGTTGGACGAGGCCAGCGCGCCGCTGGCCTGTGCGGTGTCACCGCTGCCTTCCACCAGGGTAATGCTGGGCTTGTTCTGGTTGCCGTTGGCGGCGCTGGCGGGCGGATCGGAATTGTTGTCATCGAAGAGGTCGATGCCATCGTCGCCCAGGTCGATGCCGATGCCGGCGTTGTCGTGGAAGCGGTTGCGCCGGATGGTGTTGAAGGCCGAGGCAATCACCGCCACGCCGTCATTGCCGCTGAAGCCAATGCGATTGGCATCCACCTGGGTGGCGCTGGATGCGTTGGCGATACGCACGCCATGCCCGCCGTTGCCGCGATTGGCGCATGTGCCTGCACACAATGCCGGGATGCCGATGCGGTTGTCGGTGATACGGTTGCCCACCGCATGGCTGCCACTTACTTCGACGCCGTGCAATGTGCTGTTGGCAATCACGTTGCCACGCACGATGTGACCGGGGCCGTGGATCAGGATGCCGCGTTCGTTGCCGCGCTGGTCGCCGCCGCTGAGGGTTCCGATGTAGTTGTTCTCGACGATGGCCGTGCCCGGCTGGGTGCTGCCGGAGCCCGAGATGCTGATGCCCGTGCCCAGTGCATCCACGATGACGTTGCGGTCTTGCGGCTCCGGCCCGCCGATGCGGACGCCTTGGGTACTGCCGCCCACGCGCACACCGGTGCCGCTGGGCAGGGCGGTGTAGCTGCCGAAGGTGCCGCCCACTTGCGAACCCGCCAGGCGATGGTCGCGCCCACCGGCGAATTGCGCTGCGGCAATCGAGTGGCCTGAAAACCCCAATCCCTCGATGCTCACCGTGGCGTCGGGTGAAGCCGTGGTGGCGACGTTCAGGCCGTAGGCGCCGGTGATCTGGTTGGCGCCATTGAGAACCACGCACAGTGTCGCATTGTTGCCGAGCACGGCACTGTTGCGGCTGGAGCCGGGTTGGGTATAGCCATCGATGACAACTGGCTCGGCGATGGTGGGAAGCAGCGAAGCCAGCGTGATGACGCGCGGGCAGGCACCGGAAATGTTGAAGTGGATCCGGTTGACGTTGGGTGCGGCATTGGCGTCGATCAGCGCCTGGCGCAGCGATCCCGCGCCGGTGTCATTGGTGTTGGTGACCGTCAGCACGGTGGCGGTGGAGCCGATGTCGGATTCGAATGCGCCGCGATCCGGGGCTGCGCCTTGCCAGCGCGCGTTGCCGGCAAAATCCTTCTGGCTGAGCAGATTGACATCGTTGCGCCCGCTGTTGATGCCTGGCGATGCGCCGCCCAGCCGCCAGTCATCGGTGGCCGGATCCACGAATTGCGGATTGACGTACTGGGTCTGCATCGGGGCGGCAGCCAAGGGGCGATTGGCGTCCACGCCGTTGCCCAGGATGTTGTTGTAAAGGCGCGCGTCGATGTTCGGCACGGACGCACGCTTGCGCAGCCGGATGTCGCGCGTGTTGTCCCAGAACACGTTGTTGGTCACGAACATGCGCCAGGCATCGGTCTCTTCCGCGTCGGCACGGGTCACGCAAAGCGCACCGCTGCCGTTGTTCTGGGAAAAGGTGCTGTGTTCTATGCGGGCCGTCTCCATTCCATAGGATCGGATCTCGACCGCGCAATCGCTGAGCCAGCCACCGCCTGGATGGACGCCGCCGCTGTGGGTGATCAGGCTGTTGCGCAGGATCACCCGGCTCGCACCCAGTTGGGTGTGTCCGACGTGATCGAGCCAGACCCGCTCCAGGGTGAGGGTTTCATCGCTGATCAGGTACAGCGAGTTCAGGTTGCGGAGCGTCAATCGCTCGATCCGCAATGGCGCATCGGCCCTGAAGTTGCTGACGAACAGGTTGGTGCCGGTCAGCACGGTGGCAACAGGGTTTCCGCTGCGCGTGGTGCAGCCGCTGCCATAGCCGCCTTGAATGCTGATGGACTCCTCCACATCCGGATACGTGGGGCTGCCACCATTACCATCGATGATGCTGCCGGTCATGTTCCAGGTGCCTGCCGTCATCTTGATCACGACAGCTTCGTTGGCGGCCACGGCCACCGCCGCATTGAACTGGGCCACGGTACTGACGCAGCGTTCTGCCGCCATCGCGCCGGGTGCAGCCAGGGCCAGCAGCAAAGTGAACGTGGCTGACCATGACGCGGCAGGGCGCAAAACAGTACGTACGGCGAACATGGCTAAATCCTTCGGAAGGTGGGCTTGCCGCTAACAACGCAGGTTCACCGGAAGTCGTGCCAGTTTTTTTCATGCCGCAACCCTGTGCTGCACCCTTCGGGCAGCGTTGCTGTGAAGAACGGCTGTCCTGCCGGCTTTTCAGAAGCCGCGTTCTTGTGGGAACAATTGATTTCGCGCAAGCGGCTTGATGTCGCGTCATTGCGGGTCAAGCCCGCAATGACGCGGAATAGGGGGCGTGAAAGCGGGCCCGCACGGGTGTGATGGCAAGCCTGTCCACGAGAAACAGGTGTTCCCGCGCAGCCTGCTATGAAAGCCCCGCCGAGTTCGACCGCTGCTTTGCCGCAAGACGGCGTGGGTGCTCGGGGCCGAGCAGGGCGGTTAGCATTTCAAGCTCTCGTTCGCGCCACTGCGCCACATCATCGTGGCCCAGCAGGGCGGCGGCTTCGGCGCGCAGGGTGAGGGTCTCGGCCAGCGCGTTGCTCGGGTGCGGATGGCGGCCGATGAGTTCGTCCAGGGATTCGTCCAGCATGGAAAGCGCGTCGGCATCGCCGCGGCGCAGGCGCGCGAAGGCGAGTGCGGCGCGAACCTGGAAGTAGTCGGCCTCTTCGCGGTTGCGTCGGCTGGCGAAATGGTCTTCCGCGGCGACGAGAACGTCGAGCGCTTCGGCATCGCGGCCTTGCGCCAGCAGGGTGAGGCCGAGCTGGGCTTCGGTCCAGCCCAGCTGGCTGGCGTTGGTGGCCGCGAAAGTGGCGCGGGCGCGCTCGGCCATCGCCGCGGCCTCGTCGAGCCTGCCGGCGTGGCGATACAGCAGGGCGAGCATGGTGCGGATGCTGGCGCTGATCGGGTGATCGGCGGGCAGGGTGCGTTCGGCGATGTCCAGTGCGGCGAGGCCTGTGGCATCGGCCTCGTCGAAACGTCCCAGGCCGAACAGGGCGTTGGCGCGGCCCAGGTGCAGCCAGGCCTGGCGCGATTCGGGAGCCTGCGGATCGAGCGCCAGTAGACGGCTGGCTTGCGCATAGGCGTGTTCGGCCTCGGCGTAGCGGTCGCGCCGGATGGCGGTGGCACCGAGATTGTTCCAGTCCACGGCCAGGCGCGGATCGTCCGGGCCGAGCAGGGTCTCGCGTTCGGCCAGTATCCGTTCGTAAAGCGCCTGGCTGGCGGGAAGGTCGCCGCTGAACTGGACGTTCTTGGCCAGTGTGGTGAGCGTGGCGATGCGGCCCAGGGCGAGATCGGCGCGCGGGCCGATGCGGTCGAAGATCGCCAATGCCTCTTTGCTGTCCGCCATCGCCGCCGCCAGTCGCCCGGTCGCGGTGTCGTGCATGGCCGAGTAATGCAGGCCATCAGCCAGCGCAGGCCAGGCGGCCTCGCCCAGGGTGCGCAGCTGCGCGATGCCGGCATCCAGCCGGGTTCGCCCTTCGTCGGCAGCGCCCAGTGAAATCAGGCCGTGCCCGATGGCGACCTGCAGTTCGGCCTGGGTGTCGGGTGCGTCGGTGAGTGCGTCGACGCGCAAGGCGGCGTCGCGGATGAGGTCCACGGCCGAGGTCTGCGCGCCGCTGCGCGAGAGCTCGGGATTGCCGGCCTTGAGCAGGGAAACCACGAAACGCTTGGTTTCCTCGGCCCGCCGAGCCTGCGCTTCGGCGCGCGCAAGGTGCTGCTCGGCCAGGGCGCGCTGGCGGTTGGCCTCGTGTGCCTGATCGCGCGCGATGCGCGCCTGCCACAGCGCGGTGCCGAAGCTGGCGACGAGGGCGATCAGGGCCAGCGCGGTCGCGGCGGCACCGAGGCGATGGCGCAGCACGAACTTGCGAATCCGATACCCGGAGGTGTCCGGCCGCGCGTTGATCGGGCGGCCGTCCAGATACAAGCCCAGATCCGCGCCGAGCGCGGCGGCGGAGGCGTAGCGGCGCTCGGGCTCGGGGCGCAGCGCAGCGAGCACGATGCGGTCGAGAT
>DAOMOD010000164.1:5707-7397 GCA_035444205.1 Lysobacteraceae bacterium
GACGAGCCGGGCCAGCCTCGCCGGTTCCGGTGCTCCCTCGCCCCAGCGCTGCGTCAGCTGCGTGGGCTCAAGCTGGCGCAGCGCCTGGCTGGGGCGGACCAGCGAGGCGTATTCGCCCCCGGCACCGACGCCGGTGGTGAGCCCGCGCTCGCGCCGATAGGGCAACTGACCGGCGAGCATTTCGTAGAGCACCACGCCCAGCGCGTGCACGTCGGTGGCGGTGCTGATCGCCTCGCCGTGGATCTGTTCGGGTGCGGCATAGGCTGGCGAGAGTGCGCGCAGGCCGGTGCGGGTGTGGTGCGCGTCGGGCGCGTCGTCGAGCAGCTTGGCGATGCCGAAATCCAGCAAATGCGGTTCGCCCTGTGCGTCCACGAGGATGTTGGAAGGCTTGAGGTCGCGGTGAACGACGAGCCGGCTCTGGGCATAAGCCACGGCATCGCAGACCTTGCGCAGCAGGGTCAGGCGCTCGCGCAGCGACAGCCCGTGCTCGCGCGCCCAGTCGGTGATCGGCGTGCCCTCGACATGCTCCATGACGATGTAGGGCCGCCCCTCGCCATCCATGCCGCCATCAAGCAGGCGCGCGATGTTGGGGTGGGCGAGACTGGCGAGGATGCGGCGTTCCTGCAGGAAGCGCTGCAGGATGTCCTCGCTGTCCATGCCGCGCTTGAGGCGCTTGAGCGCCGCGCGCTGGGTGAAATCACCGTCGTGGCGCTGCGCAAGAAACACCTCGCCCATGCCGCCGCGGCCGAGCGGTTCGATCAGCCGCCAGTGGCCGATGGTGACGGCGTCCTGCTCCGACGCGGCGTTGGACGTTCCGCCTTTTGATGCACTGGCCGATTGCTCCAGCGCCTCGTGCGCGAGGGCGCCCAGGCCGCGCTCGAACAGGCCCTCGCCGGATTCGGCGTTGAGCAGGGCGCGAAGCTCGCCGGCAAAGGCCGGATCGGCGCGCGCGATGTCATCGAGGCGCTCGCCCTGTTCGGCGGTATCGAGATCAAGCAGCTCGTCGAGCGCGGCGGACAGGCGATGCCAGTGCGCGGCGTCACCCGGCGGTGGCATGGGCCAGATCCCGGTACAGGAACGCCTTGGCCTTGCGCCAGTCGCGCTTGAGGGAACGCTCGGACCGATCGAGCACGGTGGTCATTTCGACAAAGCCCAGGCCACCGAAGAAATGCAGCTCCACCAGCCGCGCGAGGCTCTCGTCGAAGTGCTCCAGACGCTGCAGCGCAGCGTCCAGGCTCAGCAACTCGTCATCCTGACCGGCCAGCACGGCGGTCAGGGCCGGTTCGCGCACGTCATCCAGCGACAGCGGCGCGACCCCTTCCCCGCGCTTGGCGGCACCGCGCTTGCGCACGTGGTCGATGACGATCTGGCGCATCGCGCGCGAGGCCAGCGCGAAGAAGTGTCGGCGGTCGTTGGGTGCATCGTCGCCACGCGCCATGCGCAGGTACACCTCGTGCACCAGCGACTGCGCGTGCGCGATGTCGGTGCCGCTGCGCAGCAGGTGATGCTGCGCCATTCGGTGCAGATCGGCATAGACCGAATCGAACAGCCGCGCCTCGGCGATCTTGTCGCCAGAGCGGGCAGCGGCGATCAGCAGAGTGGTGTCCACGGCAGGGTCCGGGGGAGGTCGCTGCATCATTCCATGTGTACTTGTCCCGCAACAAGCCGTGGCGAGGGGGTTGTGCTGGGA